>CAZGOT010000054.1:0-15396 GCA_964527495.1 uncultured Haliscomenobacter sp.
CTGCTCACCTGGCTAGGCCGGGCTTTTGGAGTATCCCGAACTTTTCGAAATTTCTGCACTCTGGCAGGAGCAGGCAAGATAAACGATTTTTTTAAAGTGGACCTGAGCAAAGAATGGTGGAGAATGGCATTTATCGTAGGCGCAGTAGCCGGCGGTTTCCTTGCTACCCATTTCTTCAGAAGCCCTGAACCAGTTCAAATCTCTCAGGCAACCATTGACCATCTATCCTCCTGGGGATTTGCCTACCCTGAATCCGATGACAAGGGATTAGGCTTAATAAACACCGAACTGTTCAATTTTTCCAATCCCAAAGGCATCCTGCTGGCTATAATAGGAAGTTTTCTCATAGGCTTCGGCGCACGGTATGCAGATGGATGTACTTCAGGACACGCTATAACCGGCCTATCTCACCTTCAACTACCCTCTCTTTTGACGGTAATCGGTTTTTTTGTAGGTGGCCTGTTCATGTCCCATTTTATCATGCCTTTAATATTTGGTTAAAGATGAAAAATATACCTTTCTTTCTGGTGGGCATCTTCTTTGGTATCGTAATGACCAAATCAGAAGCATTATCCTGGTTCCGCATCCAGGAAATGTTCCGATTTGAGAGCTTGCACATGTATGGCATGTTGGGAACGGCAGTCGTCATCAGTGCTATCGGTATCCAGATAATGAAACGGAGCGGGATGAAAACCCTGCTCAATACGGAGGTTGGCTACGAGCCAATGCTACTCCGACCCACCCGTCACCTGCTGTCGGGCTCTATTTTTGGCCTGGGATGGGCCCTGGTCGGTGCTTGCCCCGGGCCCATGTACGTATTGATAGGCAATGGCTATGGGATTGCGTGCGTCATGCTGCTTAGTGCTATCCTGGGCACTTTCGTTTATGGGTTAATCCGTGACAGACTGCCCCACTAAACAGCATTCAGGTGCCTTGTCCTGCAAACGGAAAGGCATCCATTACTTTGGGCCGCAAGCCAAGATGCAGTATTCTTGAACCAGTGGGGCTAACCGGATCAACGCTCTTGCCGATGACTACCCCACGCTCAGGTGCAAAATACCTCCGCTGTAGCCGCCCAAAGATGTCCCGTACTTCAGCGATGGGTTCCCCCTTTTCTACCCATACACCCAAAGAAGGGAAGACCTCCAAAATCCCCCCTTTGTCCGTATATATCCAGGATGAGCTTTCACAGACCACCGGCATAGAACCGCTGCTGATTATCTTACCCTCCAGCATCCCCAGATCATAGAGCACATTAAATATTCCCGTTAGCGCATCCTGGATAACTGGCTGCTGAAAAACGTGGGGGTCGCGGAGCTCCAGGGTAATCGCATGGATACCTAACGCACCTGCAGTTCCGCGAAAAGTACCATCATTGGCCTTGTTGTGCAGGATTATTTCAGGATTTTGCAACCATGCCATCCGTGCAGCCTGGGGCGCATACATATCTGCCCGAATATACCAGGAATTAACCCTTCCAAAGCTCGCCGTGTGCAGATCAATCAGAAAATGAAGTCCTGGAAGCAGGCGCTGAACCAAGCGATTGATATACACCTGACTGATATTGCCATCGGGCCTGCCAGGTGAAATACGGTTCAAATCCGTACCGTCATTAAAATGGCGCTTTTCCAGCAAAAGCCCGGGTACGTTGAGCACAGGAACGCCAACTACAGCTCCCCGAAGCCGGGAAACGTCCAGGGCTGCAAATAGCTTTTGGATAACCGCAATCCCATTGAGTTCGTTACCATGAATCGCTGCCGTAATCCCCAGAATAGGGCCCTCTTGATTTCCCCTTCCAATCAACACCGGAATCTGTACCGATGCCCCGATGCCATTTTGTATTACTTCCAGCCAGTAAATCCCCTGAGTCCCAGGCGCCGTATCTTCAATTTTGAGTGACTCTACTACGACTGGCTCAGGATCATTCCCTTCCTGGCGCCCAACCGAATGGTCTCCCCAAAAAAATGGATGATCCATAAGCAAAAAAAATTAGCAGGCAGCGTTTTTACTTAGCGAATCGTTTATAAAAAAAATGACCTTCCTTGAGGAAGGCCACTACTCTACACTCACTAGTTTATGAAGCTCTAATCTTTGACAGTCTTTGGCGGAGGGTGCTATTACACTCTAACCTTGCAGTGGCACCCCTTTTTTAGCACCGTTTCTTTATTACTAAACACCCGACATGCTTTTTTATTGTCATTTGAACGTCAAATTCTTTGTTTAAAGAGACAAAAATTAAAATTCGGTTGGTTCTCAACCGGATTTTTTTTTGCCCATCAACATTTTCAACCAAAACCAAGGATGCACGAGCTGCTCCCGCAGATGCAGGTCGGTGTACATACCAGAAAAATATTGAATAATTTTCTGATTGCCGGATATGACAAAAGCCAGGAAATTGAGTAGAGCAGGGTACTTGCCTGCCTTTTGCATACGGTAACTGAGCTGCATTTCAGAACCCAGGACGCGCTGTACGCGCACATCGTAATCCCGAAGAAAAGCCGCGCTGAAATTTTGTTTTTCCAGGCATTTCACTGCCTGTTCGGCAGCAATAAAACCGCTATACAGGGCATTACCGATACCTTCCCCCGTAAGTGGGTCTATCAGGTGGCCAGCATCCCCGACCAGCATGTAATTATCCCCTGAAATCGGACGAACTTTTGAGCCCAGGGGAAGCCCGTATCCCCGGATTTCCCCTTCCTGTTTGGCATTGCGAAACCTGGCGCTTACAGCAGGGTGCTGCTGTACGATCTCCTGAAGCATTTTTTTCAGGTTGACCTTCTTTTTTTTAATAATGTCCGTTCGCATACCAACGCCCACATTTGCCCAGCCTCCTGGCAGAGGAAACATCCAAAAATAACCCGGGCTAAGCTCTTTCAGGAAGTGCATTTCTATTGCACCACTGCTGCCAAACCCCTCTACGTTGCGGTAATAGGCGCGCACGGCACCCGCATGATGTCCTGCGTCTTTTGCCAACCCGGCATACTGCCTGCCAAAAGCTGAGTGGGCACCATCAGCAACAATCAACAAACGGGCTTCCACCGGGCCGGCATCGGTATCAAGCACAAACCCGCGTTCGGTTTTTTTGAACCCATGGTATGCCGTTCCCTCCCAAAAACAAATATCCTGCCGACGTTTAACTTCTTCCACAAGAAAATGATCAAAGTCCATTCGCTTGCTGACATAGCCGGGCGCAAAAGGCACTTCCCTATTACCAGTGAACTGGAAAGGCACTTCTACCGCCTTGTTATTTGGGGCAAAAAAGCGGATGCCCCACACATCCTGTTGGATCTCCCGCTCCAAAAAGCGCGCGAGAATCTCAGGGTCCAGCCGGTTCAACAAAGTAGTGACTTTCCCACTGATCGCATCTCCGCAGATTTTGTCGCGGGGAAATACTGCCTTATCCAATAGCAGACTGGAAATACCCAGGTAGCTCAGGCGCAAGGCGGCTCCTGCACCTCCAGGGCCCGCACCCAGGATACAGACATCCGTTTGATGCATACCCTACTGGTTGCCCCCGAGGATCAAGGGTAACCCGTCGGTACCCGAACCAACGATGATAACCTTTGAATTTGGGGAATTTGCCAATTGGAGCGTTGCCTCTATACCTTTATCTTTCAATATTTTATCCGACAAGCTGGCACTCAGGATGGAGTTGGCACGGGCTTTTGCCTCCGCTTCTATGATACGTCGTTCGGCCTCTTTGCGCTCTTGTTGCAGGATATACTCGTACTTCAATGCGCTTTGCTCCGCTTCTATTTTTTCTTCAATGGCCATACGCACCTTGTCCGGAAGGCTAATTCCGCGGATCAACGTAGCCCTGAGATCAATGAAATTCTTTTCCAGGGTGGCCTGCAAATCTTTTTGAATCATTTGCTGTACCTCGTCCCTGCGAGTGGAATAGAGCTCCTCCGGAGTAAACCGCCCAATAATTTTTCGAACCGAGGACCTGATTTCCGGCCGGACCAGGGAATTGAGATAATCCTGGCCGAAGGCTTCGTGTAAAAATCCGATCTTATCGAAGCGTGGGTTTACCCGCACCGTAACGTCAACTTGAATGTTCAGGCCGTTGCTCGACAAAACCTCCATTTCTTCCTCAATTTGCTTTTCCCGGACATCGTACACATACATGCTATTCCAAGGGGCCAGCATGTGGAATCCAGGCTGGTAAATGTTCTTTTTGTCCAGTCCGCCAGTGAACCTCCGGAACAAGACACCTTTATTACCGGCTTCGATGGTCAGAAAAGTCGCATTGGAAAAAATCAGGACGACGACAATCCCGACAAATAACAATACAAGGGTAGTAATCAAGCGCCCCTGGGGGCGCGGCACTCTTGGTTCGCTCATACAAAAGGAATTTTAACTCGTAATTTAACTATTTTATCGCTACGAACACAAAAAAAATGGACAGGGGCCCATTTTTTTTCTTCGAACGGACTTGAAGTTTAGGTAATCAGCCACAAAAGACCACGTTTTCTGGAGTACTTAAAAAATGAACAAACTGCATTTTTTCCTTATTTTTGCAAAAAAAACCAATGAAGCGGTTTGCAATATTCTTTTCTGTTATCCTTGTCGTTGTGGTAGCCCAAGCTTTTACTTCGGGCCCGGCTTCAACAGCCTACTCCTCCAATCCCAAGCCGGACGGAGAAAAAATTTATAAGACCTACTGCGTCACCTGTCATGGCCTTTATGGGGATATGGGCGCCAGCGGAGCAGCCAACCTCACTAAGTCCAAATTACCCCTGGAGGAACGGATTAAAGTCGTTACCAACGGGCGCAATACGATGACTGGTTTTAAGTCCTTGCTCACACCTGACAAGATCAAAGCCGTTGCCAAATATACCCTTGAGCTCAAGTGAGACGGGGCAATCCCCGCAAAATTCCCGTTTGGGGAAAAATATCCTCATAACGGGCGCTTCTGGACTGCTGGGGGCCCACCTGGTCCGCTTTCTTCTCCAGCAGGGATACTTCAATATACGTGCAACGTACCGGCCATCGGAAAATCCAGCCGCTCTGCCTAGTGAGCTCGCCGAAAAAGTGACCTGGGTGGCATCGGATATCCTGGACTTATCCGCTCTTGAAGAGGCTGTACAAGGAGCCGAATGGATTTTTCATTGTGCCGGACTGGTTTCCTTTGACCCAAGGGACGCCCGGGCATTGCGGGAGGTCAACATCACAGGCACTGCCAATATCGTCAACCTTGCCCTGTCCAATGGCACTGAAAAACTCCTCCATGTCAGTTCTGTCGCTGCCCTGGGTCGAACCAAGCCAGGTCAGACTATCACGGAAGCTATTCGCTGGGAACGCAGCCCTTTCAATACCCGGTATGGCATCAGCAAGTTTTTGGGCGAACAAGAAGTTTGGCGGGGAATTGCAGAAGGATTGAACGCGGTCATTGTCAACCCTTCGGTAATCCTGGGCAGTGGCCGGTGGACCGATGGGCCTGCCCGCTTTTTTTCTATGCTGCACAACGGATTTCCATTTTACCCCAAAGGCAGTACAGCCCTTGTAGATGCCAGGGATGTTGCCCGGATGATGCTCCTGCTGATGGAAAGCCCCTTTTCCGGAGAGCGCTTTATCGCATCGGCAGGTCATTTGGCCTATCAGGATTTTTTTAACAAAATTGCTGTTGCCCTGGAACGCCCTGCTCCCAGATACGCCCTCTCCCCTATCCTCCAACACCTGGCCCTGCGCTTTTTTCAGCTAAAAGGCCTCTGGAGCCAGGAAAGGCGTTTTATTACCGCAGAAACCGTACGCCAATCTTCCCTGGAATTTTTCTACGACAATTCCAAATCTATTCAACAGCTTGGTTTTGTCTACACTCCTGTAGAGCAAACCATCGCACATACCGCCAAAGCCTATCTACAATCCCTGGGCGCCAAATAACCTGCCGATGGCAACCTGGTTTGGATACTTCGCCCCAACAGGTTTTATGCAGGGTATGTACAGCGTGTACCCATCCGGTATTATCCAAAAACTTTTTTCCCTTCAATTTCTTCGAATATCTTCAGCAATTGCATGGAGTTATCATATACTGCATTGAACACAAAAGGCTTTTCCATACGCAGATATTGATATACCAGCATATCTGTCGGCGGGGTAGGTACCTGCCCGAGCAAACTAAAGGGAATCCATTCCAAGACACCTTCTGAACACTCCGGAGCGGGCATATACGGGATTTCTGCCCAATAAATATAGCTTTGCCAGTTATAGTCCTGTGGCGACGTCTCGGTCAAAACCCCTCCAAAACGCAGTGATTCCAGAAATACCCCCGCCTCTTCCCCCAGTTCCCGCAGCGCTGCACGAAAGGGGTCTTCAAAAGGCTCCAATTTGCCGCCAACAGGGAGATAATGCCCAACGAAAGGCGGTTTTTTTCGTCGTAAGAGCAAAAAACTATCCTCGCACCGCAACACAACCATCGCAGCAGCACGCTTTAGCCCTTTCGGAAAAGTAAAGGCATCTGTCATTATTTCCATTTTGCACAAATTAATGGTAACCAGCCCCTTGCGTCAATAATTTGGTCCGGATTTTCCTTACATTAAACATCAGACAAACAAAGGGGACTAAAGATATGATTTATTGCGATGGTCCCAGTCAAAGCAGGGAGGGAAAGCGTTTTTTTGCCAAAGGGAATCCCACTCCAACAAAGCGGTTATCTTTTTACCCCCGAAGCCGGTATTAACCCCTGAATAGATCATACAAATTGCTAAATTTGTGACTTTGGCAGCATCCGGCAGCTACCGGAACATTCACCCACCATAATTTGATTTCACGCATGAAAAACAACCTATCTCTGATCCTAATCGCTATCTTGTTCGTCGTTACCGGTTATCTCCTCGGAGCCCACCTGAAGGAAAAGGGCGGTCAGGCCAATACCACTAAGGACAACGGAGCTAAACAAGCCGATGCCGGCGCCCTGGATATCGTTTATGTCAATTCGGACAGCTTGCTCAAAAATTTCGACTACTACCAGGAAAAAGTGCAGGAACTTGACGAAAAAGGCCAGGAAGCAGAAGCCGCCCTGCAGTCCCGCTCGAAATCCCTGGAACGCGATTTCCTCCAGACCCAGCAAAAAGTCCAGCAGGGTCTGTTGACCCCCAACCAGGTTCAGCAGGAAGAACAAAGGCTCCTGCTCAAACAGCAGAGTCTCGCAGCAGAACAGGAAAAAGTTGGAAAACAGCTCCTGCAAGAGCGCCAGAAAATCCTCGAGGAGCTCGAAAAACAGATAAAGGAAATCCTGAGCGATCTACGCAAGGAAAAAGGGTATGATTATATCCTCAATTATGGCCCGGGAACTGGCGTGCTCATGGTCAACGAAGCCCACGATGTTACCACGCTCGTCCTCGAAAAACTCAACCAGAAAAACAAAACGGCAGAGCAAAAGCCTGCCGGCAAATAAACTATTTGGTGAACCTGCACTTCCATAAGTGCCGCCACAATTTCCTACCCTTGTCGGGGCTTCCGGTCCAATGCTCTTTTTAAGGAAGCCCCGGCCAGATATCCCTTGAGGGGCTATCTCAAAAGCATCTTGCCCTCCTTCTTCCCACGTTTTTACAAGGCGAAACGGTTTTTTTAGGAACCTTTTTTTCAAACATATTGTTATTATCCCACTGGCAAAGCACATTTTTTGTCAAAGAAAAAATTTTTGCCCGCCCGCAAGCGTTAATTGTTACTTTTCGCAAGTGTCCGCGCGAAAGAAGAAAAAGTTTTCCACATACGGGACAGAATTATCCACATTGCACTTTAGCATAATTTTTCTGCTTTTTATTTGTGGGCAGATCGGCTTTGCAACATAACAACAAGAATATCAGAAATTTAGTACTTTTTTTATCTTGAATATAAAAAGGAATGTAATCCTTGTCAAAAAGTTATCCACAATATGTGCATAAATTTATATAGTGGAATTTTGACTTTTTAAAATTTAGGGAATACCTTGTAGCATCAATCCTGCCAACAGAAAACTACGCGTTAATAGAGAAAAAAATAACCTCATTCCTGACTTTTAAAACTTTTTATTACTATGAACCACACGCTGAAAGCCAAACAAGCGGCAAAGAGTGGGGCAAGGACCTACAGCTATGAAGAGGCGTTCAAAACAGCGACCGAATATTTTGGTGGCGATGAACTGGCAGCCAATGTATGGGTAAACAAATATGCGCTAAAGGATTCCTTTGGCCATATTTACGAGCGTTCCCCCGACGATATGCACCGCCGTATTGCAAAGGAAATCGCCAGAATCGAGGCTAAATACCCCAATCCGCTTACCGAAGCGGATGCGTATGAGCTGCTGCGCCATTTCCAGTATATCATTCCGCAGGGAAGCCCCATGGCAGGTATAGGCAACAATTACCAGGTTTCTTCCCTATCCAACTGTTTCGTAATCGGCAATAATGCCGATTCTTACGGTGGTATTATCCGCACCGATGAGGAGCAAGTCCAGCTCATGAAGCGCAGGGGCGGAGTAGGGCACGACCTTTCCCATATCCGGCCCAAAGGCACCCCGGTCATGAATTCTGCCCTGACTTCTACGGGCATTGTGCCTTTCATGGAGCGCTACTCCAACTCCACCCGGGAAGTGGCCCAGGACGGTCGCCGTGGTGCCCTGATGCTGACTGTCTCGATACGGCACCCCGACGCCGAAACCTTTATTGATGCCAAGCTGGAACAAGGTAAAGTCACTGGTGCCAATGTATCTGTACGCATTGACGACGAGTTTATGAAAGCCGCAATGGCGGGCAAAAAGTACCGCCAGCAATTTCCCGTTGATTCTCCTGACCCCGTAATGAGCAAAGAAGTCGACGCCGCCGAATTATGGAGCAAAATCATTTACAATGCCTGGAAATCAGCCGAACCCGGCGTGCTGTTCTGGGACACTATTATCCGGGAATCTGTACCCGACTGCTACGCCGATCTGGGCTATCGTACGATTTCCACTAATCCCTGCGGAGAAATTCCGCTCTGCCCTTACGATAGTTGCCGCCTGTTGGCTATCAATCTTTATAGCTATGTCGAAAAGCCCTTCACCCCAAAGGCATCTTTCAATTTTACCAAGTTCGCCCGGCACGTCCAGTTCGCCCAACGCATCATGGACGATATCATTGATATGGAACTGGAGAAAATTGAGCGCATCATCGAAAAAATCGCCTGTGATCCGGAAGCGGAAACGATCAAAGCCGTTGAACTGGAGCTCTGGAAAAAAGTCCGTAAAACTTGTCTGGAGGGCCGGCGTACGGGCGTAGGCATCACGGCCGAAGGGGATATGCTGGCTGCCCTGGGACTTCAGTACAGTAGCGATAAGGCTATCAGCCTCACTACCGAAGTACACAAAATCCTCGCCCTCAATGCCTATCGCGCATCCGTCGAGATGGCCCGTGAACGTGGCGCCTTCCCGATATACGATGCGAAAAGAGAAAAAACAAACCCTTTCATCAACCGCTTGCGCGAGGCCGACCCAGCTTTGTACGAGGATATGGTGCGCTATGGCCGTCGCAATATCGCCCTGCTGACAATCGCCCCAACCGGTACCACCAGCCTCATGTCCCAAACGACATCAGGAATCGAACCAGTCTTCCTCATCAGCTACAAACGTCGGCGGAAAGTCAATCCGAATGACAAGGATGTAAAAGTTTCTTTCGTGGACGAAGTCGGCGACCACTGGGAAGAATACCACGTCTTCCACCACAAATTCACCGACTGGTTGCGTGCCAACAATTACGAGGTGAGCGAAGTGACCAAGCTCCCGAATGAAGAACTTCAAAAAATCATCGAAAAATCGCCCTATTATAAGGCAACTGCAAATGATGTGGATTGGGTGCAGAAGGTGAAAATGCAAGGTGCTATCCAAAAATGGGTGGACCACTCCATCAGTGTAACCGTTAATGTCCCCCAGGACACCTCCGTGGAAATGGTGAAGAAAATCTACCAGACTGCATGGGAGGTGGGCTGTAAAGGGTGTACTATTTACCGGGACGGATCCCGCTCCGGTGTGTTGATTGCAGAGGATAAAGAGAAAAAAACCAAATCCAAAGCTGATCAAAACGGGCATTTCCTCGAAACCGGAGCGCCTAAGCGCCCCGAACGCCTCGATGCTAAAATCGTGCGCTTCATGAATGCCGATAAACCCTGGATCGCCGTGCTGGGTATCTACCAGAATCGCCCCTATGAAATCTTCACCGGTGCCGCTGTTGATACCTTCCGCCTTCCAGATTATGTCCAAAGCGGTTGGATTATCAAGGCTAAGGATGAAAGCGGCAAAAATCGCTACGACTTTCAATTCATGGATCGAGACGGCTACCGTATAACTATTGAGGGGCTTTCCCGTTCTTTCAACAAAGAGTACTGGAATTACGCCAAACTCATCTCCGGAGTCCTGCGCCATGGAATGCCCCTGCAGCACGTAGTAGAACTTGTCGAAGGGCTAAACGCCGAACAAGACTATATCAATACCTGGAAAAATGGCGTCGTTAGGGCACTTAAGCTCTTTATACCCGATGGTACCAAAGCTATAAAAGCTTCCTGCCCCGAATGCGGCGATCCCGACGGGCTCCAATACAAAGAAGGATGCCTCATCTGCAAAAGCTGTGGCCACTCCGAATGTAATTAAGCCACAAGTAGGGGTTGTGTAAAAAGTATTCCGCCGCCTACAGCGGCGAAAGAAAATTTTGAATGAACGACGTTTTGCCTCATTTTGCTTTGCAAAATGAGGCAAAACGTCGTTCATTCAAAATAACATTCGGCGGCGTCAGCCGCCAAATGACATGCCAGGGGCTTTTTACACAGCCCCATAAAATTTTTCAAAACGCCGATTTTGTTGGTTTTGCTTCGCAAAATCAACAAAATCGGCGTTTTGAAAAAGTATTCTTTGGCGGCTCAAGCCGCAAGACTTTTCGGAAAGCCTTATTCAAAACTTTCTTTCGCCGCCGTAGGCGGCGGAATACCTTTCACTCAATCCCTAAAAAGACCCATGAGGCAGAGTCCTTTAATCCTCTGCCTCCACATGGTAGCTATCCATCAGTTTCTGCTGAATATCGGCAGAAACTGGGTTAAACTCTGCAAATTCCTGGTGAAAATGGGCCCTACCCTGGGAAATAGACCGGAGAGTACTAGAGTACAGATACAGTTCCGACTGGGGGGCACGCGCGATAATCTTCTGGAAGTGCCCGTCCGAGTCCATACCCATAATCATCGCACGGCGCGTTTGAAGATCCCCCATGATGTCGCCGGTCGCTTCACCTGGACATAGGATTTCGATATGCATAATTGGTTCCATTACCTGTGGCGCCGCTTCCCGGAAAGCCTGCCGAAAAGCCATAGAGGAAGCTGTCATGAATGCCTGGTCGTTGGAATCTACAGGGTGCATCTTTCCATCAAAAATACTCACCCGGATATCCTGGCAGTAGGAACCGGTGAGCGGGCCTTCTTCCATTTTCTGTAAAATGCCCTTTTTTATCGCATTGGAAAATTTGGAATCAATAGACCCTCCAACGATACACCAGTAGTAGGCAAGTTTACCGCCCCAAGGAAGGTCTTCTACTTCTTTGTGCCGCACGGTGAGGCCTGCAGGATCAGGCATCCCATCGTGATAAGGCTCCAGGCGCATATGCACTTCGGCAAACTGGCCAGCTCCGCCCGTCTGCTTTTTATGGCGGTACTGTGTATTGGCCGGCTTGGTGATGGTTTCGCGATAAACAATCCTGGGTGGGATAAAGCGCATAGACACCCCATACAGGACTTCAATCCGGTGCCTGACGAGATCGAGATGGAGCTCTCCCTGCCCATGGAGCCAGATTTGTTTAGCAGAGGCCGACTGCTCGATTATTAATGTGGGGTCCTCTTCGTTAATGGTATGCAGGGCCTTCATGAGCTTCTCCATATCCGCTTTATTTTGCTGCTCAATAGCCACCGTTACGCGTCTTTCCGGAAAATGCATAGGTTCGAGAACCCGGTCTACCCCTTTGGCATTCAGGGTATTATTCGTATGGGAATTTTTAAGTTTCACGGTTACCCCAATATCTCCTGCCCGGAGTTCATCCACCTGAATCCGATCTTTGCCATTGGCGGTAAAAATCTGCCCGAAGCGTTCCACCGTGCGGTTGGCAGCATTGGTCAATTCATCACCCGGTTTAAGGACACCGGAATAAACTTTAAAATAGGAAACCAAACCGACCCTCGGCTCAGAGATTGTTTTATAAATGAAAACGGTTGTCGGGTCTGCGCTGTTGCAAGCCAGCGTAGTACCATTGGCCAGAGGGGCTGGCTTGCGGTCCAGGGGCGTCGGGCAAACATCGTTGATAAAACCCATAATCCGGCCACTGCCCATATTCTGGGTCGCGGAACAACAAAAAACCGGAAAAATCTGATGGTTGGCGATACCGATGCGAAGCCCCTGAGCAAGTTGCTCTTCACTAAGGGTGCCTTTTTCGAAAAATTGTTCCATCAACCCGTCGTCGTTCTCTGCAGCGGCTTCAACAATAGCATTGTGCATTTCCATTGCACGCTCCCGTTCAGACGCGGGGATTTCTTTTTTCTCTGGTTTTCCGCCTCCGGGAGGAAATACATACATCACCATCCGCAACACATCAATTATCGTATTAAACCCGGTGCCAGCATTCAAAGGATATTGAAAAGGCAGCACATGGCTCCCAAAACGGCTTACTGCCTGTGACAGGGTATTGTCGTAATCCGCTTTCTCATGATCTAACTGATTGATTACAAATATTGCAGGGGCCTGGAACGTATCCAGGTAATCCCAAATTAATTCTGTGCCAACCTCAACACCGCTCTTGGCATTGAGCAGGATTACGCCGGTAGAACCCACCTTCATCGAAGAAACCACTTCCCCCACAAAATCGTCCAGGCCAGGTGTATCAATGATGTTAATCTTAGACCCCTTCCAGGAAACGTGCATCAGGGAACTGAAAATGGACCCCCTTCTTTCCTTTTCTAAATCGGTATAATCAGATACCGTGTTCCCCTCTTCGACATTTCCCCGCCGGTTAATTTCCCCAGCCTCGAATAACATCGTCTCGGCAAATGTGGTCTTGCCCGAGCCTGAATGCCCGAGCAGTACGACGTTTCTGATGTTTTTGGTGTCAAATCCCATATCTGTATTGTTTAGTTGGTTAAAAACCCGATTTTTAGTGTTTTATTTTACCCAAAAAGAGTATTATAAATTTTCGTTCTGAATATAAAGACTTTTTATTATTGTTTATACTTTTTTAAAAACTTGCTGTTATCCCGAATACATTACTTCGAAAATCTTTATCTGTAGTTGTGTCTATATTTTATCCTCCATACCAATAGGTTTTGTACATTTTATCCGACCAGTGCTTAAAATTTGCATAAAACCTATTGGTGCAGGGTCTAAAAGATAGTACCTTTCCCGGGCTTTTCTTTACGATATAAACCAAGTGCTATTTTCTTCAATTGCATTCAAATCTCCAATGACAATGATCACCTACTCCATGGTCAATGGGCAACTTGCCCGCACAGAAGCAGCAACTCTCCACGTTAGCGACCTTTCTGTTTTGCGGGGATACGGCATTTTTGATTTTTTTCTTTTTTTGAAAGGCCAACCTCTATTCCTGGAAGACTACCTCGACCGCTTTTATCGCTCAGCACTTTTGCTGCACCTGGAAATCCCTTTTTCCCGGGAGGATTTCGCTGCACAAATCTTCCGTCTGATCGAAGCCAACGGACACCAGCAAGGTGGCATACGCCTGCTCCTTACCGGGGGCTATTCCCCAGACGGATATACGCCTTCCGAGCCCAACGTCCTCATCCTCCAGTATCCTCTGCCCCAGCAAGCCTGGGACCCCAACATTACTTTAAAGCTCATGACCTATCCCCACCTCCGGGAACTTCCTGAGATTAAAACCACTAACTATATCACAGGCATCAGCCTGCTGCCGGAACTCAAAAAACGCGGCGCCGACGACCTCCTCTATCTGGATGGGGGCTGGATCCGGGAATCGGTGCGCTCCAATTTCTTCCTGGTACTGGAAGGCGGGCGCGTGGTAACCCCCGATCAAAAAATCCTCCTCGGCGTAACCCGCAAGCAAATCCTGCACCTGGCGCAGCAGCGATATACCGTAGAAGAACGCGAAGTACACATTTCTGAAATCGGGCAAGCCAAAGAGGCCTTCTTCACCAGTTCCACTAAAGGCCTTTTCCCGGTCATTGAAATAGATGGGCAGCCCGTCGGCGATGGACAGCCAGGCCCCGTTAGCAAACAATTACAGCAGGATTTTATGGCCCATATGGAGGCCTATCTCCAGGATAAAATCGCTGCTTTAGCCCACTGACCATCCGCCTGCAATATGATGCACAACGTAGCCGTCATACAAGCCGCCCCGGTCTTATTCAATCTTGAGGCAAGCCTGGAAAAAGTCCGGTATTGGACGGAATCTGCCGCTGCAAGAGGGGCAAAACTGGTCTTATTCCCGGAAGCCTTCCTTTCTGCCTACCCACGAGGCCTTTCTTTTGGCACAATTATCGGAAGTCGCTCCCCAAAGGGCAGGGAAGACTGGCTCCTCTACTTCCGTGAATCTGTAAAAGTGCCCGGGCCCGCCACGGAAACTCTGGCAGACATTGCCCGCCAAAATGGGGTCACCTTAATTATTGGTGTTACAGAAATCGGGGAAAGCGGTGGCACCTTATTTTGTTCTCTCCTCTATTTCAGTCCGGAAGGCCGCCTTATCCACCGACACCGCAAAATCAAACCTACCGCGGCTGAGCGTGTCATATGGGGGGAAGGCACGGGAGACGACCTCCAGGTTCTCCCAACCCCAATCGGGCGCATCGGTGGTTTAATTTGCTGGGAAAACTATATGCCACTGGCAAGAATGGCACTATACGAACAGGATATCCATATTTACCTGGCCCCAACAGCCGACCAGCGGGATACGTGGCAGTCCACCCTCCGGCATATCGCCTGTGAGGGCCGTTGCTATGTCCTTTCTGCCAACCAGTTTGTGCGCAAGGAACAATATCCGGAACGCTTCCAGGCAGAACTGCTGGAACAACCCGAAATCCTCTCCCGCGGCGGTAGTGTCATCCTTTCCCCCCTGGGAGAAATCCTGGCTGGTCCACTCTGGGATCAGGAAGGCATGCTCTTCGCTAATACGGATATATCCGAAATCATCAAAGCCCGCATGGATTTTGATGTGGCAGGGCACTATCAAAGGCCCGATGTTTTTCATTTTAAATGGAAAACACCAAATCGCCCGCAATTTTATTCCGACGCCGATGGCGACGGAATAAAATTTTGAACGGCGTATGGTAAAAAAGGGGGTGTATAAAAGTCCGGAGGCCGCCCTTTTGCGGCTTACTCCGCCAAATAATGTGGGGCTGTGTAAAAAGTCTTTCGCCGCCTTCGGCGGCAAAAGAAAATTTTAAACA
>CAZGOT010000055.1:0-9538 GCA_964527495.1 uncultured Haliscomenobacter sp.
CCGTAGGCGGCGGAATACTTTTTACACAACCCCAGTCTTTGCACACTCTTCCCTTATCCCTTACAATTTTTTGCCAGAGTATCGAGTGCTTCTTTGCTCTCTACCGTTACCGTCGTACCATCCTTGAGCTCTACCTTGATAGGGAACTTCATGGTTGGGCGTCCTTCGACGTTAGGGTTCTTAGCGCGCCAGTCGCGCACAAGCTGCATAAACGCATCCCGGCTCGATGCAGAAGCAGTGGAACCGCCTGGGAAAACAACCGTAACCGGATACACGACCTTGAAGCAGGAAGGACGGTGCGGACGATTCTCCCGGCAGGCATGGATTGCTTCCCGGAGGTCTTGAATGCTGTTTAGGGTTACAACCGTGCCGTTATTCAGCTTAATCGAATACGGAAAAGCAATCATCGGGTGCCCTTTAGCTTCTGGATTTGCAGTGCGCCATGCTTCCAGGCTGGCTTTGAACTCCTCCGCACTGTTAATCACCTTGCTGGTGCTATCCGGAAACTTCAGCGTCACAGGAAATACGACCTGATAACAAGACTGTGTATGAGGCCCGCGTACCGGACGACAATTGTCGAGGATATCTTTAAGGTCTTCCATGTTTTCGATCGTCGTTACCGTACCGTCTTTAAGCATCACTTCATAAGGAAAGGCAATTTTGGGCATGCCTTTTACGCGGGGATTGTTCTTGCGCCAGGTATTTATGGCACTCAGGTATTGGTCCTTATTAGTCACCTCTTTCTTAGTGCCATCCGGAAACTCGACTGTCACCGGGAAAACCAGCTCGAAGCAACGGTCACCATGGCCACGCAAGCCTGGCGAATGCGGCCCACGGCCATTAAACAGGAGGGAATCTGTGGTAGGGCCAAAATCTTCAATCAGTAGTCCTTCTTCTTGTTCACAGGAGGTAAATGCCAGCATAGCGCCGAGCAGGATCAGGGTTCCAAATTTGAACAAACGGTTAAACATAATCTCTCTTTTTTTGGTGGATAATGTTGTTCTTTATTGGGTAAAGCCACGTTTTTGTATTTTGTACTCAAAATTCTTGAAAAAATAAACGGATTTTTTTATTTAGCATCGCATGCCTTTGTCGGACAAACAATTATACTTCGGTACGTCTTCTACTTTTTGCATGCTTTACCTAAAATTAACCGCCTTACCGGTACAAAATGATGGACAGCACTTTATGGGGTCAGCTCAAAGCAGGGGATAAAATCGCGTTGGAGCGCATTTATCGGGACCATGCTGCTGTATTAATCAAATATGGCCGGAAATTCTCTGCCGATGGGCAACTGGTTGAAGATTGTCTCCAGGATTTATTCATAGAAATATGGAAAAACCGGGAAGGGCTGGGAAATACCGATTCTATCCGCAAATACCTGCTGGTCTCTCTAAGAAGAAAAATAATCCGTGCCATTGGCAATTCGCGGCTTGCTGGACAGGAACCCGAAGAACACCACTTCACTGCTGTCTTTGATATAGAAAGCCAATGGGAAACCGAAGAATGGGACAATGAGCGCCGGCAGAAACTGCAAAAGGCCCTTGAAAGCCTCAGCAAGCGCCAGCAGGAAGTCCTGTATCTGAAATATTTTATGCAAATGGACTACACACAGATTGGCGAGATCATGGAACTAAATTACCAGTCGGCCAGAAATCTCGCCCATCGGGCACTGGAAGCCATGCGGGACATCATGCTCTTGTTGGCCTGGCTATTGCCATCAGCCATCTTTCAAATTTTTTTTGGGGAAATATGAGTACAAACCTGCTTGTAATGCCTTATTACCTGAAAGGAGTCCCCTAAAATTAAACGCGTATGTCCTTCAACAGCATAAAACAAAGATTTTACACTCTGGCCTTTTTCCTACTCCTCCTTTCGGCATGTACACGAGAGGAAGAATTTGCCGGAGGAGTCGTAGATCCAGCCCTCAAGCCTCTTTTTGACAGCTTTGTCGCTGAAGGCCTGAAGAGGGGAAGGACGATAGATATGAGCAGAATCAATGCGGTCGTTGCCGATATTCCGGAAACCAAGGTCCTGGGCCGATGCGCACAGGGAGCGATATCCGGTAGTACCCTGACTATTGACGCGGCATTCTGGAGCAGTGCGGGAATTTGGGAAAAGGAATACGTCGTTTTTCACGAACTCGGACATTGCGCCCTGGATCGGCGGCACCTGGAGGAGCAAAAATCTGATGGTACCTGCAAAAGCATCATGCAGAGCGGGACTACTGGCTGTAAAATGATTTATAACACCCAAACCCGAAGCGGGTATTTGGATGAACTGTTTTCGCCATGATTAGAAATTTTACCCAATTTTCGGTAATGGATTTTGTTGAAGAGGATTCCTTTATCCGTTGGGCCCGACATGGCGACCCTGAGGCAACGGCATTTTGGGAACAATGGCAAAAAGAACATCCGGAAAAAACCGCTTTGGTCACCGAAGCTTACCGCTTGGTTCGCCTGATTCAGGTACAGGAAACAACCCCCTCTACCCAAACCCTGGATGCGCTCTGGTCCTGTATTGACCAGGCCACACCGCTCGCCCCGACTACTTCCTCTGCACCCCGCCTGCTTTTCCGCACCTGGTTGCCCTACGCTGCCGCAGCTTCTATTGCGCTCTTGCTATTTATACTGTTCAACCATCCTTCAAAGAATATCGTTGTTAAAAATGGTTCCCAAATAGCCTTCACCCTGCCCGATGGCTCCAGGGTAAAAGCCAATGCGGGTTCTTCCCTCGAATACCAGCCAGGCAAATGGGCAAAAGAGCGCCGTATCCGCCTGGAAGGGGAGGCATTTTTTGAAGTTAAAAAAGGTAGGCCTTTTATAGTTGAAACCGACCAGGGAACCGTCGAAGTTCTGGGTACCAGCTTCAATGTACGCGCCAGGGCCAACGGGTTCAAAGTGGACTGCCTGAGTGGAAAGGTACGGGTTACCGGCCGGTCAAAAAACAGCCAGATCCTTACCGCAGGCCTCTCCACTACCCAGTCGGAAAAAGGCCTGCTCAACACGCCGATACCCTTAGATGCCGCGCTAATCGGCGCATGGCGAGAGGGCCGTTTCTTCTTCACAGATGCTACCTTACAGGAGGTATTTGAAGAAATCGGGCGGCAGTTCGATGTGCAAATCCAAACTTCGCCCCAGGTACTTACCCGGCGTACAACTACTTTTTTTGAAAAGAATACGCTCGATAGTGCCCTGTATAAAGTATGCTGGCCTATGCAGCTTGAAGCCCGGAAAAAGGGTAAAATAGTTGAGATTAAATAAGGACCCATACTGCAATATGGTCAAAAAAATCCTTTGGACAATGATGCTGGCGCTTCTTCCGCTATTGGTAGGCGCTCAGAGTAGTAATGCCTATGAAGCCGTTTTTCAGGACATGCCGCTGCCGGAAGTGTTCCATGCTTTGGAAAAAAAATATTCTCTCAAATTTGCCTATGACCTGGATGCGCTATCGGCTGTTCGCATTAACCAACATGCAAAAGCAGGAAACCTGCACGATTTTCTGGATCAGATATTCAAAGGTACTGGACTAGTCTATCAAATACCACGCGAAAGCCAGGTCCTGGTTCGCAAAGAGCACAGTTCCACGCCTGACTCCGGACCACCCTCTGTTCAAGTCCAGGGCCAGGTCAGCGACGCGCTCAGCGGTACGCCCTTGCCTTTTGCCCATATTCTTTTTGCGCAGGGAGAAGGCGTGGCCGCCGACGCGGAAGGCCGTTTTATCTGCAATATACCCAAACCCTATGATGGCCGTGCCGTCTTGAATGTGCAATACCTCGGCTTCCAAACGAAAGTTGTCTATGTTGATACCCGAAAAGCCGGCGAGGAGGTACAAGTCAGGCTCATACCCAAGGTAGAAAAATTGCCGGGTATCCTGGTCAAGGAAAAAGTAGCCCTGCCCTCCAACAAAAAAAACAACGATGGCATGCTGCTCCGCCTGGCCCAAATTAGTGCAATCGGGAATTTTTATGGGGGAAAAGATATTTTCCGGGGTATCCAAATGCTCCCTGGGGTAGATGCTTCCAATGACCTTTCTTCTGATTTGAGTATCAGGAGCAGCAATGGAGACGAAAACCTCGTCCTCTTAGACGGCATGACGCTCTATAATGTCACCCACTTTTTTGGCATTTTCAGCCTGGTCAACCCGAATATCATTAATGAGGTAAAAGTGTATAAAAATGCCTTCCCGGCAGAGTATGGAGGGCGGACAGCCGCTGTTATTGATATGCAGACGCTCCCCAGGCGCCAGGAGGGCGGGGTTCAGGGGGTCATAGACCTCAATTTTTTGACCTCCGGCGCAGCAGTTGAGGCTCCGCTCGGCCCCAATATGGCCTTGCTCGCCGGATTCCGTACCACAAATGGCAACCTTGGCCAAAGTAGTCTTTTCCAAAAAACCAACCCTACTATCACCAGAGCGGCTTATCCCAACCTCCCCGCCGGGCGCACTACGGCTACAACCCTTAACACACAGGAACCCATATTCTATTTTAACGATGCAAACCTCAAATGGACCTGGCAACCTTCTAATAAAACCGCTGTTCAGGCGAGCTTTTTCCGCGGCAGAGATCGCTTCGATTACAGCTTCAACCAAAGTATATTCCCACCCTTTCGAAAGCCCAATACTTTTCTCCAGGAAAAATACCAGGAAGAAACCCGATGGCAGAATGATGGCTTCAGTGCCAACTGGACCCAGGAGTGGGGGCCACAGTTTCGCTCTGCTACTACCGCTGCTTTTTCTGCCTATGAAAATACGACGCGTATCTCCAACTCCTTCAACCGGGTGCAGGAATCTAACCAGCAGCCTGGCCTGCAATTCGAAAACAACCATTTAAACCGGGTCGAAGAAATCAACCTGCACCAAAAAAATTCCTGGTCCCTACCCCAGGGGCAGTCCCTCCACTTTGGGTACCAGGGAGCATTCAGCCATTCCCGCTTCCATATCGGACAAGATGGGAAAAGCCCGCTCAATGGCGACCACCGGAGCCCTCAACATGCTGCCTATTTGCAATACCTCAGTGGCAGTGCATTCAAAAAAATCTCCGCTGACTTCGGTTTGCGGGCTACTTTGTTTGATGGTAAAACATATCTCTCCCCTCGGGCATTCCTCTCTTACAGCCTACTGGAAAACCTCTGGCTTAAAGGTTCTTTCGGACGCTATCAGCAATTCGTGCGGCAATTATACCACGAAGACCGATTTGGACGCAGTTTTCAATACTGGGTGCTCAGCGAAAAGCGCTTCCCGGTAGCTATTTCAGACAACCTCATGCTCGGGTTTGCCCACAAAAACGCCTGGTTTGATCTCGATGTCGAATTTTATCTAAAAAATACCTCCGGAGTACTCGAACATGCCCAGCAACGGGTAGGCCTTCCAGCTATTGATGGCAGGCCAACTCCCATTAAATATACCCTCTTCCAGGGAAAGGGAAAAATCCGCGGTATGGACATCCTAATCCAGAAATCTTTCCCTAAATCCTCCTTCTGGGCAGCTTATACCCTTAGCAAATCTACCCACGCCTTCCCCCAGGTCTATCAGGGCAACCCTTTTCCTTCTCCCAACGACCGCAGGCACCAGCTAAAACTCAATGCCCAGTACCTGGCAGGTCCTTTTGACTTTGGAGCTACTTATATCTTCGCCAGCGGCAAACCTTATACCAACCTCGCTATTTTCGATATCAATGATGGTGACCGGAATACCCTCTCTCCTTCCGAACGCCTGGAATATCTCGATGATTACCACCGTATAGACCTTTTTGCGAACTACAGCTTCCCTCTTGGCAAAGGGGAAGGAAAGGCAGGCATTAACCTCTTTAACCTACTTGACCGGGAAAATGTAAAGTACCGCCAGTTTATCTATTCTTTCCTCACTCCATCCAATAGCTCCGCCCCCAAACCCAATATTAATACCGTTGTAGGTACAGAGCTCGAAATGATGGGCTTTACCCCTAACCTTAGCTTCACCTGGAAATTCTGATGGAATCTGCATACAAGCGGTAGCGATCGAAAAAACCAGGAATGAGCGTCGAAGACAGGCTCCCCGCCCCATTCATCAATACACATACCCCTATCCTGTCCCTCCGCTGCAAGGCCAATTCCCCCTTAAAGCTGTTGACAAACCCGCCGTGATAGACAATGGTATCTTCCGGAGTGTGCAGGATACGCCAGCCATAGCCATAATACGCCTCTTTCTCGCCCACCCAATCCCTGAAAAATCTCCGCTCGTTGTGCGTTTTTATGCGTGGGTAAAAAACACTATCCAGCACCGCCGAACTAACTACTTCAGGCCGCCCCCCAGTAAGCAGAACCAGCCATTTGCTCATATCTGAAATGCTCGCATTTACCCCACCCGCCGCTACCGCATTGTAGAATTTAGGCGTAAAATTGGCTTTCACCCAGGCACTATCAAAACCCTCATGCGGAAATGCCTTATTCTTCGTCCTTATAATCTCATCATAACTGGCAGAAGCATCCTGCATACCTACAGGAAGAAATATCCTCTCTTGCAGTAATTGCCCATATGACTGACCCGTTCCTGCCTTCACTACCTCCTCAACTACCGCGAAAGCCGCATTTTGATAACTGAACACTTCCCCTTCGTTCCCATTCAGCTTCACTTCTTTCAAGCGGTCAATAATATCCGGAATGGCATAGCCGGCTTCAATAAGATTGGTAAACGTATGGTAGGGAAGGCCCGCACTATGGGAAAGCAGGTGCCGTACCTGTACCCTCCCCGTCTGTTCCGCAGAACGCAGCATAAACTCCGGGACATAGCGAACCACCGGATCTTCCAGGGAAAAAGCCCCCTCTTCCGCCAACATCGCAGTAAGCACCCCCGCAAAACCCTTTGAGAGCGAGCCAATCCTGAAAACCGTGTGTACATCCACAGAGTCCCGCTCTCCAAGAGATTTTATACCATACCCCTTCATAAACACCACAGAACCATCCCATACAATAGCCAGTGCCGCACCAGGAAGCTTTGTGCGTTCCATTTCTGATTCAAAGAATTCCACATAATCCCCAATAAAAGCTTCCAGATAGGGATCCATGGGTGGTTTACGCACAGACTTTTTGAATAATCCCGGGGTCTGCTCGCAGGCTACAGAGGCAACAGCCAGGAAAAGCACTACAACAACCCATGATTTTAGCCATCCACAGGTGACAGACGGTTTCTTTTTCAACATTTCTGTATAAATATCGGAGGCATACAAACAACATGGCATTTGCCTGCCTGAAAGCAGGATCTACGGTAGATCTATACCGCCCTGTAGATTTTACCCCCTGGTTTCCAACAAATTCAAAAATGTCACCGGATTATTTACCCGGACGACGATACCGAACAGGAGGTGCTGGCTCTGCCTTCAGTTGAACCCCCTTCCCCTGCATCAGTTTCATCGCCTCTTCGACCGCACGTTCTAGCTGAGGATCGCCACCTTTCAAAACCTTTGCCGGATCCTGGAGCACTTCAATGTCTGGTGCAACACCTTCTCCTTCAATTGCCCACTTGCCCTCCACGTCATAAAATCCACCACGGGGCGCAACCATCCGCCCGCCATCAATAAACAAAGGCGTATCTGCCGTATGGACGAGCCCCCCCCAGGTCTTTGTACCTACCAAAGGACCAATTTGCATTCTACGGAAAAGATAGGGCAAAAGATCCCCTCCAGAACCCGCCCGCTCGTTGATAATCATCACTTTGGGACCCCAAATACCCGACATAGGCACAGTAAACGGTCGATGCTCCTCGGTGCGGCTGTTAAAATACCCGTGTAACTGGCGGGCCATTACATCAACCATATAATCCGCTGCAGATCCACCCCCATTATTGCGTTCATCAATGATAGCGCCTTTCTTGTCCTGTTGGGCGAAATAATATCGGTTGAAATACGTGTACCCACCTTGTCCGGTATTGGGCACATAAACATATGCAAGCTGCCCTCCGGATAGGGCATCTACTTTACGGCGATTGGATTCGACCCAATCCCGCATGCGCAAGCCCGACTCGTTCCCTACTGGCAACACGACCAGGCTACGTGCCCCCTCCAGGGAAGGAGTACTGTTGACCTTTATATTAGTTTGCTTCTCGGCGGTACCTTCAAAAAGGCTGTAGGGGTTGATTGGGGCTTTTAGGGGTTTGCCATTGACCTCCAGAAGATAATCCCCTTCCCGTATTTCCAAACCAGGAACAAATAAGGGCGAGCGCAGGTCTGGGTTCCAGGTCTCCCCGGTGTATATTTTTGAAATCCGGTAAAACCCATTCGATTCTTCCAGATCCGCCCCCAGCAAACCGACTGACACCTGGTCAATTTTGGGAAAATCGCCGCCACTTGTATAAGAATGACCAACCGCAACTTCTCCTCCCAAAATATCTACCACATAATTGAGATCTGTGCGATGGCGAACATGTGCTAACCAGGGGCGATACCATTCGTACACCTGTTTCCAAGGAGCTCCATGTACGTTATCCACATACAGAAAATCCCGCTGAAAGCGCCAGCCCTCCCGAAATATCTGGACCCATTCCTCCTGTGGTTCGATTTTCATCCGCAAATTGAGATTGAGCTTTCCATCGCCAATTTTAGGCTGACCATCTGTTTTTGCGATACCCCAGGTACTGCCACTCTGATAAAGAATTTGCTTGCGGTCAAAAGAAACAGAAGCATTCTGTACCGGGCTAAGAAAAGCGTCTGTTTTCCATTCCTTAAAATTATACCGGTGAATTGTCCAACCCGATTGATTCGCCACGCTCTCGGCATAAAAAACATAATCTTTGGGGCCAGGCATCAGAGCAACATATTGCCTGACGGGCACGTTCACAGCCAATACCCGCTGTTGAAGGCCATCGGCATCAATTTTCACCACTACAGAGTCCTTTTTTGTGCCATTGCCCGCCGATACAACAGGTTCTTCATCATCGCTCCTGGGCATAAAAGGAGATACTCCGTCCCTGGCCAATACAGCCACATACAGCCCCCGTGTGACAGGAAGGTTGTATTTGCTCATATCCAACCAGGCGGAATTCAGGGCATAATCCGTGCTCGCCAAAAAATACAGATAGCGCCCGCCAGCATCCCAAACCGGATCTATAGCATCCGCAATACCATCGGTAACCTGAATTTTTTTCCCTGTTTCGACGTTATATACAAATACAGCCTTAAACTGCGAGTTTAGAAGCCGGGCGTATGCGATCCACTTGCTGTCAGGCGACCAGACTGGGTTCATAGTGCGCACCACATGCGCATAAGCTTCCGCATCCGCCTTTTTCAACTCCCCACTCGATACATTAACCACCCACAAAGTAAAATGGGTATCCGTAAACGCGAGGTACTTACCATCCGGCGACCATGCAGGCTTAAAGAAAAAGGAAGGGTTGGGAATCGGGATCGCCCTGGGCTTTTCTAACCCATACTGGTCACCAATCATCAACTGATACTCTCCCGAAGCATCCGAAAACCAGGCAATTTTCTGCCCATCCGGGGACCAAACCGGAAAGCGGTCGGCGGAGCCACTGTATTGGGTGATATTCCGCCAGTCGCCGTTTTTCT
>CAZGOT010000055.1:9552-15163 GCA_964527495.1 uncultured Haliscomenobacter sp.
GGGGAACGGTAAAGATATCTCCCCGGTATTCAAACAGTGCACGGGTACCACTTGGAGAAAGGGATGCGTTGGCGAGACGGGCAGGGTCAACATCTTCCCACCGGGACTTTGCCCATCCAAAATCTCCCCGAACCTCAATTTGCAGCTGCCTGGCCTTTTTAGTGACAGGGTCGAGCAGATGGAGGTATCCTCCCTGCTCATAAACAATACGGCCACCACCGGCATCCAGGCTTTTAACATCAAAATCTTTGTGGAAGGTAATTTGCTCCAGGGCTTTGCTCTTGGGGTCGAACATCCAGATATTGCTGGCGTAGTCCCGCTCAGAAAGGAAATAAACTTTTCCATTAAACCAAACAGGGTCCATATGCCGCTCATTATCCGTACGCGGCGTTTGCTGGAGGGTATTATTTTTTAGATCGAAAATCCAGATTGGCTGGGCCTGTCCACCCCGATAATTCCGCCATTCCGAATCCCAGAAGGTAATGGGCGTATACGCCAGATAGCGCCCATCTTCTGAAATTTCTCCAAAAGAAGCCTGTGGAACGGTAAGCTGTCGCGGCAGCCCTCCTTCCAGGCCTATCGTAAAAAAATGATTTATTCTCGTAGGGACTCCATTACGGGCCGAGCGGAAAAGTACACTTTTCCCATCGGGCATCCATCCTTGCACCAGGTCTTCCCCCGGATGCCAGGTCAGGCGCCTGGGCTCCCCTCCTTCAGCAGGAATAACATAAACATCCGTGTTCCCCTGATACTGTGCAGAAAAAGCAATCAGCTTTCCGTCAGGGGAAAAATGAGGAGCGCTTTCGGTCCCCTCATCCGTAGTAAGCCGACGGGCATCCCCCCCGTTGCGGCTGCATGCCCACAAATCGTCGGCATACACAAACACTATCTGCTCTTCGTTAACGGTTGGTTGCCGCAGCAACTGCACCCCTTGTGCGCTCAGCATTTGGCTGGACCACCCAAAGAAGGCTGTCAAAATGAAAAAGATTTTTTTCATATTTTTTGGTTTTAATATTTGTCCTTCAAGAAGCCCCGCCATACTTATATCAGCCCAATTCCATTGAGCATACGGCCGGTAATGCCTTTTTCCTTGCGGTAAGAAAAGAAAAGATCATTGTTCAATACCGTAGAAAATGGCGAAATCTCCACATTTTCTGCCAACAACCCTACTTTCAGTAGTTGCGCCTGGTTCGCCGCCTTGAGATCCAGCAGGAATTTCTGAAGCTCCGGCGACCAGTGAGCATAAGTGGCATCAAAATGCTGTGCGACATCGTTATCTACCTCGTAGGAGCAGGCATCGATACAGGCTCCGATAAATGCCCGACAATCCTGCGGATTTGTCCCAAACACTTCCTGCATGCGCAGAATAGTCTTTTGGAGGATACCCAGAACCGTTCCACGCCAGCCGGCATGTACAGCAGCAACCGCAGGGCGTACAGGATCCAATACAAGAATAGGTGTACAATCCGCTACCGTCACTGTCAGGAAGATACCTGGCACATCCGTAATCAATGCATCAAAACCTTCTTCCCGGCATGGGGCGTGTACCTGCAGGATACCATCGCCGTGTACCTGATATGCACTCGCTACCTGCCCCTCTTCTATCCCCAGCGCATCAAAAAAAATTTTTCGGTTTTCCATGACCGCTTCGTGGCGGTCGCCCGTGCTCAATCCAAGATTTAGCGAAGCATACGACCCTTCACTTACACCGCCCAGCCGGGTGCTACCCGCAGCAGTAACCCCTGTAAAACCCCTGAAAATTGCAGGCTGATGAAATTCCTGCCGTTCTATTGTATGCATTACCTTACACATTTGAAGCTATAGCAGCCTACCAACCAAATGAGAGGGCTAGCAATAAGAGAAGCTACCCCCCTATCCCGACAATTGGACGATGCAAAAGCAAGTAACCTAACTTCAATGATAAAAGAATTTTTAAATAAAAGACGTTAAAAATCTTTTTTCTTGTTATCAGACTATTTTGTTAATATTCGCTTAACATTTACACCGTAAATTAGCAGGGAATTAGGCTTCAATATAACCATTATGAGTATATTTTTATTTTTTGTCATTGTTTTGTTTGCACTTGCGACAATGGATCTCATGGTTGGAGTAGCCAACGATGCAGTAAATTTCCTCAATTCGGCGATTGGGTCCAAAGCGGGTACTCGGCGTACCATCATGCTCGTAGCATCTATCGGTGTATTTGTAGGTGCTCTTTTCGCTGGTGGAATGATGGAAGTTGCGCGAAAAGGGATTTTTAATCCACAGTTTTTCTCTTTTGCAGAGGTGATGGTCATTTTCATGGCCGTAATGTTTACGGATGTTGTCCTCCTGGATTTTTTCAACACTTTTGGGCTACCTACCTCCACCACCGTATCTATAGTTTTCGAACTATTGGGAGCTGCGGTAGCGGTTGCTCTATATAAGGTGCTCAGCAACGGCGAAGGGTTGGGCAACCTCAATCAATATATCAACTCGGACAATGCCATTACCATCATTACCGGGATTTTTGTGTCCGTTGGTGTGGCGTTTACCATTGGGATTATCGTCCAGTATATTGCCCGTCTGATTTTCTCCTTTGACTATCATAAGCGTTTGAGCACAGTGGGGGTAGTATGGTCCGGGCTATCGCTATCACTGATCAGCTATTTTCTTTTGTTCAAGGGGTTGAAAGGAGCCCCTTTTATTTCCGGGGATTTCATGGCCTGGGTTGAATCCAATATTGCGATTATAAGCTTGGCTTCGCTTGTTTTTTGGAGTGCCCTGATGTTTGCCCTGCACAAACTACTTCAGTTTGATATCCTGCGTATTGTAGTTTTAGGTGGCACTTTCGCCCTCGCTATGGCTTTTGCCAGCAATGACCTGGTCAATTTTATCGGACCTTCCGTAGCTGGCTACGAAGCCTTTCTGGACTGGACACGCAGCGGCGTAGCAGCAGAATCTTACCTGATGGAATCACTGGCCGCAGCCTACCCGGCGCAGTCCTATATGTTGTTGATTGCAGGCATAGTGATGGTCATCACGCTTTGGTTTTCAAAAAAGGCCCGCACGGTTACCGATACGGAAGTTAGCCTGGGGCGCCAAAGCGAAGGACTGGAACGTTTTGGGTCAAACCCGCTGGCACGATTAGTGGTGCGGTCTGCCTTTGGGTTTAGAATTTTTTCCACCTTAATGCCCCTGGCATGGAAGGCCAAAATCGAAGAACGCTTCAACTTTAACCAAACCAATGGGTCTAAAAAAAGTGCCAATAACCCGATTGACCCTCCTGCGTTCGATATGGTCAGGGCATCCGTCAACCTCACCGTTTCCAGTGTGCTGATCGCTTTTGCCACTTCTTTGAAATTGCCCCTCTCTACGACATATGTCACCTTCATGGTGGCTATGGGCACCTCCCTTTCTGACAGGGCGTGGGGTAGGGATAGTGCTGTATTCCGGGTTGCGGGGGTCATCAACGTCCTGCTCGGATGGTTCTTGACGGCATTTATCGCGTTTGCGGTGGCTGCATTATTCGCCTTTGTGATGGTCAAAGGAGGGGTAACCGGTACGATCGGGCTGATTATCCTGGTCGCAGCGAGTTTTGCCTATACTTTTATCCTGCATAACAAGCTGGAAGCCCGAAAAGATAGAATTGCCAAAGCTATTCAGCATTCAGAAATTATTCCTGCACAGAAAATCATCTCCGATACTATTGAATCCATTGCCCAGAACATTGAATCCGTTCGGGATCTGTATCAATTGGTCATTGATGGCCTCTCCCGGGAAGACCGCACTAAACTCCGCAAAGCCTATCAAACGCTGAATAAAGTAAAGCTGGAAAACGAAGAGTTCCGCTATGCCTTTTATGCCTCTATGCGGCGGGTAGCAGAAGAACGCGCCGAGGGTAGCCGGACCTATCTTCTCGCCTACGACCTGATGCAGGACTTCAATCAGTCGGCCGTACTGGTAGCCGATACGGCTCGCCAACATGTGGAAGACGTCCTTGCACCACTGGATCAGGAACAACACAGTCAATTAGAAGAAATTGCCCGAAAACTGAGCGAATTTATGGACTTCTGCGTCCTTATCCTGCGCAATAAGGATTTCGAACGCTTCCAGGAAATGAAACTCAACAAGAAAAAGCTCTATGCAGATATAGAAAGCCTGCTGGCCCGTCAAACTACCGGTATAAAGGAAAAATCCTACAGCGCACGAAATAGCCTGCTCTTTTTTAGTATCCTCCTTGAAACCAAAGATCTAATTGCAGTGACTGCAAGGTTCGTGAAAATGTACCACTCCCTCGAAACCCTCCACACCAACGACGAACCCTGGGTGTTGGTAGCCGGAATAGACGAATGACGGGCGAGCCTCTTGCAATGACCCTTTTTGATCCAAGGCGGAGCCTATGTAGCGCTTACCTTGAAACAGCCGCTTTTCCCTGGGAAATTCTGGGCTCCCTCAATCGCATAATAGCAGAAATCGCACTTACTCTGCCCACGGATTTTCAGGAACTTTTTCCCCAGGTATGGGTCGGCAGTGGTACAGTTATTGCCCCAACTGCATGGATTCAAGGACCGGCGATTATCGGCCGGAATTGTCAGATACGCCATGGTGCTTTTATACGGGAAGATGTACTTGTTGGCAACGATGCGGTCATTGGCAATTCTACAGAAGTAAAAAATGCCATTTTATTCGATGGGGTCCAGGCTCCGCATTTTAATTATATCGGCGATTCAATCCTTGGCCACAGAGCCCACCTGGGCGCAGGCGCCATCCTATCCAATTTTAAAGCCGCCGGCGACGAAATTTATGTTACCCTCCCCAATGGCCATCGCCGGGGTAGCGGACGCAATAAACTCGGGGCACTACTCGGAGATTTTGCAGAAATTGGCTGCAATGCCGTCGTTTTCCCCGGTACGATAGTTGGGCGGGGATCCATCGTCTATCCATTATGCCCGGTCAGGGGATATCTGCCCCAAAATCAAATCCTCAAAAACGACGGTCAGCTTTATCCCAAATCAATGCAATAACTCGCTGACTGCCTCCAGGAAGAAATCTACCTTCTCCGCCCTCGCCGTATGCCCCATCAACCCAATCCGCCATATTTTTCCGCTGAGATCCCCCAAACCACCCCCAACCTCGAGATGGAACTCGTTAAGCAGCCGCTTTCTGAGCAGTGCCTCGTCACCCGCGTGTTCAGGTAAAAAAACGGCGTTTAATTGCGGTAATCTGTGAGGCTCCTCTACCAAAAACCTAAAACCCAGGGATTCCAGTCCCGAACGCAGGCGTAGATGCTGCTCCGCATGGCGGTTCCAGCTTTGCTCCAGCGTCTCTTCGTAAAGCATCAGCAAGGATTCATGCATCGCATATAAAGCATTGACCGGTGCCGTATGGTGATAGGTCCGCTTTGCATGTCCATCCCCCCAATATTGCATGACCAGGTTTAGATCCAGAAACCAACTTTGCACTTTGGTTTTCCGGGAACTTGTTTTTTCTATAGCCCTCTCACTGAAAGAAACCGGCGAAAGGCCCGGCACACAGGAAAGGCATTTCTGGCTCCCGGAATAAACCGCATCTATACCCCAATCGTCCACCAGCACCGGAACACCTGCAAGTGAAGTAACGGTATCCGCAA
>CAZGOT010000056.1:0-15075 GCA_964527495.1 uncultured Haliscomenobacter sp.
GGTCATCTATAGCGACAAACAGGAGGATGCCGTTGTCTTTGTCTTTGTTGCCAATGCCCCAGCTTTCCGCGATGCGAAGGGAATACTCAAAGACCTCCTCGCCTTCCAGGCTGGATTCGATTACAACGGCAATCTGAGTGGAGGTCGAATCGTCATAAGCGACCAGCTTGCGTTCGAGGGCAATTGCCTGATCAGGGGTAAGAACCCCGGCAAAGTCATTGACGAGGACGCCGGATTTTGCCGGGATTTCTTTTCCGGCAAGGTTGCCCGTCAAGTAAAAAAAAGCGAAAGCAAAAAGCCAGCATTGTTTGAATTTCATCGGTATTGGCATCGGGCAAGCAAGGTTGAGTAGGATGGGGGAAAGGGTGAACGGGTTAAATCAGGAATCACCCTGGGAAAGTTCGTCGCTGAGCTCATTGGGGTTTTCTTCATCTGCCGGGAAAAAAACTTTGAGTTTTTCCCCGATTTGGGTAATGCCGGCACAGAGCCCATGGGCGATTTCTCCTTTTCGGAAAAAACCGCCCATGAGGTCCCGGGTTTCGTCCCAGAAGTGATCGGGAACGGATTCATTGATTCCTTTATCTCCCAGAATTGCAAATTTTTTGGATTCAAGGAACAGTACGATTAAAGTGGCATTGCGCAGCCGGGTTTGTTGCATACCCAGTTGGAGGAAAATTTTCCTGGCGTTATCCAGGGCTTCCCCCTTGACCCGTCGTTCGAAGTGTACGCGGATTTCCCCGGAAGTGCCGGTTTCGGCACTCCGGATGGCTGAAACCACAGCTTGTTCTTCCTCCTTATTGAGCGGAAGGCGCATTTTAGGCACAGGATTTAGTTAAAATTGACTGTAGGCACGTTTTGGGCAGCTTCGCTGGCCTGGAACTGTGCTTTTTGGGAAAATCCGAACATACCTGCGAACAGGCTACCTGGGAAGCGGCGCACTTTTTTATTGTAAGCAGTAACGGTATCGTTGAATCGGTCACGTGCCACTTTTATGCGGTTTTCAGTACCTTCCAGCTGGGTCTGCAATTCGACAAATGCAGCACTTGCCTTGAGCTCGGGATACTGTTCAGCCACGAAGAGGAGCCGGCCCAGAGATTGGGAAATACCCGTTTGTGCCTGTTCGAAAGACTGCAACTGCTCCGGCGTGATATTCTTAGGGTCAATGGTAATGCTGGTAGCTTTTGACCTTGCTTCAACGATGGACGTGAGGGTTTCCTGTTCGAAGTTGGCGACTCCTTTTACGGTATTGACCAGGTTGGGGATCAAATCGGCCCGGCGCTGATAGGCGGTTTGGACTTTGCTCCACTCATTTTCTACTTCTTCGTCGAGGTTGACGAAGGAATTATACGTATTACAACCACCGACGAGCAGGACCATGCCCAGAAGGATAAGGATTACAGAAACGGTTAATGACCTCATGATGCGATTTATGTTTTGGTTTTTCAGGAAAACGATTTTGCTACCTAAAAAGTTTCCGGTAGATTTTGAGTACCTCTCGCGGCCTTAATGATTCCCGGGCTGGTGCACAAGTTTAGCGTATATTCGGGGTTATACCCTGTTCCTGGCTTTTATTTCACACGAATATTCTGGAAATATAGACGATTTTTTATTTTCGTTGCGCAAAAATCTTTTAAGCACTTAATTTCCTTTTGAAAAAGGCGGTTCGCAGAAAAAATATTACCTGTTCAACGCCTGACGAAACTTTTCTGATTGCCAGATTATCACCACGCTCAAAATATGACCATGAAACGCATTTACCTGAACTATCTGATTGGAACCCTATTCTTGCTGGGCATACCGGGTATTGCCGGGGCACAGGAAGGCCCTTCAAAATCCGACTCGACAAAAACGGAAAAAAAAGCGGATGAAAAAAAGCCGCTTCCCCTCGAACCAGGTCGGAAAATCCGCCTCAATACGAACGAGGGCACCTGGATGTCGCTGGATGTAAGCCCGGATGGCAGGCAAATTGCTTTCGACCTGATGGGCGATATTTTCCTCCTGCCGATAGGTGGAGGAAAAGCGACCCAGCTCACTTCGGGAATGGCCTTTGATACCCATCCGAAGTTTAGTCCCGATGGAAAACGGATCGCGTTTACTTCCGACCGCTCCGGGGCAGAAGCCGTTTGGTATATTGATATGGAAAAACAGGATACCGTACAGGTGACCAAAGACAACGACCAGCACGTGCAGTCGGCCGAGTGGACACCCGACGGCAATTATCTGGTCGTTTCCAAGGGAACCAGAAATTTGAAATTGTTCCTGTTTCACAAAGATGGTGGAGGGGGAACCCAGCTGATCAAGGCACCCGAAACGATGAAGGCCGTGGAGCCTGCTTTCGGGCCGGACGGCAGGTATATCTGGTTTTCCTGGCGTAACGGGGCATGGAACTACAACGCGCAGTTGCCCCAGTACCAGTTGGCCGTATATGACCGCGAAACTGGTGAGGTGGACCGCAAAACCAGCCGCTACGGATCGGCATTTGCCCCAACCCTTTCCCCGGATGGAAAATGGCTGGTCTATGGATCGCGCTACAACGAGCAGACCGGGCTTGTGCGACGCAACCTGGAGAGCGGAGTGGAAAACTGGCTGGCTTATCCGGTACAGCGCGACGAGCAGGAGTCTATTGCCCCCATGGGCGTTTATCCCGCTATGTCTTTTACGCCAGACAGCAAATTTCTGATTTGTAGTTATGGTGGAAAATTCTGGAAACTGCCTGTTGAGGGTGGCAGTGCGGTCAATATTCCTTTTGAGGTAGATGTAGAGCTCGATTTTGGTCCCAGGGTAGAGTTTAATTATCCCATTTCGGACGAAAAAATGATGGTTGCAACCCAGATTCGGAACCCACAGCGCTCTCCTGATGGCAAAATGTTGGTCTTTACGGTGCTGAACCGATTGTATGTAATGGATTTTCCTGAAGGTACTGCCCGCCGGGTTACTACGGCAAATCATACGGAGGCGATGCCGGTATGGTCGCCGGATGGACGTGCATTGGCCTACGTGACCTGGGAAGGCAGTGGTGGATATCTGAACAAGGTCAGCCTGCAGGATGGGAGCCCACAACGCCTGACCAAGCAAGCGGGCTATTATGCAGAGCCAGCATGGGATGCGAAAACCAACAGGATTGTATTCCTTTACGGTCCTGCACAGGCCTATACCGATGCCATAGGCCCTATGGCTTTTGGGGCGGATGCCAACCTTGGCTGGGTAGATGCTGCGGGTGGGGACATCCAGCAGATAGATGGTACACGAGGCCGGAGCCATCCCCATTTTGTACAAAAGGATAGTCGGATCTACCTATTCCATGGGGAGAAAGGCCTGGTATCTATTCGCTGGGATGGAACGGATCAGAAAGAGCACCTAAAAGTAACAGGGATTACGACCTATCCTGCGCTGGTGGACGAGCAGCACTGCATGATGGTGGAGAGTGCCCAGGAACCTGCCCAACGCCCCTCTGAAGCATCACTGGTAATGATGGCCCCGGAGGGAGATCAGGCCCTCGTGCAGGTAAATAATGAAATTTACGTAGTCACAGTCCCGATGGTAGGCGGGTCAACGCCGTCAGTCTCGGTGGCAAAAGCCGAAAACGCCATTTTCCCCGCCCGTAAGCTGACCTTTATTGGCGGAGAGTTCCCTCAATGGTCTCCCAATGGCAAAACTGTGTACTGGTCGCTGGGAAATGCTTATTTCACCTATGATCTGGATGCTGCGAAGGCGATGGAGGAACAATTGAAAGCAGAGAAAAAGGCGGCTGCAAAAACCCAGGGTGAAGGAAAGGCGGAAGAGAAGAAAGAGGATAACGGGCAGGAAGGAGACAAATCCTACAAGCCAGCTGAGCAACGGATCAAAGTCGAAGTCCCCCGCGATATCCCTGAAGGGCTTATCCTGCTCAGGGGTGCCCGACTACTGACCATGAAAGGAACGGAAATATGGGAAAAAGGGGATATCCTGATTGAGCAAAACCGCATAAAAGCAGTCGGCAAGTCGGGTTCTTTTAAAATCCCGGCAGGAACAAAAGTAATAGAGGTATCCGGAAAAACCATTATACCCGGGTTTGTGGATACGCATGCCCACATGTGGCCAAACTGGGGCCTCCATAAGAACAATATATGGATTTATGAAGCTAACCTGGCTTACGGGGTTACGACGACCCGCGACCCACAGACTGCTACAACCGATGTGCTGACCTATGCCGATATGGTTGAGGCTGGCCAGATGCCAGGCCCGCGGGTGTACTCCACAGGACCGGGTGTGGGCTTCTGGGCTTACCGGATAGAGAGCCTCGACCATGCCCGGCAGGTACTCAAGCAATATTCTGCGTACTATAATACCAAGACTATCAAAATGTACCTCACGGGGAACCGCCAGCATCGGCAATGGATTATTCAGGCTGCAAAAGAACAGGGGTTGATGCCGACTACCGAGGGTGGACTCGACTTTAAGCTCAATATGACCCAGCTGCTGGATGGCTATCCTGGACACGAACACGCCCTGCCGATTTATCCTCTTTATAAGGACGTTACCAGCCTGGTCGCACAGTCACAAATGTGCTATACCCCTACTTTGCTGGTCGCCTATGGTGGGCCTTGGGCGGAAAATTATTTTTATGCTACTGAAAATGTACAGGGGGATAAAAAACTGAACCACTTTACGCCCAAAGAAGAACTCGATGCTAAATCCAGGCGTAGGCCAGGTTGGTTTATGGAACAGGAACACATCTTCTCCCGCCATGCCGAAGGGGTAAAAGCAGTAGTAGAAGCCGGTGGCCTTGCTGGTGTTGGTTCTCATGGCCAGTTGCAGGGGCTTGGCTATCACTGGGAGCTCTGGGCCATCGCTTCCGGTGGGATAAAACCCTACGATGCCCTTAAAGTTGCTACCATTCTGGGGGCAAAGGCCATCGGACTCGGTAAAGACCTGGGGTCCCTGGAATCTGGAAAACTGGCAGACTTGATTGTACTGGATAAAAATCCCCTGGATAATATCCGGAATTCAAATTCTATCCGCTATGTGATGAAGAATGGCCGGTTATATGATGGCAATACGCTCGATGAGATTGCGCCCAGGCAGAAAAAAGCACAGCTGGCAGAGCAGGGGGCGTATGCGCCTATGGGCCTGCCGGGGATCAAATAGCCCTGCGCTGTCAAATAAATTTTTGAGTGCCGTTTTTTCGTGATTTTACTTCGCAAAATCACGAAAAATGGTACTCAAAAAAATTATGGGGTTGTGTAAAAAGTATTCCGCCGCCTTCGGCGGCGAAAGAAAGTTTTGAATGGACATCGTTTTACCTCATTTTGCGAAGCAAAATGAGGTAAAACGATGTCCATTCAAAATTATTGTTGGCGGCACAAGCCGCCAAATGAAAAGCCGGGAGCTTTTAACACAACCCCAAATGACGGCCTCCGGCCTTTTTACCCAACTCTGGAATAATTTCCAGACAATGCTGTTTTTGTGCGACAGCCCTGCTTTCATACGACTCCTGGAGTTAAAACGGATTTTTCCACATCATACTTTCAACGGGCTTATCGGTGCGTTGACTGTATTTGGCATCTCTTTTGGCATGATAGTAGCGGTCAATATCCCCATCTACGCGGAAATAGATGAGCTGACCGATAGGCATACCGGCATAAATACGCACGGGATGGGTACAGGAGATTTCGAGTGTCCAGGTATTGCAAAAGCCTACATCACCTTTGCCGGCGGTTGCATGGATATCAATACCAAGGCGCCCTACGCTGGATTTGCCTTCCAGGAAGGGGACACAAGTATGGGTTTCGGTATATTCCTGTGTCACTCCAAGGTATAATACCCCAGGTTGGAGGACTATCCCTTCTTCGGGAATTTCAAAATGGCGGACTTGATTGTGCTTTTTGGCATCGAGGACCTCGTCGGTATAAACGGCGAGGCTTTTACTGAGGTGAACATCATAGGAATTGGTGCCCAGACATTCCCTTCGAAAAGGCTGGATGATGATATCGCCCAGTTCCATGGCTTCCAGGATTTTTTTATCAGACAGGATCATAGTGGCATATTTAGCAAATTAGGATTGATTTGAAGGGTGTGCCGGAAGGAGTTATATCCAGGCCAGGGAAACCGCCTCTGGTCAGCATGGGAAAATTAGGGAATTCCCGCCGGATTTTTCAGGTGCGGCCGGATTTTTCCGGGATAAACTTTTTTTCACTGATAAATATCCAGTTGGTCGTTACATCGAGATAGGTTGCATGGGGAAAAACAGGGACGAAGCCATTTTCGAAGAGGTCCCTTGCCTTTTTTCGGTCTGTGGTTTCGAGGGCGAAGCAATTGAAGAGGATGAGCCCTTCCGGGGCACAGATGCGGCGAAGGTGTTCGAAAAAGGGCTGCGACCTGGCCTGGTCGGGGATTGTATCGTCAATGAAGACATCTACGCAGATCAGGTCGTACTGCTGTTGGGTCTGGGCCACAAAAAAAGCAGCATCGGTACAAATGCATTCGAAATGGGAATCCAGGTAATCGAGTGTATAGCGCTTGGCGAGGCTTATGATGCCTTCGTCAATTTCCACACAAGTGAAATGGCAGGGGCGACGAAATTTTTTTTCCAGCAGTTCGGGGATGCTGCCCAGGCCCAGGCCGAGCAGCAGAACATTCGAAAGGGGCAGTTTTTGTATCTGCAGGGTATGAAAAGCCTTGCGGAAGTTCGTGTAGAGGTCGCTAAAGGAATAGACTGCTTTATCGGTACAAAGTTGGAGCCGGCCCTGGAGGAGTACTACATGGAGATTTGGGTGAATAGGCGTATGGATGGTTTCCAGGGGAATTTCCATAAAATAACTCAGGAGCCGCTTAGACTGGGAGATACGTTCAGCGGGCAGGTTTTTCCCAGGGGCGTTGTGCCGTCGTTTCTTCAAAGAGCCGGATTATGGTAATGCGTTCTTCAATGCGGAGCTGCTGATTGCGGCGGTGCATCATCTGCTCCATGGAGGCAAGGACCTGTTCAATAGGGTAGGTCTGGAGGCCGGCGGGCCCACCCAGGGAAAAGGAAGGGATAAAATTTCTGGGAAAATTATTGCCATACAGGTTGCATCCTACCCCAACGGAAGTTGCCGAGTTGAACATCATATTGATGCCAGTGCGGGAATGGTCGCCCATAACCAGGCCACAGAAGGTCTCCCCTGTTTTTTCAAAGGTTTCGAGCGGATAGTTCCAAAGGCGTTGAGGGCCATAATCATTCCGCAGATTGGATACCGTGGTACCAGCACCTATATTGCACCAGGAAGCGATGATAGAGTGCCCTAGATAGCCGTGATGGGCCTTATTGGAGTATTCCAGCAGAATAGACCGCTCTATTTCCCCACCGACTTTACACCAGGGGCCAATGGTATTTGGCCCATATAATTGTGCGCCCATTTTGACAACTGCGTTGGCACCAAGGCACAAGCCACCGCGGATAGAAGCTCCTTCCATAACGACCGCTCCGGCACCGATATAAATGGGGCCCTCAGAGGCGTTGAGGGTAGCCCCTTCGACCCAGGCACCTTCTCCAATAAATATCCTCTCCGGAGCGATAACGCGATTGGAGGTACTCAGCGGCTGGGAACGTTTGCCGGAAGTCAGGAGGTGAAAATCGGATTCGATTTCTTCGGCATGAAACTTGAAAAAATCGGTAATGCGGTTGATTTTCTTTAAAGGCAGTTCGGGTAGGGGCAGAATCTGCAGATGGTCAATTTCTTCTTCATTGATGAGCTTGCGCAACTGTTCCTCGTCGAGGCGCGCTGCAAGGAGCTCTTCTCCGGAAATATAAGCCTCCCCAAATTCCATATTGCGCAGCAAGCGGCAGAGGGGCTCAGAAGGCAAAATAGAGCTGTTGACCAGCAGATTATCTTCTCTGACCTGCAACGGGAACCTTTCTGACAAATAATCTTCCGTAACATGGGACGCACTTGCCTGCATCCGGATTTCCCACTTCTCCCGAATGCTGAGCATGCCCACGGTGATTTCGGAGACAGGCCGGAGGAAGGTCAAGGGGAGTAAATGTGCCCTGACATCGCCGTCGAACAAGATGAGATTGGTCATAGGCCTGGCTCCATATTTTCCCTTCGGAAAAAAAATAATGACTAAAAAGAGGCTGTTTCAATAGCACATCCCCGCATATTGCCTGAAATGCTTTTTGTAACAGCCTCCCTGTTCCACCACTGCTGTAAATCTGCAGTTATTTCTTTGCAAACTTGGAGTTGGCAAATTTTTTGTTGAACTTGTCAATTCGGCCGGCGGTATCCACAAACTTCATTTTGCCAGTGAAGAAAGGATGGGAATTGCTGGAAATTTCCAGTTTGACCAGGGGGTATTCCTTCCCGTCTTCCCATACAATCGAATCTTTGGTTGATGCGCAGGAGCGCCCCAGCCAGGCATGATCCACCGAAAAATCCTTGAAAACAACAGTCCTGTAATTGCCGGGATGGATATCTTTTTTCATAACACGCTTGTTTTTCATCTCCTGATCTTCCATTGGTAATATGCTCCTTTGAAAGTACATGGAAATGATTTTTTTTAAAAAGAAACGCAAATATAACGCTTTTTGAAAAAATTATTCTTGTGCGGAATATTTTATTTATAGGTCCTATCTTCATGGCTTTTAATCCAGCAACTTTTTCGTGGATTTATGGGTTTTCTAAACAATCCCTTTTATTTTGGGGAAAAAACCTATATTTACCGCTGTTTTAACAACAAAGAGGGCAGTATTGCCTGGATAAGGGTTTGTTCACGTTATCGACAATCGAGGATATGGGCTTAGTAATTTCGCTTTTGAACCATAAGGGGGGGGTTGGCAAAACCACCTGTGCCATCAATATTGGTGCCGGACTCGTAGAGCTCGGAAAAAAGGTTTTGCTTATTGATATGGACCCCCAGGCCAATCTGACACTTTCCCTTGGTATCCCGCGGCATCCGATTACTATTTATGAATCGCTTCGTGGGGAAGCACCCTTGGTTCCCTATGCGGCAAAAGACGGTTTGGACGTGGTGATTTCTTCTCTGGACCTTTCGGGTGCCGAGTTGGAACTTATCAATGAAGCGGGACGGGAGTATCTCTTCCGGGAGTTGCTGGATCCTTTCCGTGATAGCTATGATTACATCTTCGTGGATTGCCCGCCTTCCCTTAACCTGCTCACGCTGAATGCACTTACGGCAAGCGACTTGGTGTATATTCCGCTTCAAACCGAATTCCTGGCCCTGCAAGGGTTGACTAAAATCAAACAGGTGATTGACAAAGTGAAGGTCAGGTTGAATAAAGACATCCGCATCGGGGGGGTTATCGCAACGATGTACGATTCCCGGAAAGTACTCAACCGGGATGTTGTGAATACTATCATCAAATATTTTGGTGAAATGGTATTTAAAACGATGATCCGGGATAATATCGCCCTTGCTGAGGCGCCTTCCAAGCGCATGGATATTTTTGCCTACAGCCCGCATAGCCCTGGTGCCGAAGATTATATCTCTTTGTGCCGGGAAATCCTGGAACGGACAAGCTCGGAAGCACTTAGTGTTAACTATATGGGCCGATAGGTCGCCCGTATTTGCCTTATTAAAACGTTGCTGTTGAATCAAACGGAATGAGCAAGAAGAAATTCAATGAGGGGCTGGAAAGCCTGTTTGTCGAAATGGTGCAGGAAGCTTCTGCCGCAAACAGCGCTCTGCAGGATGCATCCTCTGGCAGTGATGGAGGAGGTACGGCGGCACAAAAACGTCCGGTAGGCAAGAAATTTGGAGAGGATATGGATTCTTTCCTGAAAAATGCTTTTGAAGAATCCTTCGAACGCCAGATGCGCAGTGATTTTTCCCCTGCAGATGAGGCGGCTATAAAGAGGCGCAGCCACAGGCCAGTTGGTGGCCTCGACGCGTTGATTCGGAATACGGTACAACCCCAGGAAGTCCATTTCGATGAAAATTCCACCCGGCGCCTTACCTTGGTTTTCGATGAGCTAAAATTGAAAAAACTCCGGGAAATAGCCCGTTTGGAAAAAACCTACCTCAAAGACATAATTGATGATATCGTAGCAGAATTCATCCAGTCTTATGAAAAAAAGAAGAAAAAATCCTGAGCTCTCCAAAAAAATAATAACCCTGCCAACACCCAGATTTATTTTTCTACTGCGGCACATCCTCGCGAACACTCTCGCTGGCTAGTGGGTTAACGATTTGAATAAAATCCAAAGTATGATTCCTGTTTTATTGCTTATAGGTGGAGTTGCCCTGGTAGTAGTCGGGGCTAACCTGCTGGTGGAGGGTTCTTCCTCCCTGGCAAAAAAAATGAAGGTAAGTGACCTCGTCATCGGGTTGACAGTGGTAGCTTTTGGTACTTCCGCACCAGAATTAACGGTCAGCGTGTTATCGTCCATGTCGGGGGAGTCGGATATTGCCCTTGGGAATATCGTGGGCAGTAATTCGTTTAATATCCTGGTAATCGTGGGGATTTCCGCACTGATTTATCCGCTCCGGGTGCACCGCAATACCATCTGGAAAGAAATCCCCCTGAGCCTCCTGGCCGGACTGGTACTCTGGGCACTGGTAGCTGATCACTACCTGGACGGCTCAACCAATCCGGGGCTTACCAGAGCAGAGGGAATAGCCTTGCTGGGGTTCTTTGCCATTTTTCTATATTATACCTTTATCGTGGCGCGGAGTGCCCCTGCAGAAGAATTACATAACAAAGTGAAGACATATCCGCTGTATGCCTCAATATTAATGGTGCTTGGCGGTCTGGGCTTGTTGATTTTTGGTGGACGCTGGATGGTGGATGGGGCTGTGCAGATTGCCGAGGCCCTGGGTATGAGCAAATCAGCCATAGGCCTGACGATCGTGGCAGCAGGGACTTCGGTACCGGAATTGGCGACCTCTGCGGTGGCTGCCTTTAAAAGGAATTCCGATATCGCCATTGGCAACGTGGTGGGCAGTAATATTTTCAATATCTTTTTCATCCTGGGTGTTTCGGCAGTGGCGAACCCACTTAGTCTGGGGAGCATTTCCATGTTCGACCTCGGAGTTGTCGTTTTTTCCAGTGTCCTGTTGTTCCTGAAATCCTACGATTCGCGCATCAGTCGCCTGGAAGGGGGAATTTTGCTCACCCTGTATGTCGCTTATGTAACCTACCTGCTGATGAACAGTTAATCCTTTTTATTCTCCCGCTTTTTCAAGAATAACGGCATAACCCTGTCCCACGCCGATACACATTGTGACGAGGGCATACCTCGTCCCACGCAGGTGTAGCTCGAGCGCAGCAGTATGCAGCAGGCGGGCACCGCTCATCCCAAGTGGATGGCCAAGTGCGATTGCCCCTCCATTGGGATTGATGCGGGTATCCGCATCTTCTAATCCCATGGAACGTGTACAGGCAAGGACTTGGGCGGCAAAAGCTTCATTGATTTCGATAAGGTCCATTTGATCCAGGCTTAACCCTGCTTTGGCAAGGGCCTTTTTGGAGGCTTCAACCGGGCCGATTCCCATTATACGTGGCTCAACGCCAACTACTGCATGGGAAACGATGCGGGCAAGGGGGGTGAGCTTGTAGGTCTTCAAGGCAATTTCTGAAGCCAGGAGAACGGCTGCAGCTCCATCATTCAACCCGGAAGCGTTGCCAGGTGTAACAGAACCCCCGTCTTTTTTAAAGGCAGGCCGCAGTTGTGCCAGGCCTTCCAACGTAGTATCTGGTCGGAGAAATTCATCGTGTTCAACTAACCGGGAACGGTCTTTGGAGAGCGGGACTTCAAGGGGCACTATTTCCCGGGCAAACCGACCGCTTTCCTGTGCTTTTGCGGCTTTTACCTGTGAAGAAAAAGCAAAGCGATCCTGGTCTTCGCGGCTGATCCGGTACTGTTCAGCAAGGTTTTCTGCCGTTTCCCCCATGCTGTCCGTTCCAAATAATTGCTGCATACGGGGATTGACAAAACGCCACCCAAAGCTGGTATCGAACAATTGTACATCACGGCCAAAAGGTTGTGCAGATTTAGATAATACCCATGGGCCTCTTGTCATGTGTTCTACTCCGCCACCCAGGAAAAGGTCGCCGTCGCCACATTGAATAGCCCTTGCTGCATGTATGCAAGCTGCCATTCCCGAGGCACAGAGCCGATTAACCGTTTCTCCCGGAACGGTAAAGGGTAGGCCAGCAAGTAAAAGGGCCATTCTGGCGATGTTGCGGTTGTCTTCTCCAGCCTGATTGGCGCAGCCCATCCATACATCGGTGTAGGCTTCCAGCGGGATATCCGGGTACCGCATAGTCAGGGAACGGAGAACGTGGGCGGCGAGATCATCCGCCCTGACGTGTGCAAGGCTTCCACCGAGTTTTCCTATCGGCGAACGTACGCCATCAACGATATAGGCTTGCTTCATGGAGGATACACTGGTAAAGAGAGAATCAACCAATTGCAGTTGTTGCACGACTGTTTCGGGTAAAATACAGGGATAAGCCAATTCCCAGCAACTGCAGGGCTATTATGATGGAAGGAATGAGGGCGCTATATTTTTCCGCCCCAAACCAGCCACCACCTTGTTGCAAAATAAGCCAAATGGCCAAGGCAGATTTAAGTCCTTCCCAGAGGGGAGCATAACGGTTACCATCCATGAGCTCGGTAGTGGCATAAATCATCAGGAATAGGAAAAGCCCATACAGGAATATACCAGGACTGCCAATTGCGGCAATGTTGGCGCAAAACCAGAACAAATAAGACAGTATCATCATCATTTGCGCCAGGGACCATGTTTGCAGCGCCTTACTTTGGTTCGGATTATACTTTTCGAAGTGATAAATATCCTCGATTTTATAAACGGGGTATTTTTTCTCTACATCGCCCGGACGCCAGCCTGTGGGCATGAACCATATCCGGAGTTTGTCGCCCCAGTTGCGGGTCCTCCAGGCATCCTTAATCAAGAGGACCAGGTGCTGGAAGTTGATTCGAATGGGATTCCAGGTAGCCGTTGGTCGGGTAATGCCGTAAACAGGTGGGATATCTTTGCGTTCTTGCTGGAAGGTTCCAAAGATTTTATCCCAGAAAATAAAAATCTGGGAATAATTCTTGTCAATATATTCTGGATTAATCGCGTGGTGTACACGGTGGTGTGATGGGGTTACGAGGATATGTTCGAGCCATCCCATCCGGTCAATATGCCGGGTGTGGTACCAAAACTGCATGAATAGATGCAATGGAGCTACAATAGCGACAACCTGTACGGGTACCCCGAATATTGCCGCGGGAAGGAGAAAGAAGGTAAAAACCTCGATAAAAACGGAGATGCTCTGACGAAGCGCACAGGCGAGGTTAAACTCTTCGCTACTGTGGTGCACGAGGTGGGCATTCCAGAAAAGGTTAACCCGGTGTTTGATGCGATGGGTACAGTACCCGGCAAAGTCCAGGGCGAAAAAGCAAATCACATATACCAAAAAGGTATTCTCGACACGAAAAATAGCCAAATGCCCTACCAACCACCCATAACTCAATACTGAAACACTGAGGCCCAGAATATCTTTGGTGACGTTGGTAACCCCTGAAAGCAGAGAGGATATCATATCCATAACCACGATCGTATCCTGTCCTTTTTTCCACCCATACCATTTTTCGAATAATATCAGCACAAAAAAAATGGGCATAACAATGAGCAGAATCTTTCCATATGTTTCCATGGCAAGGTATTTTAACGGCTAATTTCGTTTATTTTTAAAAAAGTGTTTACATTATATCTATTTAAAAAACCAAAATATTTAATACCGGACCATAAAAGTTGTTGTTCTGAAAATTTTCTTTGTTTTGTTATCCTAATATGTGCACTTTTGCGCAATTAAAGCGGGGTATTGACCTTGGATTTTCCTTTAACTGCGTCATAGTTACCTCTAACAAAAATATGGTAGATGAATAAGTGGACAAGCGCGTTATTTTTTATGCCCCTGTTCTTTATCACCGCGCAATGCGTAAATTCTCCAAACCCAGAAGTGGCATCCGAAGACCGCCTGCGCAATGATCTGATGCAGGTACATGACGAGGTAATGCCCCGTATGGGAGAGCTGACCAGTTTGGCAGGCCAGGTTAAGGAAATCCTGGAGAAGGACACCCAGTTGTCCGGTGAAGAGCGGCTGGAGGTAGAAACGGCTGTCCGGGAAATGGAAATGGCCGAGGAAGGTATGATGGACTGGATGGCCGGTTTTCGGCAGCCAGAGGCGCTTCGTGCGACTATGGGCCATGAGCAAATTATGGACTACCTGAAGGCTGAACAAGATAAAATTCAAAAAGTAAACCTGCAGATTAAGGCTGGTATTGAAAAAGGAAAGACTATCATCGGTACTTACCGGAAATAATTTTTAAAAAAAATGCGCATGAAAAGCTGGAGTTTATTTTTGACTTTAGGTGTGATTTCGCTCTTTTCCTGCCAAAAAAAAGCACCCGAGCCACTACCTGTTCTTGGTAATGTGGAGATTGTAAATGGGGACACCCTTTACCATACGGTGCCGGATTTCTCTTTTATTGATCAGGATAGTCAGGTGGTGACCAATGCTACGTTTGCGGATAAAGCGTACGTTGTAGATTTCTTTTTTATCAGTTGCCCTACTATTTGCCCGATCGTGACCAAGCAAATGTTGCGGGTTTATGACCGCTTTAAAACAGAGGATAGGCTGATGTTGCTGGCACATACTATAGATACGAAATATGACTCCGTTTCCCGTTTGAAACAGTATGCCGTCAACCTTGGCGTGGATACCCGGAAATGGAGATTTGTTACCGGAGTGAAAGATGAAATCTATGGGATTGCCAACGATTATTTCAGTATCGCTATAGAAGACCCAAATGCACCCGGCGGCTTCGACCACAGCGGCCGTTTAATCCTGGTGGATAAAAACCGCAGGATCCGCTCCTTCTGCGATGGCACTGATCCTGCAAGTGTGGACCGCTTTATGCAGGATATTGAAACCTTGCTTAAGGAGTAGGGGTTTGTTTATTTAAGGGAGAGTAAGTTTAGGGTTGTGGAAGAAATATTCCGCCGCCTTCGGCGGCGAAAGAAAGTTTTGAAGAGGCTGTCTCATTAGTGTTCTGCCGCCTTCAGCGGCAGAATAAAATTTTTTCA
>CAZGOT010000057.1:0-3577 GCA_964527495.1 uncultured Haliscomenobacter sp.
GCCGCCTTCGGCGGCGCAAGAAAATTTTACCCCCATTACATTTGCCCGGTATAGTTAAAAGGTGTTATGGACAGGAGTTCTGACTGGATTTCGGTAGGTACAGGCAGGGATAGGATAAACGCATGGATTTCTTCCCGGCCAACCTGGTTTTTGCCCCGCGTCAACGCTTTCAGGGCTTCATACGGTTGAGGAAAGCCCTCACGGCGCAGGATAGTCTGGATAGCTTCTGATACCACCATCCAGTTGTCTTCGAGATCCTGGCGAATCCGGGCTTCGTTGAGTACGATTTTCCCCAGTCCCTTCTGCAAAGACTTGAGCGAGATCAAGGTATGCGCCAGGGGGACTCCCAGGTTGCGCAGTACGGTACTATCGGTGAGGTCGCGCTGCAATCGCGAAATAGGGAGTTTTTCGGCGAAATGCGCTAAAAGGGCGTTGGCTATGCCGAGGTTGCCTTCTGCATTTTCGAAATCTATCGGGTTAACTTTATGTGGCATCGCAGAAGAGCCCACCTCCCCTTCCACGGCCTTTTGCCGGAAATACTCCATAGAGATATAGCTCCACATATCGCGGCAAAAACCAATCAGGATAGTATTCACCCGCGCCAGGGCCTGGCATTGGGCAGCGAGGTGGTCATAAGGTTCGATTTGGGTAGTCGGGGCCGTGCGCTCCAGCCCGAGCGAAGCCAAAAACCCCTCCGCAAACGCATGCCAGTCTATATGCGGGTAGGCAGCGGCGTGGGCATTGAAATTCCCGGTTGCCCCTCCGAACTTGGCGCGGTGGGGAATAGCCCGCAGCATATCTGTTTGACCCTGCAGGCGGACCTGGAAAACCCGCAGTTCTTTTCCCAAATGGGTGGGAGATGCAGGCTGGCCGTGGGTCCTTGCCAGCATGGGCACTTTTTCCCATTCGGTAGATTTTTCTGCAAGCACTACCAGGAGTTCCTGCAGCGCAGGAAAAATAACACGTTCCAGGGCATCCCGAAACAAAAGCGGAACAGCAGAATTGTTGATATCCTGGGAAGTTAGCCCAAAATGGACAAACTCGGCATAATGGCCTATACCAAGTTGTTCGAAACGTTCTTTTAGATAGTATTCCACTGCTTTAACATCATGGTTGGTGGACCGTTCAATGGCCTTTACCCTTGATGCCTCCGAAGGGGGGAAATCCCCAGGCAGACGGTCCAGTTCCTGCAAGGCTTTTTCCGGCACCCCAGCGAGTTGTGGCAGTGGCAGCCTGCACAACGCGAGGAAATATTGTACCTCTACCAGTATCCTGTACCGGATGAGGGCGTATTCGGAAAAGTAATCCTGGAGTACTGCCGTCTGAGCGGAGTACCTTCCATCAATAGGTGAAATAGCAGTGAGCACGTGATTTTTTACAGGCAAATATACGCGAATTCCGTAGGGAAGCTCTGGAAAGCATCCTATTGTTACTGTCGCCGGTTTATTTTTCCCCCAAGCCAAACTGGCCGATCAATCCCTCGAAATTGACGTTTTGTCGGACCAGTTCGATGGCCCTCCGGGATTTCCAGGGTGTCCGGCTATTGATTTTTACTTCGATCCTGCTAATTTTCACTACGGAGCCGTAGGTATCGAGGGTGGTCGTAATGACCGGGATTTTATATCTGGACAAGTAGGGATTGGCGATATCCTCCTGTTCATACCACTTTGCCTGGCGACCATCACTCGTGACGATTACCCCTGAGAGCGGACAGTCTTTCAAGCCTTTAATATGAGAAACCGACTCTACTTTTTCCAGAGCCTGGTTAAGGCGCTTCATACTGGTTACCAGCAGGATATTCTCGAAGGTACTGAATTCGTCCACATCCACCAGGGAACCGGCAATAATGTCTTCCACGCGGTTGTTCATATATTCTTCATTCAGTAGCACTTTTCCATTGACTGCCTGACGGATAGTTTCCATAATGGGCAGGGAGAGCGTATTATCGAAAGGCAGGACCCCGAGCAAAGGCAGCCCCATCTCAGAAAACCTGCGGGAGAGATAGAACTCGACCTCTTCCATTTTTTCCTGTTTTACCTTATTGACGATTACCCCAAGCACGGGTACTTTTTCTTCCCGGAAAAGGGCGGTACACATATTCAGCATATCAATAGTGCTGCCGATACCGCCTTCCACTACCATGATTACCCCGGCGTTGAGGAGCTTGGCGGTTCTTGCGTTGGAGAGGTCCACCACACTACCAACTCCCGGGTGGCCAGTACCTTCATAGACGACCAGGTCATATCGGTCTTCGAGGACCTCGCGGGCGGTCGAGAGCCGTTCCTCGAAGTTGTAGTTCAGTTTATTTTCTATATAATCCCGGGTCACTCCCTTACCGATAATCACCGGACTGTGGATTTCCGGACGGATATCAAAGCCGATAACCTCTGAAAACAATACGGCATCCTTATCTGCAATCTGGCCGTCAATAGAGACAAATTTTTGTCCTACTGGCTTGCAGTAGCCAGTATTAAAGCCCAGGTCCACCAGGTTGGCGACCAGACCGAGCGTAAAGGTAGTTTTCCCAACATGCTGGCTCGAGGCAGCCACATAAATATGCTTCATATCTCGTTTTTACTCCCTCGGCTCCTGCTTGTGGACAGGAGGCCCGAAAGAAAATATTCATCCCTCATTCCCGAAAATATTTACTTTTGCGGGGACTATTGGGGAACATTACGACCTTTCCGTCTTTGCACGTATAACTGCGGAAGGCGCTCCCATGAAACAACTATTTTTTTAAGGCACTAAATTCCAAGGCCATGCCAAAGAATTTGCTTATCGTTGAATCCCCTGCGAAAGCGAAAACCATAGAAAAGTATCTCGGCAAAGACTTCACGGTTAAGTCCAGTTTCGGCCATATCCGGGATTTGGAAAAAGGCCCCAAAGCCGTGGATGTGGACAACCACTTTCAGCCAAAATACGTCATTTCTCCGGAAAAAAACAAGGTAGTCAAAGAATTGCGGGAATGGGTGAAAAAAGTAGACGAAGTTTGGCTCGCAACAGACGAAGACCGGGAGGGGGAAGCTATTTCCTGGCACCTTTGTGAGGTGCTTGGCCTTAACCCGCATACTACTAAACGCATTGTTTTCCGGGAAATCACCAAACCTGCAATTGAAAAAGCCGTACAAAAGCCGCGTACCCTGGACCTCAACCTCGTCAACGCCCAGCAGGCAAGGCGGGTACTCGACCGCCTGGTCGGCTATGAACTCTCCGAAATCCTATGGAAAAAAATCCGGGGCCGGCTTTCCGCAGGGAGGGTACAGTCGGTGGCTGTAAAGCTCATTGTAGAGCGGGAGCGGGAAATCCAGCAATTCAAAAGCGAAGCCTTTTTCCGTATAGATGCCATTTTTTCTGTTAAAAATGAACAAGGCAAGCCCGTTGCGTTGAAGGCAGAATCCCCCCATCGGTTTAGTTCGGATAAGGATGCGGCGGATTTCCTCCAGCGTTGTGTTGGAGCAACTTTCCCTATCCGGAAAATTGAAATCAAACCACTGAAAAGACGCCCCGCCGCTCCGTTCACTACCTCTACCCTTCAGCAGGAAGCCAGCCGCAAGCTGGGCTTTTCTGTTCAGCGGAC
>CAZGOT010000057.1:3587-14475 GCA_964527495.1 uncultured Haliscomenobacter sp.
ATGAACGTGGCGCAGGGTCTTTACGAGGCGGGGCACATTACGTATATGCGTACCGATTCCACAAGCCTCAGCGAGACGGCTATCGCTTCTATTGCACAAGCTATTGAACAGAATTATGGCCCTAAATATGTTGAAGTGCGCCGGTTCAAGAGCAAATCTGCCAATGCACAGGAAGCGCACGAAGCGATCCGGCCAACTTATATTCAGGTGCAGAACGTCAGTGGAAACCGGGATGAACAGCGGTTGTATGAGCTGATCTGGAAGCGTACCATCGCCTCACAGATGGCCGATGCCGAACTGGAGAAAACGGTGGTCAGCATCGGCATTTCCAACCTCCCCGACGCCGTGCTGCTCGCCGAAGGGGAAGTGTTGAAATTTGACGGCTTCCTTAAAGTGTATTTGGAATCCACTGACGATGAAGAGGAGGAAGAGACCAAAGGTATGCTTCCCCCGCTCCAGACCGGACAGATCCTCCCCTTGCAGGAAATGACCGCCACCGAGCGCTTTACCCGCCCTGCGGCTCGCTACACTGAGGCAGGACTGGTAAAAAAGCTAGAGGAACTCGGCATTGGCCGCCCCTCCACGTATGCGCCTACCATTAGTAAGATTATGGAGGAAGGAAGAGGGTATGTGGTAAAGGAAAGCCGGGAGGGTACGCCCCGCAGTTACCAGATTCTCAGCCTTAAAAATGGGGTTATTACCCGCATTCAGGGAAGCGAACTCTCCGGAGCCATACAAAACCGGCTTTTCCCTACGGATATGGGTACTACCGTCAGCGATTTTCTCGATGCCCATTTCGAGACAGTCATGGACTATAAATTCACTGCCGAGATTGAAAAAATATTCGACGATATTGCTACAGGAGGGCAGGAATGGACACGGATGCTCCAAAATTTTTACTGGCCCTTCCACCAGTCTGTCGAGGCAACCCTGGAATCTGCCGAGCGGCCAACCCGGGAACGCGTTTTAGGGAAAGACCCAGCCTCCGGCCTTACCCTCATTACCCGGATGACGCGGCTTGGGCCTGTGGTGCAGATTGGGGTGCCGGAAGAACTGGGAGAGGAAGGGAAGCCCCGCTATGCCAACCTGCGCAATGGTCAATCAATTGATACGATTTCCTTTGAAGAAGCCCTCAAGTTGTTTGAGCTGCCAAAAGTCCTGGGAGCATACCAATCCCAGGAAGTCGGTGTTGGCGTAGGCAAATATGGCCCGTATGTGCGTTTAGGCGAAAAATTTATTGCCCTGCCCCGGGGTGAAGACCCCCTCACCCTGAGCCTGGAGCGCGCTATTGAGATAATTGTCGAAAAAGAAAAAACCGATGCCCCCGTCGGTATGTATCAGGGAAAACCCATCGCTAAAGGCAAAGGCAGGTTTGGTCCATTCCTCAAGTGGAACGATATATTCGTCAACGTTCCGGCAAAATATGATTTCAACCGCCTCACCCAGGAACAAATGGAATCCCTGATCGCCGCCAAACTGGAAAAAGAGTCTAACCGATTTATCGCACAGTGGCCCGAAGAACAAATCGCTGTCGAAAACGGCCGCTGGGGCCCCTTTATCCGCTTCCGCAAAGAAAGTATCCCCTTTCCAAAAACAGATGGCGCCCGCATTACCCCGGAGGAAGCCGCTCAATTGACTCTGGAACAGGTAAAAGCTATTATCGTGGCTAAAGACCCCACCGCTTTTCAAAAGACAACAGCTAAAAAGAAGCAGGCTAAAAAATAAGTTTTTAGCCTGGGATGGTATAATTGTAAAAAATTCAACTACTCAATATGGAAGATAACAAAAACACCCAACAAAATCAGCTCAATATTGAGCTTGGAGAGGACATGGCAGAAGGCGTTTACTCCAATCTCGCCATCATCACCCATTCCCACAGCGAATTTGTCCTGGATTTCGTGCGCATTATGCCCAATGTACCTAAAGCAAAGGTGAAGGCCAGGATTGTGCTCACACCGGAGCACACCAAACGGCTGGCAGAGGCGATTCTGGATAATCTCCGCACCTACGAGTCACAGTTTGGCGTCATTAGCTCTCCGGAACAAGCTCCGATTCCGCCGATGAGCTTCATGCCTCCGGTAGCCCAGGCCTGAAAAGGCCCCCCGAAGGCCAATGTGTCCTTCGATATAAAAAAACTGATGGTTTTTCTTTACTTTTGCGCCTTACTAAAGCTGTTGAAATGCCAAAAGGATCCCCCGGCAGAATGCCACACCAAGCTAAATATGCCGACCCTCTTTTCGACAAAGAAAGCGTGTTGAGGGATTTCGAAACCTGCTGTGTGAGCAGGGAGGCCAGTCTGCTCGCACGCAAGGAAGTGCTTACCGGAAAGGGCAAATTCGGGATTACCGGCGACGGAAAGGAGGTGCCCCAGGTAGCACTGGCAAGAGTTTTTCAAGCAGGAGATTTCCGGTCGGGGTATTATCGCGACCAGACCTGGATGTTCGCCCTGGGCATTTCTTCGCTGGAGGACTTCTTTGCCCAATTGTACGCCGACCCCCACAACGATCCTTCCTCTGGTGGCCGACAGATCCTCAGACGGGCGAATGGCTGCGGCATACCGAGCAATTCAATGTTTCTTCGGATGTTTCCTGTACAGGTGGCCAAATGCCCCGTGCCCTTGGCCTTGCCCAGGCCTCCCGTATTTACCGCAATCTCCCGGACCTGGAAGATAGTCCAGGTGCCTTTTCCAAAAACGGGGAAGAAGTTTGCTTTTGCTCCATTGGCGATGCGAGTACTTCAGAGGGCATTTTCTGGGAAACGCTTAATGCCGCTGGAGTTCTCCAGGTGCCGCTTGCTGTATCAGTATGGGATGATGGCTACGGCATTTCCGTGCCCATAGAGCTCCAAACGACCAAGGGCAGTATTTCGGAGGCCCTCATGGGGTTTCAAACTGACGATCAGGGGCGCGGGATAGATATTTATACCGCTAAAGCCTGGGATTATCCTGGTCTGGTAAAGATGTATGCCACGGCTATTGCCCGCATGCGGAAAACCCTCCGGCCTGCATTGTTCCATATCCAGGAAACTACCCAACCGCAAGGCCACTCCACTTCAGGCTCTCATGAGCGGTATAAAACTAAAGAAAGGCTGGAGTGGGAGCACGAATACGACTGTATCACCCGTATGGAAAAATGGATCCTGGAAACAGGCCTGGCTACCCAGCAAGAAGTCGAGGCCATCCGGTCCAAGGCAAAAAAATATGTGCGGGAATGCCGCGACCGCGCGTGGAAAGCCTTCCACCAGCCCACCGAACAGCGGCACCAGAGCCTCAAATTCATCACGTCCTCCCTGCCCGACCTGAATGCACAGGTTGTTGCTCTTAAGACAAGGATAAAAGAAGAACACAAGCCTTTATTGAGCGACCTGGTCGCCATGGCCCGGCAGCTCTCCCTCTACCTGCATGGAGATAACAGCCCTGCCAGGATAGAGTTAAAGGGGTGGATACAGGATATGCAGGTACACGCGGGTGAACTTTATCACACACACCTATATAGCGAAACGCCTTTAGCTGCTCCCAAAGTTCCTTTTGTGCCTCCGCTATATGACGAAGTGCCCTCGATGCGCAATGGCTTTGAGATTTTAAACGCTTTTTTTGACAAAGCTTTTGCAAAATATCCCCAGCTCCTGGCTTTCGGGGAGGATGTAGGGCAGATCGGAGATGTAAACCAGGGGTTTGCCGGATTACAAAAAAAATATGGCAAAGACCGCATTTTCGATACTGGCATCAGGGAAGCGTCCATTATGGGACAGGCGATCGGACTTGCTATGCGGGGCTTTCGCCCCATTGCCGAAATACAATATCTCGATTATCTGATATATGGCCTCGAGCCTTTGCATGATGACCTCGCCACCCTGCGCTACCGCAGCAACGGCCATCAAAAAGCACCGGCAATAATCCGTACCAGAGGACACCGACTGGAAGGCATCTGGCATACCGGCTCCCCAATGGCCATGATCCTCGGTGCCTTGCGTGGGATGTATGTGCTCACCCCGCGGAATATGACCCAGGCCGCAGGGTTCTACAACACTATGCTCCAATCTGATGAACCCGCACTGATTATCGAGTGTCTCAATGGCTATAGGTTAAAAGAACCCCTGCCAGCCAATATAGGAGAATATACTACCCCTATCGGCGTACCCGAAATCCTGCGCACAGGCACCGATATCACCCTGCTTACCTATGGCGCTTGCGTGCGTATCGCCCTATCCGCAGCCAAAACCCTGGAATTGTTTGGAATATCTACAGAAATAATTGATGCACAGACACTTTTACCCTTTGATACGGGTCATCTCGTCTCCAAATCCCTGCAAAAAACTAACCGCATCGTCTTCCTGGATGAAGATGTTCCGGGGGGGGCTTCTGCATATCTAATGAGGGAAGTGCTCGAAGTACAGGGTGGGTACCAGTACCTTGATTCCCCTCCGCTCTCCATTACGGCAAAGGCCCATCGCACCCCCTACGGCAGTGATGGCGACTATTTCACCAAACCCAATGCCGAAGACGTTGTGGAAGGTTTATTCCATCTGATGCAGGAAGCCGAACCCAACAGGTTTAAAAACCGCCTTTGAATACCCGGCGAAGGCGGTTATTAAGTAATCATAGCAGCAGGTGTCAGTCCTGTATTTCCACCCTCAGAGGAAGTACCGCGTACTTTCCAGGGCCTATAACTGCATTCAAAACACGAAAAGAAAGCCCGATAACCTCCTTGGTCTCTAAAGTTTTGACCTGAATCTTCACCTCTCCCCGGGGCTCGATACTGATAAGTCCAGCATGCTGGTGCAGGGTAAACCCGCTTTCGTTAGCGATTACCAGAGGCATATCGGAGCGGTTCTCTAATGTAACCTCCAAAACGGTAGAAGTACCGATATATTCGGCTTTTTTAACCCGTAGCGACGCTGCCAGCACCTGATTCATCCACTGCTCCCTACCAATCAGCGTATGGTTGAAATACGCAAGGGTCCTTTTTTCGAAAAGTGCTTCTTTGATAGCCTCCTCTGTCCTCTCTTTGCCAAAAACCAAGGTAAAAGGACGGTGCCCCCCCTCTTCCAGCTCAAACTGCCAGTCCACCAGTCCGTGGATATCCGAAGTCGCCATAATAGTCAGGTCATAATCCAGGGCGATCTGGAGGGCCTCATCTGAATAGGTCATTTCGTTGACCACTTCGATACCCTGCAATAATTTTTCGCGGATGAGCATCTGATGCATTTCGGTCATGCGGGCAATACCATCTTTCCGCTGGGCTGTCCAGTTGGGATGGTTCCAGAAGGTAAAGGCACCCTGGGCCTTTGCTTCCCGGAATACCGCCACCGAATCGCTGATCAATAACTTATTGGCATCTTTTATGAAAATAGCATTATTGTGCCCGGGTGCCATGGAGCGCGTAATCTCCGCACCCCGTACAACCAACAGTTCATAAGGCCTTGCGATTTTGGATGCAATTTCAAAAGACTTGTTTCTATCTGGGTTGGGGATATCCTCTTTATGCGGTTGGTATTCCAGGTGTTCCGTAAGGGATATGGCATCCAGACTGTCCCGCAGCGCTTCCTGGACGCGGATATCCGGCCACACGCTGCCATCGGAAAAAACAGTATGAATGTGAAAATCACAGGAAAGTGATGTATATCCGGCAAAATCCGGAAAGCGAATAACCCTGCCATGGGCATGAGGCTTTTGAGCAGCCACCAATAGGGGCAGGACGTAAATCAGGGCGGTGTATAAATACTTCATGTCTTTTTTTTCAAAAATAAGGTATAATCTGGCATACAGCAGCAGGAACAAAAAAAATTACTAAAAATTATTTTTCATGGACATTGCACTGTTTGATGTTACCCCTGTGATTTACTTTCAGAGTAGTGATTGGTTTTTCTTTCAGGTTGAGGTATATCTGTTTGCATTAAATCATATTGAAGTTCCCGTAAATATTCTTTAGGGGTAAGTCCGGTGAATTCCTTAAAAATCCGGTGATAGGATGCGATAGAATTGAAACCTGCCTCCAGATAGACATTAGAAGAAACTTTCTTTCCATCCGTACAAGCATCTTTCATCAGGCGTTTGACTTCATCCATGCGATAGCGATTAACGATAGATTTGAAATTACCGTCGCCAAAGTAGCTGATAGCTTCATAGAGATAGCGCTTGTTGGTGCTAAGAAGGGTAATCAGGTTTTTTTGGCTGAAATCCGGATTCAGATAGAGCTTTTGTTTTTCGATAATCTCAATCATCTCTCTGAAGAGTTCCTTTCTGGATTCAGTACCACTATCTGAACTACTTTCCTCTATAGATTTTTCCGGGCTTCGGGCATCTTGAAAAAATCTGATGTATTTAGGATGACTTTCAACATCCAGATTATCTTCGTCTAGCCCTTTGTCTTTATGGCTCAATAAAAAATCGAGATGCTTTTCTTTTCGGTAAAGAATTTTCGCATGTTGTAAGCGGGCAAAGCGGAAAATCGCAAATCCCGCTAGGATGAGGGATAGACCAACAATTAGCAGAATGAGGATGCTTTTATTTTTTGCGTAATTTTCAATACTTAACTGCTGATTTTTGATAATTAATTTTTTTTCTTCGATTTGATTGAAATAGTTAATTTGATCAATCTGATTTTCAAAGTTCTTTTGGGTATATATCAGCTGTGCATTTGTAAAATCTTCCAGATAGGATAGGGCGGAGGATAAGTCTCCCCGGCCTTTATAGGCTTCATACATAAGGCTGTCCGTAAAAGATTTGGCGCTGAGCGTGGGGTATTCTTTGAGTATTGCCAATGCTTTTTTCCCGGCCTGAATAGCTTTGTCGTCATTGGCGGACAAGATTTCATTTTGCATTACTATGCAGTAAGAGTAGGTTAACAATCCCGAATATTTCTTTGAACGGATGATATTAAGGGATTCTTCCATATGGCGCGTCTCCATTTTTTTGTCACCAATAACGGAGTAATAAAATTGTAATGTTAGGTGTCCTTTAGCCATCCAAAGGCTATCCCGAACTTTGGTAGGAATCTCCAGGCCTTCGCGCAAATAGTGATATGCACTATCCAGATTGTTGACTGTTAAATGAGATAACCCTAAAATTTGAGCATTATAGGCATGGGTTTCACATAGAGGGGCCTTTTTACTCATTGCGTAGCTTCTCTTTGCATATTGAAGTCCTAAGGCGAATTTACCCTGATACATCAGTAGCAAGGCATAAGTTTTGAGCCACATTTCATCAAACCAGGGACTATTAAGGGTTTTAAGCAAAGGTTTAGTATCCCTGAGTATGCTGAGTACCATTTCACTGTTGCCAAGTTGAATGTTGACAGTTGCCAGGCATATCTGGGCTTCGAACTTTAAAGCTTTGTGATCGATCTGTTTGGAAAGGGCTACACTCCTGAATGCATAGTCTCTCGCTGCATAAAGATTGACTAATTTTAAAGAAAGCTTGGATAATCAATTTAACAGATAGAGTTGGTCTTCTTGGGGTTGCCGGATAAAATCCGGGTGATTAACCCTGGCTTTTAAATAGCTTTCTGCCGCAAGATAGTCTGCCTTATCGAGGTATCCTTCCAATACCTTATCCAGCTTATGATTAGAAGCCAAAGAAGAAAGAGAGAGTTGCAGAAGGAATACAAAAAAAACAAATCGGATAATCATTAGAATAAGATTGTGCAGATTCGACATGCCTGGTTTATATGTGTACCCTCCATTGAAAGAGGATCAATTGGCAGGGTCAAAATACTTTGTTGTGACAACTATTAAAGGCTTCAGTCTGTGAATCACTAGCTACTGCTATAAACAATAATTCAACTAAAAACTATCATGAAAATCAATAGGTCGTATATGTAAATGGAATGTAGTCAGTTGGATATATTTTATAACAATTTGAAAAAGAGCATTTTGCGATTAATAAATTATCTTTATAATAAAAAATAAGTTCATTATTGATAATATTTATTTTTATTTAATTTATTGTACTTTTTTGAGAATAGGTTAGTTGAAAAGTAAGAAACAGCTGTGGTTGCTGTGATTGTAAGTTTAGATGGTAATGTCAGAACGAGGAAAGTGTATGTTCTGGTTTTTCATCATCTAAATCAATATCTCATGCAAAAAAGGCTACGCCAATTATTTTTAGAGTATCCTCCTTCTCAGCAGTGGAGGAACTCTATGCTGCTCTTGAAGTTTTTGTTGCTGATAGGTTTCTTTATGACAACGATCAGCTCAAGTCTTCATGCTCAGTTAGACCGATCATTTTGGTTTGCTGCCCCGGATTTGTCCACTAACAACGGACAATCTCTGGATAGGCCAATCAAGTTGAACATCACGGCGCTTGCGAAAAAGAGCAGGATTACGATTTCGCAACCTGGGAATCCATCTTTTACGCCGATTGTTGACAGTGTTAATGCCAATTCTGTTAAAAGTATTGACCTTACCTCACGTATTACTTCTATAGAAAATACGGGTGCGGATGCGATCACTAACTTCGGTTTGTTGATTACTGCAACAGAAAAGGTTCTGGCGTTTTATGAGCCCACACCACAATTCAATCCGGACTTGTTCTCCCTCAAGGGATCAAATGCCCTTGGGACAAGTTTTGTTGTAACCTCCCAGCAAAAATATGATGCCTGGTTTAACGAGCCTAGTGCTTTTTATGTGGTGGCAACAGAGGATGAAACTACAATCACTATTACACCTTCTGTGGATTTAGTTGGTCATACTAAAGTATTGGGTGCATTCACTAAAACGCTGAACAGAGGGCAGGTTTATGTTGCGAGGGCAGCATCAGCCTCAGCATTGAACCATGTAGGCGGAACGCTTATCTCGTCTAATAAACCTGTAGCTGTCACTATGGCAAATGATTTGACGAGTCCCCCGGGAGGTTGCGGTGATTTAAATGGCGATCAATTGGTACCAGTTTCACGTGCAGGTACTTATTTCATCACTATGCCAAGTAATCTTAATATAGGTGGTATCACTGACCTTGTATATGTTTACGCTACCCAAAACAATACCCAGATTACAGTGAATGGGACTGCTATTTCCGGTACAAAAAACATTGGGGAATACCATGAAATTCTCTCAATGAATGGTGTTCATGTGATATCTGCAGATAAACCCGTCCTGGTGTATCAGGTAGGCGGTACTAGTTGTGAAGTTGGTGGAGGGGTGATTCCACACTTAACTTGTACAGGATCAAACAACGTAGGCATATTCAGATCTTCCAGTGAAGGTTTTGTGTTGAGTTTACTGGTAAAAGCTGGTGGTGAAAATACCTTCACAGTCCAGGGAGGTAGTTTTACCATTTCTGCTGCAGGCTTTTCTGATGTTCCGAATACCAGTGGAGCCTGGAAATATGCGCAGATTACTTTATCCACTACAGATTTGCCACACCAGACCGGTGCAATCATTAAAAACTCGCAGCCTTTTCATTTGGCTGTGAGAAATGGAGATACCGGTGGTACGCGTTATGGCTATTTTTCTTCCTTTAGCGCTTTTGTTCCTGATGTTGAAGTAACGGATAATGCCCTTTTGTGTATTGATGGTTCTGTTACCCTCAGCACCAATGCTGCCGGTACTTATAAATGGAAATTTAATGGAGGTAATATCACCAGTGCTACCAATAGTTCCTACACGGCAACCCAGGGGGGTACTTATCAGGTGGAGGTTACTTATGATGGGCAATGTTCTCCTGCAATTTCAGACCAGCAGATCGTAAAGAGTCCTCCTGTAGCCGAAATGAAGCAGGAAATTCTGGATATCTGTGGCCCTTCTGTTAGACTTTCTAACAATGGGGCTGCTATTAATATGGATGGTATCAATGACTACATGACTGTCCCGGTGAACCTGTCTTCCACTACGGATTTTACTTTTGAGACCTGGATTTACTGGAGGGGAAGTGCAGGCATTTGGAGCAGGATTTTTGATTTTGGCCTTGGTACGAATACGTATATTTTCTTTACCACAAATGGTACCGGCACAATCTCAGGAACACCGGTTTTTGGGTTGACGAATTCTAGCTCTGCTGGTGAACAACGGGTTTACTCCTCCGTTCCTTTGCCCGTCAACCAGTGGGTACACATGGCGGTAACGATCTCCAAATCCAAAAAGGTTGGGAAAATCTATATGAACGGTACAGTCGTTGGGATTAACGATAACATGACCCTTTCCCCGGCAGACTTGTCCGCCACCACGCTCAACTTTATCGGGAGATCTCAGTATCCGTGGGACCCAAATATCGATGCTGTTTTTGACGAGATGCGCTTTTGGAATATCGAACGCTCCCAGGAGGAGATTTTTGCCGGTCTGAAGGCACGGTACTCGGCAGGAACTCCTGGCCTTGTTATGTACTTTCCAATGGATGAAGGAACGGGTACCACGACTAAAGATTTGGCAGGTGTTAATACCGCAACCTTATCTGGTGCAACCTGGCAAAACCCATCCACTTCACCCTCAGGTAGCTTTGCCAGCTATGCCTGGTCTCCTGGAGGTCAAACGACATCTTCTATAACCGTTAACGCGCCGGGTATTTATACAGTGACCGTAACAGATGAAGATGGCTGTAAGGATACACTTTCCTATGTGGTAACGGAGCAAAAGCCATTCGTAGACATCGGGACGGGCTGTCCAAACCTAACCGTTACCCTAAACGATTCCACTTGTACTTTTGAATTGAAACTGGACATGATTGTAAAAGATATTTGTCCGAAAGGTTCTATCAGAGTAATGGATAATAACCCGTTGAATGGTGCTATTATTGATTGTCCGGGGGTCTGGACCTATGGCTTGTTCGATGAAGGCGGAAATCTGATCTGCTGGGGCAAGGTAACCGCAGACGACAAGTCAGGTCCTAAATTGGTAGAGTGGGATGGCCGCTGCAACAGCAATAACAGCGAGGGTACCGCTCCGGGTTCTACGA
>CAZGOT010000058.1:0-10310 GCA_964527495.1 uncultured Haliscomenobacter sp.
TGCGTTTGCGCAGTGAGGAGCTGCCTGCGGGCGTGTTGCAGTACACGCTGACGAGCGGTGACTTCACAGCTACCCGGAGAATGGTGGTAGGGAAGTAATTTTTTTGAGGACCGTTTCCACTTCTTTTGCTTCGCAAAAGAAGTGGAAACGGTCCTCAAATCGGTTCAAAAAAATAATATGAGCCTGTCTGAAAAGTCTTTTGGCGGCTGCCGAAGGCGGCGGAATACTTTTCAGACAGCCCATTCAAAACCTACTTTTGCCGCAGAAGGCGGCAAAAGTAGGTTTACCCAACTCCGATTTTTAAAAAAGCTATTATTTTTTCCTTAAGACTACATTAAATACATTAAATAAATTCTTAATTTGTTTGAGAATTTATTTTCATGAGAGCCAATTGTAGCGGGGGGCATATCAGCTCGCCGCTTTTTTTTTGGGGGGGGAGAGCATAAAAAGAAGTGTGGCTAATTTCCAGGAATGGAGAGGGGGGGTGATCCCATTTGTCATTTAAAGTGTGCGATTTCCAGTATTTCCAGGCAAAAGCTGTAGTCTGCGGGGATGTTTGAGGCTACGATAATGAGGCGATTGCCGCCAAATTCAGTAATAAGGGAATGGTACCAGTCTAAGCCCTGTGCATCCAGGTTCGAGCTGGGCTCATCGAGCAGGAGGATATCGCTTTGTGAGCAGATGGCCAAAGCCAGGCGGAGGCGCTGTTTCATGCCGGAGGAAAAGAAACGGATTTGTTTCGAGGACGATTTTTGCAGGCCTAAGATTTCTATTAGCTGTGTGGAAGAGAGACCGTTGGCGAGTGGTTTGAACCGTTGATGGAACTGAATCGCTTCGGAGAGCGAGAACTCTTCGATAAGTTCCATGTAGGGGGCGGCATAGGCCACATGCCTGTACACAAGAGCGGAATCGAGCGGTTTGTCCAGCAGGGAAAAGGATATTTTACCTTTAGAGGGGCTCAGGTGTCCGGATAACATACGCAGGAGGGTGGACTTTCCTGACCCATTTGGTCCGGTGATAGCATAGCGGTAAGGGGCCTCAAATGTAGCTTCTATTTTGCGCAGCACCCATTCATTTCGAAAGCGTTTTGCAGCCCCTTTAAGTTCAATCTTCATGAATTTTACTGCTATTCAGGCTTCTGAAACCCTTCATAATACCTTGGTTTTCAACGCTTTGTACAAATTTCAGGATTTGGTCTTTTTCGGTGCTATGCGGGAGTTCCCGCTCGATTATTTCCAGCGATTTTGAAAGGTTGAAACCTCGGACGAAGAGGATCCGGTAAATATCTTCAATATTTTTAATTTGTTCGGGTGTGAATGCCCTACGCTTGAGACCTACTGTATTAATGCCAGCATAGCTAAGGGGTTCTCTTGCTGCTTTGACAAAAGGGGGCACATGTTTGCGCACCTTAGAACCGCCTGCGATAAAACTGTGGGCACCGATCCGGGTAAATTGCTGAACGGCAACCAGCCCTTCCAATATAGCCCAGTCTTCGATTTCAACATGGCCGGCAAGATTTACCGTATTCGCAAGGATGACGTGATTGCCAAGGAAACAGTCGTGTGCCACATGTACATAAGCCATAATCAGGCAATGGCTTCCAATTACGGTCTTTCCGGCTGCGGCTGTACCCCGGTTAATACTGACATATTCACGGATAGCGGTATGGTCGCCGATTTCCGTAGTCGTAATTTCGCCCTTGAATTTAAGATCCTGTGGAACTGCTGAAATAACTGCTCCCGGGTAAATGGTACAATATTTGCCGATACGTGCTCCTTCAAAGATAGAGACATTGGGGCCGATCCAGGTGCCTTCTCCTATTCGGACGTTTTTATCTATAAAGCAGAAGGGGCCGATTGTTACATCTGGGCCTATTTCTGCTTCCGGATGGATTACACTGAGGGTACTGATACTCATGCCTGCGAACGCTTAATGATTTGTGCAGTCAGTTCTCCCTCAGAAACGATTTTGTTACCCACAAAAGCAGTAGCTTGCATTTGGCAGATGCCCCTGCGAATGGGGGACATGAGTTCCATTTTGATAATCAGGGTATCGCCTGGAACCACCTTTTGCTTGAATTTTGTATTTTCTATTTTGATGAAATAGGTATCCCAGTTTCCAGGGTCTTCCACAGTAGAGAGGGCAAAAATACCTCCAGTCTGAGCCATTGACTCAATTTGGAGTACACCGGGCATGACAGGATTTGCAGGAAAGTGCCCGGCAAAAAAGGGCTCGTTGTACGTGACGTTTTTGACACCTACGACATAGCGGTCTGTCAGTTCAATTATTTTATCCACAAGCAGGAAAGGATGGCGGTGGGGCAGCCAACGTTCGATAGCTGCCGTATCGAAGAGGGGTTCTTTATCCGGGTCGTATTTGGGTCTGCCTTTGACCTTACGGTGTTCGAGGTATTGTTTTTTTAGCAGGCGGGTAAACTCGATATTGGCTGCATGGCCGGGTTTATTGGCAATAATTTTTCCTTTAATGGGCTTTCCGAGCAACGCAATGTCACCTATGATATCGAGGAGTTTGTGGCGTGCGGGTTCGTTGTTGAAATGCAACTCCAGGGTATTGAGTACGCCTTGTTTGTCCACTTTGATACTAGGCTTGCCCATTTTGAGGGCAAGTTCGTCAAGTTGCGTCTGCGGGACTGCTTTGTCTGCAATAACGATGGCATTGTGGAGATCACCGCCACGGATCAGGTTCTGATTGAAGAGGAACTCGAGTTCGTGTAAAAAGACAAAAGTACGGCAGGGGGCAATCTGTGCGGCATAATCGTCGAGGTTCTGCATCCGTGCGTATTGTTGCCCTAAAACATCGCTATTAAAATCAATCATAGTGATGACTTCGAACCCATCATAAGGAAAAGCAGAGATTTCAGCACCGGTTTTTTCGTCAAAAAAAGTAATTGGCTCGGTAATTTCGAAATATTCCCGTGCTTCATCCTGTTCTTTGATACCCCCACGTTGGAGCGCCTGCACAAAAGGCAGTGCGCTACCGTCCATGATAGGCATTTCAGGCCCATCCACCGCTATAAGCACGTTATCAATACAAAGTCCGGAGAGTGCAGACAAAACGTGTTCCACCGTACTCACTGCCTGTGCACCTTCCCCAATGGTTGTGCCCCTGTTGGTGGATTGGACTTTGCTGACATCTGCATTGATAATAGGTTGAGACTCGAGGTCTGTCCGCTGGAATTTCCGGCCATGGTTTTCCGGGGCAGGAAAGAACGTGAGGTTTACCGTTTTTCCTGTATGGAGCCCTACACCGCTTACAGTAACGGATTCTTGGATGGTTTTCTGCTTCATTTTACTTGATTTTCAGGCTTTGCCGTTAAATTCCCGCTCTATTGCGAGGAAGCGTTTATAAATATCCGGCAATTGTTTAAAAACCATGGATGCCCTTAAAAAGATGTTGTAGTCTATGGCGGGGTATCCACAAATTGCAGTATCTGGATTTTTTACATTGCTGGCGACTGCGCTTTGTGCCTGTATCCGGGTGCGGTCTGCAACATGTAAATGCCCGGCGATACCGACTTGTCCGCCGATCTGGCAATATTGGCCTATTTTCGCCGAGCCGGCAATTCCGGTTTGGGCGGCGATAGCTGTATGCGCTCCGATTTCCACATTGTGTGCAACATGGATGAGGTTATCGAGTTTTACTCCTTCCCGGATGGTAGTACTCCCCAGGCTGGCCCGGTCAATCGTACAGTTGGCCCCGATTTCGACCCGATTTTCGATTACGACATTGCCGAGCTGGGGGATTTTCCGATAGCTGCCGTCTTCCTGAGGGGCAAAGCCAAACCCATCTGCACCTATAACGGCATTGGCATGGACGATACAATCTGCCCCAATCTCACAGCCATCCATAACGCGAACGCCCGGGTACAAGGTCGTGCGGTGGCCAATTTTAACCCCTCTGCCGATGAATACCTGTGCGCCAATCCTGCAATCCTCCCCAACACTGGCTTCTGCTTCGACAACAGCATAAGGGCCGATGCTCGTGCCAGAGCCGATAAGGGCCGTTTCGCTGAGCACTGCGTGGCCGGAAATACCGGAAGGTTTGGTGGTGAGCTTGCTGAATTTTTCCATCAGGATACTTACCGCTTCATACACGTTATCTACCCGCAGGAGTGCGGGCCTGATGGGTGCTTTAGGGGCAAAATCCCTGGATACAATCAGTGCCGAAGCAGTTGTCGAATAGGCATACGATTCGTACTTAGGGTTACCCAGAAAGGAAATGCTGCCTTCCCCACCTTCTTCGATTCGGCTGGGTCGGTTGACGACAGTTTCCGGGTCGCCTTCAATTTCGCCATTCAGGATGGCGGCGAGCATGCTTAGTTTAATTTCCATTCGGCAAATTTAGAAAAATGCTTGTTTAAAAAAATTTTAAAAGGGTACACATTTTTTAGGAGAAAGCGCACAAAAAACTTCTTCCGATTTTTACATCGAAAAATGTGTAGGGCTTTTATACTTCGTACCAATAGGTTTTGTGCATTTTGTCCGGCCTGTCCTGAAAATTTATCCAAAACCTATAGATGTAGGGTATAAAATAAAAATCATGAAGAATGTGGTGTTATTTTTGCGAAAAAATTTGCAGACTGTGATAAATTCTATGCGCATTGGGGTCGAGGGGGATGCTTTATCTCTGCAAAGGGCCCGGCATTTACAGGCAGCACTTTCCACTCAGGAGATCCCATCCGAAATCGTTTTCATCCCGGATCAAACAGCTCTGCTGAGGGGGGATGTGGATGTCCTTACGGCTGACATGGCCAGTTTACCTGCTTTTCTTCCAGATGGATGGAAAATTTCCGCCGTTTCCGGTCGTAAAGATCCCGCCGAATCTCTTGTGGTCAAGTCCTCGGTAATAATGGATCCAGGCCGTTTATTTGGACTGCCGGAGGGATTGCTGGTTGAATGTGCTTCGCCGTTGCAGGCAGGTCAGCTCAGGATATTTCGACCAGACCTGGAACTGGTAGTGACGGCACTGCGTCAAATGCCCGATGTGTTTGATAACGCGAGTTGTACAGCGCGGGTAGTCCCCGCACATTTTTTGGACAGCCTTTCTCCTGATCCGGGTGTCTGGAAGGTTACCCGGCTCCATCCTCAGGAAATAGTGCCCCCTCCCGGCCAGGGCGTTATGGCCTGGATTGCGAGTGCAGATGATTTGCCTATCCGCCGTTTGCTCAGAAGGGTGCATCATCCCGAAGTATCTGCAGTCACCAATGTAGAGCGGATGGCGCTTCGCTTACTCGCCCCAGGGACATACGAAGCGTTTGGGGCCTACTGTTCACAAGATAAAATCGGGAATTTTCACGTCCATGGTATCCTTTTTCCTCTGGATGGTAGTGGTCCGAAACGGTTTAACCTGTCTTCCAGTACGAGTTTCCGCCTTGCGGAACGCCTAATAGCGGGGCTGGCATGAAATATCCTTTGGCGGCTTGTGCCGCCACAAAGGATATTTCTGGCGAAACGGTTTTATGATAGATTATGGTATTGTGTGTAATGTGTTCGGGGTTGTGTAAAAAGTCTTTTGCCGCCTTCGGCGGCGAAAGGAAATTTTGAATAGACACTGTTTTATCTCATTTTGCTTCGCAAAATGAGATAAAACAGTGTCCATTCAAAATAAAATTTGGCGGCGTAAGCCGCCAAATGAAAAGCCGGGGGCTTTTCACACAACCCCGAAAGATTATTTGGGGCGCAAGCCGCTAAATTAGTATACCTGCACACTGAAGGCTGCTTTGGCTTCTGCACCTGCTTCCAGCCGGATAAGGCCTTCGTGGTTGTTGAACGCATCAGGGCCACAGGTCATAGGCTCGATGGCAAGGGCATTGCGGTCGGGAGGAGTGAAGACCTGAAGGAAGTTAAATTTCCCGGGGCCTGTTTCCTGTTGGTAGCGAAGCCGACCCTTGGGGCCTTCCAGTAATACCTCGGCATGGCCGGGGAGGTCTGAAGGGAGGGCAAAACAATTGTCGAGCACTGTTGCACCAATGCGGCGCAGGTGCAGAAATTCTTCGTAGGTATATTTTTTTCCTGTTGGGATCATGCGGCTATCTACACCTACCATTTGGCTGGCAGGCATTTGCAGCGACATATCATCTATGCGGTCGGCCAGGCAGAAGTAGGGATGCCAGCCCAGGCCGACAGGCAGGGCTTCTGTACCATCGTTTCGAAAGCGCATTTCTACTTCGAGTATCCCGGTATCTTTTATTAAGAAAGCAATGAAAAAAGAAAATGGAAAAGGGTAAAAAGGCTGTTCTCCCTTATCGGAATATCGGCACTCTACCAGGGCATATCCTTCTTTAACTTCGAAGCGATAGGCCTGCATGGGCTTATCCTGCCCAAATCCATGCAGGGCAGTCTCCGAAATCGGTTCGTTTATAGGAAAATGATAATCAGTACCCTCCCACGGATAAGTACCATAATCCAGGCGGTTGGGAAAGGGGAAAAGGACCGTGTTTTTTGCCCAGCGGTTGGCCTCCATTTCTGCAGGACTATGATATCCATCCAGGACGGAAACACCGTTCAGGACAAGTTCCAGCACACAGGAACCGAATGCGGGGACAAAGCTCAGGACATTGTTACCGGTTTCGTCCCGAAGCTCGTGGCGGGTGTATTCCCCGAATGCCTCTTTCAGATGTTTAAACATAAGCTATTAATGTGTTCTGCAAAAGTATCTTTTTTTGGACAAATTCAAATGGTGGACGTTTTTTCAACATTTTTCAAAATGAATTGTCTTATCTCCGCGCAGCGAGCCGCTACAATGTTTTTGTTGCGAAGGCCGTTGCCGGGGTAACCTTCAAGTGTATGTTCGGGACTAAGGGAAAATTCCTGGAGATACCTTTAGCAAGATTTCCTTCATGCCAGAGGGGCGATCCCGGTCCTGCGCTTTTTCCAATATCTTTCAATTAATCAGGTAGAATGAAAAAAATTGCTGCTTTAACAGTATTCCTGGGCATGGCCAGCCTGCTTTTCTCCCAAACCGGGGTAATCCGAGGCAAAGTGAGCAACAAACTGACGAATGAGCCAATCGCTTTCGCAAACGTTCTGGAAACCAAAACCGGAAAAGGAACGATAACCGATGAAAACGGTTTATATGAAATAACCGGCCTGGAGCCCGGTTTGTACGACCTGAACGTCACCTTCATCGGCTTTGAAGATGTGACCGTCTTTGAAATTCAGGTCACCAATTCCAAACCCGCCCTGGTGGATATCCCTATGGAAGAGGCAGCAGAGCAACTCGCAGAAGTGACCGTGCAGGCTTCTCCTTTCCGCAAAACGGAGGAAAGCCCTGTTTCTTTGCGCACTATTGGGGTAGCCGAAATCCAGCGAAACCCCGGAGGTAACCGGGATATTTCCAGGGTGATCCAGACGCTGCCCGGTGTAACAGCTCCTTCTTCTTTTCGCAATGACCTTATCATCCGCGGAGGGGCACCCAACGAAAACCGCTTTTTCCTGGACGACGTCGAAGTGCCTAATATCAACCACTTTGCCACCCAGGGTGCATCTGGCGGACCTGTTGGCCTTATCAACGTCAACTTCATCAACGAAGTGGAATTTTACAGCGGGGCATTCCCTGCAAACCGAGGTAATGCGCTCAGCTCCGTGCTGAATTTTCGTCAGCGCGATGGCCGTGACGACCGGCTGGGCGGTACCTTTATGGTCAGCGCTACCGATATCGGACTTACGATGGAAGGTCCTATTGGCGAAAAAACCACTTTCCTCGTTTCGGCGCGCCGCTCCTACCTGCAATTCCTTTTTAAAGCCATCGGGCTTCCTTTCCTGCCTACATACAACGATTTTCAGGCTAAGGTTAAGTACCGGATTGATAAACGCAACGAGCTTACCTTTATCGGGCTTGGGGCAATTGATCAGTTTACCCTCAACCTGGAGGCTAATGAAACGGAAGAACAACAGGCCCTACTTGATAACCTGCCCACCTCCCCTCAGTGGAACTATACGAATGGATTGGTCTGGAAACACTTTGACGATAAAGGGTTCTGGACTTTCGTGCTGAGCAGGAATATGCTCAACAACGAATCTTTTAAATACGCCGGCAATGACGACAGCAACCCGGATAATCTTATCCTGGATTACCGCTCCCAGGAAATTGAAAATAAATTTCGCGCAGAGCGCACACTGCGCTCCGGGCGCTTTAAGCTGAATTACGGGGTCAATTATGAATATGCCAAGTACAATAACCGTACGTTCAATCGCATTTTTACTTCACTTGGACCCCAAACTATCAATTATTCTACAGATATCAGCTTTAGTAAATATGGTGTTTTTGTGCAAACCAGTCAGAAATTTTTCGCCGATCGCCTGACCGCTTCCCTGGGCTTCCGGGCCGATGGAAATACTTTTTCACGCGAAATGCGCAATCCACTCGGACAGTTTTCACCCCGTTTTTCTTTAGCTTACGCACTGGGGGAGCGCCTTTCCCTCAATTTCAATACAGGAATATATTATCAGTTGCCCCCCTATACGCTGCTCGGCTATAAGGAAGATGGACGTTTTGTGAACCGGGACAACAAGTTGGATTATATCCGCAACAACCACCTGGTAGCCGGCATTGAATATAATACCGCTGCCAACTCCCGGTTTACCGTAGAGGCCTTTTACAAGACCTGGAAGGATTATCCTTTCCTGCTGCGCGACAGTGTCGCACTTGCTAATCTGGGAGGCGACTTTGGGGTAATAGGTAATGAGCCTGCTATTCCTTTTGCTGATGGACGGAGTTATGGCTTTGAATTTCTTTTCCAGCAACGCCTGTATAAAGGATTTTATGGAATTGCCGCCTATACGCTGGGGTGGAGCCAGTTCCAGGACAAAAACCAACGCTTTGTCCCTTCCTCCTGGGATTCCCGCCATATTTTTAGCCTGACTATGGGCAAACAATTCCGGCGCAACTGGGAAATGGGCATAAACTGGCGCTTTCAGTCCGGCCTGCCTTTTACACCCTTCTCGGAACAATCCTCCCTTGTAGCTAACTGGAATGTGAATTTCAGGGGTATTCTGGATTTTGACCGGATTAATTCCCAACGCCGGACAGCAGGTAATACTATTGATTTCCGAGTAGATAAGCGCTGGTTTTTCAAAAAGTGGAGTATGAACCTCTACCTCGATCTCGAAAATCTAACCGGAAATGCTATCGGTACCGACCAGCTTATCCTGGATCGTCCGCGTGACGAAGCAGGTAAACCTATTGGAGGCCCTGTCATCGCCAACCCCAATGCCCCGGTTGATCAACAGCGCTATAAGGTCAAAACAATTAATGATGCCCAAGGCACCCTTTTGCCGAGTATTGGCGTTATGATTGAATGGTAATTTGTGCAAAAAGCTCCTGGGCTTTAATTGGGCTTTACACAAAGTCTTCTGGAGGCTTGCTCCGCCAAAGAATATTTTCTTTAAACGCCAATTTCATTGATTTTGCGAAGCAAAATCAATGAAATTGGCGTTTAAAGAAAATAAGGTTGTGTAAAAAGGCCGAAGGTGGCGGAATACTTTTCACACCACCTCAGTCTGTGAGATAGCCTATTTCTTATTGAAATGTAACGTTTAACCTACTATTATAACAGCTTATGAACCGGATTCTTCTCTTTTTGTGCTTATTCGGGATTTCCCTGCTGCATGCCCAGCAGGCCCCTAATGATCCAATACCGCTCAACCCGTCGGTAATACAAGGTCAACTGGCGAATGGTCTGACCTATTTTATCCTTCCCAACGCTAAACCGGAACAGAAAGTCGAACTCCGGCTGGTAGTTAATGCCGGAAGTATCCTGGAAACTGACAAGCAGCAGGGCATGGCACATTTCTGTGAACACATGGCCTTCAACGGTACCAGGAATTTTCCCAAAAATGAGCTGGTCAGTTTCCTGCAGTCTATGGGCGTGCGTTTTGGAGCGGACCTGAATGCTTATACCTCCTTTGATGAGACCGTATATTTTCTGCCCATTCCCACCGACCGTCCGGGCAATCTGGAAAAGGGATTTCAGGTGCTGGAAGACTGGGCGCACCAGGCCCTGTATGACGCTACAGAAATAGATAAGGAGCGAGGCGTGGTACTCGAGGAAGCCCGTTTGGGCAAAGGAGCGGAAGATCGCATGCTGAAGAAATATCAAAGCCAGCTTTTCGCCGGTTCCCGATATGGGGAGCGTCTGCCAATCGGCAAAGAAGAAATTCTTCGGAATGCCCCGCACAAAACCTTTCGGAAATTTTATAAAGATTGGTACCGCCCCGAGCTTATGGCAGTGGTCGTTGTCGGAGATGTAGAGGCAGAAAAAGCCCTTTCCCTGGTGCAAAAGCATTTTG
>CAZGOT010000058.1:10320-14298 GCA_964527495.1 uncultured Haliscomenobacter sp.
TTTGCCGGGATAAAAAACCCTGCAGGGGCACCCAAACGCACGTATGCCCAGGTATTGCCGCGCAAGACTACCAATGCCATGGTCGTGACGGATCCTGAGGCGACCTCCTACAGCCTTAACGTATATTACGATGTTTTACCGCTTTCGCCTGCCCGTACAGTTGGCGATTTTCGGAAAGAGGTACTCCGGGACCTCTTTAACGATATGCTGAATGCCCGGCTTAACGACCTCCGGCAATCGGCCAAACCCCCGTTTTTATTTGGGGGGGCTGGCTTTGGTAATTATGTTCGCGGATATGGGGCGTTTAATCTTTCTGCCGGAATCGGAAAAGATGGAGTCGAAACCGCAGTGAACGCCCTTGTCGGGACACTGCAGCAGGCCCGGAAATTTGGCTTTACCCAACCCGAACTCCAGCGTGCCCGCCAGCGGACTATTTCTGGCTATGAAAGGGCACTGAAGGAGAAAGATAAAACGGAATCAGCCCGCTATGCTGGCGAACTGACACGCCACTACCTGAGCGGAGAACCCGCCCCGGGTATAGAAAAGGAATTTACCTACCTCCAGTCTATTATGCCTTCTATTGATATAAAAGAAATCAATGCCCTTGCAGAAACCTTTAACCTGGATGCCCATTACTTTATCGTCCTCACCGCTCCGGAAAAAGGGGATATACCCCTACCCGACAACGCTGGGCTGTTGACGCTGTTCCAGAAGGCCATGCAACAAGAAGTGCAACCGTATGTAGAAAAAGTATTGGCAGACGGATTGATGGCCCCACTGGAAAATGGTGGCCGTATCGTTTCTGAATCCCGCGATGAGGTCCTGGGCACCACGCTCATGACCCTTAGCAACGGGGTTACTGTAACCCTGAAGACCACCGATTTTAAAAATGATGAAATCCTCCTCTCCGGGACCCGGAAAGGAGGGGCAAACAATTATTCCCCGGAAGATAAACTCAACGCTTCTACGGCCATGCAGGTGATGCGCGAAATGGGGGTTGCAGATTTTTCTCCCGGAGACCTCCGCAAGGTAACTTCCGGTAAAATTGCCAGCGCCAATCCGGTCCTCGGACAGATTACCAGTGGGTTCCGGGGTAGCTCCTCTGTAAAAGATTTCGAGGCGATGCTCCAGCTGTTGTATCTCAATGCTACTGCTCCGCGCCGGGACGATGCCTTGTTCACCGCGTTCAAAAGCAAACAGAACGCTATGTATGCGATGATGGGCGCCAATCCGCAGTTTGCTTTCATAGATACGCTTTATAAGTTTATGTACGGCAATCACCCCTTTGCTCCTGTACTGCCAAAACCAGAGACCTATGAAAAAGTGGACCTCGACCGCATTCTGGCGATTTATAAAGAACGCGTAGGAGATGCAACGGGTATGCATTTCACCATCGTGGGCAGCCTGAATGAAGCGGTGATGAAACCCCTTATCGCCAAATACCTTGGGGCACTGCCGGTAAGCGGGCAGGAAACCCCCTGGAAAGATAATGGGCTCCGTATGATTGGTGGACAGCGGGAACTTACCTTCAACAAAGGGACTGAACCCAAAAGTCTCATCCAGATGATCTGGTTTGGAGAAACCGCCTATTCCGAGGATACCGAACTGTATGTCCGCGCGCTCACCGAAATCCTCAATATCCGCGTGATAGAAAAACTGCGCGAGGAGCTTGGGGGCATTTACGGTGGTGGATTTAATGGTGGGTTAAATAAATATCCTTACGAAAATTTCCAGCTTTCGCTTAACCTTCCTTGTGGGCCCGAAAATGTGGAAAAACTCATCGCCGCTACCTTGACAGAAACCGACAACCTTATGCGTCAGGGACCTACTGCGGAGGAACTCGAAAAAGTTAAACAACAGTGGCGGGAAAGCCATCGGCAAAATCTCAAAGAAAATAGCTTCTGGATTGGCAACCTGGAAGAAATATTTTTCTTCGGCGATGACCCCCGCTTTCTGCTCAAATACAACGAACGCATTGACGCACTGCAAGCAGAACAGGTGCGCGAGGCTGCCAGACTGGTCTTTGGCACGCCTAATCGCATCAAAGCAGTACTGAATCCGGAAAAAAAGTAAATTTGCTACCGACAGATTGACTTCTGCAGAATAAATTTCCGGATAATGACGCGTATTCTTTGTTTCACGTTTGCAGTCTGTTGTGCGGCCGGGAGTACAATAGCCCAATCAGCTGCCGAAAACCAGTACAATGAACTGACCGTCAGGGCACTGACAGAATCGGGGGGCATGGCGCCTGTTGCGACTGCATTCGATTCCCGCTACGAGGGCGTTCGCGGGAATCCCTTGTTATTCGATACCTGGAAAGATGGAAGACTCAAGATTAAAGGCAATGATAAGGTGATTGAGCCCATCCGGCTGAACATTAACCTGGAAAAGCAGGTTGCTGCTGTTTGCTATTTCAATGGCAGTATTGGTGTCCTGCCTGCCGGGAAGATTGAGTTTCTTTCTTTTGCAACGGATAGCGTGACCGGCCGCTTTTTCGCCCTCCCAGGCAATAGCGTAGACCCTTCCAGGGGTACCGATCTTCGCTTCTACGAGGCCTTGCATGAAGGCCCTCGCTTCACCTTGCTCAAATACCGACACAAGGAATTTCGAAAGGCGGATTACAAAGGCGCCTATTCCACCCAGGTCCCCTATGACGAGTATGTAGAGGAAACTCAATATTTCCTCCGTGTGGGCGATGCATCTTTTGCAAAGGTAAGGCTAAGGGCCAGCGCGATTGAAAAACAATTTGCTGCTTGGAAGATTAAACTTCCCGCCGGGGTTTTCGGTGCACACCTGAATACCGAGGCGGGGATTATCACCTTGCTGGGTAAGTTGGAACAGCAGTAAGCAAAATTTATTGCGTGTATGGGGCGTTTACAAAAAGTATTCTGCCGCCTTCGGCGGCAGAATACTTTTTTTAAACGCCTGTTTTGTTCATTTTGCGAAGCAAAATGAACAAAACAGGCGTTTAAAAAAATATTCTTTGGCGGCATTTGCTGCCTTCGGCGGCGAAAGGAAATTTTGAATGGACACTGTTTTATTTCATTTTGCGAAGCAAAATGAAATAAAACAGTGTCCATTCAAAATAAAATTTGGCGGTGTAAGCCGCCAAATGAAATGCTGAGGGCTTTTTACACAACCCCAGATCTTGTGAGATAACCTCTTCAATATTTTCAATCAAAACCGCACCAGCATACTGTTAAAACACATGACCATGTCAAACACGACCCGATCCAGGGCACAAGAATCCCGCACTGCCGTTGAGCGCCTGTATATCGCCATGCGCCACCTGTTTATCCGGGGCAGTTATAAGCCGCTGGGGCTATCTGGGGAGGCCATGATCGAAGCGCTGATGATGCTGCGACCGGAAATTTATGGATCCATCAGTGATCCGGAACGAATTGAACTGGATGGATTGCTGTATATTTTCCAACGCCTGCCCAAAGGCATTGAAGAGTGTCGCTTTGTAAGGCTCATCAGCAGGGAGGGTTTTGAAAATTCCAGCTTCGAGACTTTGGTCCCACCCAAGCGCAAGCGCAACTGCTACCGCATTGACGCAGAGCAGATGTTTATCGAAATGACCCGTGGGCGCAGTGATATCTACGACATCCTTACCCACCTGACCTTTATGTACGTTGAATCAGAAAAAATCCGGCGCAACAGCCAGGACCATAAAGGGCGGAAAAACAGGGAGTGGGAAATGCTGGAAAAAGCGGTAGAGCAGGAGCAGTCTGGCGAAGCATTTGATATGGAAGTCGCGCTAACGTATCTAAGTACCCTGCTGGGGCGTACTTATCAGGAAACCCATGATGCAGCCCGGCGTTTTGCTTCGGATGAAAATTGTAACAGTCTTTTTCATATCGTTTATTGGCTGGGCCGCCTTTCCTTCGAAGAATTCAATGATAAAAACGACCGGGAAATCAGCTTTTCTTTTGCTTTGCGGGAAAAAATCGGCCACCACGTCTATGGCGGTATGTG
>CAZGOT010000059.1:0-8604 GCA_964527495.1 uncultured Haliscomenobacter sp.
GAAGCCGGCGGATGGGCGCCAGGTGGTCAGAGGAAACGCCAGGATAAGGCTCGACGGCCCGGCGGCGGGAGGGAAGCTTCCCGGAAAAGGTCCTTACGTGGTGAAGGTCGAGCTGGCTTCCGCAGCCGGGAAACGCCCCGTCTGACCAGGAGCCAGCTTCTGGCCCTGGTGCGCAATACCCGCGACTATATTGATGAGCCCACCCAGCTGTATATTATGGGGCTGTTACCAGATTGATTTACCTGCGATTGATGAACCGTACAAAACTTCCAAGCGGAAGCTTTATCCCCCTTTGGTCCGGGATAAACAATTCCCCGCATTCGGGTGAAGGGGCATCAGGGAAATGGAGTCGCACGAGGTTCTCTGCAATCAGGGGAGAAAACCCCAGCGAGTAGAGGTTGAGTAAAAAAAGGCCATTTTCCGGATCTAGTATCTGCCGACAGTAGCCCAAAAGTTCGTTGAGGTGTTTTTCCAGCAGCCATTTTTCACCGTCAGGCCCGCGCCCGTAGGCAGGAGGGTCTAACAATATTGCCTGGTATTTTCGACCTCGCTGTGCTTCCTTGCGTGCAAATTTCAAGGCATCTTCGACAACCCAGCGGATACCGTCCAGACCACTGGCCTCCATATTTTGCCTTGCCCAGGTAATAACCGGCCTAACGGCATCTACATGAATCACTTCCGCACCTGCTGCCCTGGCAGCCAGGGAAGCAGCACCAGTATAGGCAAAGAGGTTGAGGACCAAAGGGTTATCTACAGGTGTATCCAGTAGGTTGGAATAGATGAAATTCCAGTTTTCCGCTTGCTCAGGGAAGATGCCTACGTGCTTAAAGGAGGTTAACCCCAGCCGAAGTTGCAGGCGCATACCCTGGTAGGCGTATTGAATAGGCCACTGCTCCCGAACGCCAGGGCGGATGGTCCAATTGCCATCATCACCAAATTCCGGCTGCCTGGCCTTGCGCTCAAAAACAGCGTGTGCCAGCCGTTCCCATTCGGTCAAAGGCATCCCTGTACTCCAGATCGCCTGGGGCTCGGGGCGTTGTAGGATGTAGGGCCCAAACCGCTCCAGTTTGCGAAAGTCTCCACAGTCCAATAACGCATAGTCTGGAAAAGGAGGTAGTCCAAAAAGTTGAAGTGCTTCCAAAGTCTTCTTTTTGCATTCAAGCAAAGGTAAGGAGTTTTTGTACCTTTCGGCAAAATCCTTTTGCGCCTATGCCACGACTGATAACCAGCCTGCAGAACCCACTTGTGAAAAATGTATTGGTGCTTACAGAAAAATCCCGGGAGCGCAAGAAACAAGGTCTTTTTGTTGCTGAGGGGCTCCGTGAGGTGGGTATGGCCCTGAAAAAAGGCTTCCGGGCAGAATGCCTGTTTTATGAGGAAAGTAAAACTTCTCCTGAAGCACTGGATGCCCTTTTCCCGGACGGAATAGAAGAACCCAGAGAAACGTATATAGTCAGCCCCGCAGTAATGGAAAAAATTGCCTACCGGGCGAATATCCCTAATGTCGTTGCCTTGATGCAACGGCGCGACTTGCGCCTGAGCGAACTCCAACTCTCCCCAAACCCGCTGATACTAGTACTGGAAACAGTAGAAAAGCCCGGAAACCTCGGGGCAATCCTGCGAACGGCAGATGCCGCAGGTGTGGATGCGGTCATCGTTTGTGACCCTCTTGTGGATGAGTATAACCCCAATGTCATCCGCTCCAGCCTCGGAGCGATATTTTCCGTGCCAGTCGTGACCACGGATGCAGAACCTGCACTCGCATGGCTGCACCGACAAGGTGTCCGGGTTTTTGCAACCTTTCTGGAGGCAAATGTACCATATTATACCCTAGACCTGAAAAGACCCACTGCATTTGTCCTGGGTAGCGAAGCACACGGGATTTCGGAATTCTGGGTGCGCGAATCTACCCAGAGGGTTATTATTCCCATGGTCGGACAGGTAGATTCTCTCAACGTTTCCGTATCCGCTGCTGTGGTCCTATTTGAAACAGTGCGGCAGCGTACCGCCAATTCCGGAGTATGAGGTCACAGTTTAGCTATATTTTTCGTGAAAAAAACGCTCCGAATCACCCCCCTTCAGGTTTTGTTCCTCCAGCGTCCAGGAGTCGGTTGCGGTAGTTTGCATCCAGATATTGCCAGATCGCCTGAAAATCTGGGTGTTTAACCCAAAGCGCTCAAAAAATTCTCTTTCAAACTGACCAACAGACATATCCCCCCGGATCGCGAAGTCCCCTTCAGTGTGGGCAGACCGCACCTCCGCAAGCGTGCGTTCGGTATCCAACCGTGTCTTCATTGGAGACCCCTGCCCCTCCTCGTGCTGACCACTATAAAATTCTATTTTCAGGGCAGGGAACATCCGGGAAAAGGCCCGCTGGATATCTTTGATTTTCATATTATCAATAATCAACATATTTTATGAGTTTTAGATTGTGTTGGTTCAAGGCTTAAATAGCGGTGTTTTGCTCTCGCTTTTGCCACTCTTTTTCTTTTTCCAGATTTCAACGCACAAGTAGCATAGGTATTTCAGGATTAACTCCCAGGAGCCTTTCGGTAACGCTGCCCAGCAGTACGCGTTCAACTGCGGAGTGCCCTTTCGCTCCCATTATAATCATATCGCCTTTGGTCTTTTCCGTAAATTCTGAAATATAGGACGCGATGCTGCCAAACTGCCGCTCTACTATTTCTATTTCAATTATTTCTGCATCTGATTTGGCAAAGGTATCCAGAAAGAGTCTAAAAGATGCCAGTCGGTCTTCATGTACAATCCTGCGCACATCCTCAATTTTTTCTACCAGGTAAATATTGAGGTTGGGCAATTCGAAAATGTTCAGACAGGTAATGCGTGGGGCATTATGGAGGGATTTGCGCAACCCAATGGCTGTCTGCAAGGCTTTAACGGAGTAGGGCGAGAAGTCCACTGGCACGATAATATGCTTGATTTGAGGCCTGGTACCTTCCGGTACGATTAGTACATTCCCTTTTGCCTTCCTGGCAAGGTTAGCAGCAAGAATCCCGTGGTCACCGGATTCACGGCTTTGACCAATAACCATCAAATCGGCAGTGAACTCGGTAGCTTCTTCCAAAAGGGCCTGCAAGGGCCTGCCTTCGCGGATATCGAAGGCCAAATTGCTGTTTTCGGACAGGGGGTGCCTGGCAATCCGTCGGCGCATTTCGGCGATTATCTCCTTATTAAGCGTCAAATGGCCTAATCCCGGCTGACCTTCCCGGTTGAAGGTGCCCTGGAAGAGTTCGAAGGTCGGGAGCACGTGGAGCATGCGGATGTTTTTGACTGGTACGGTGCCAGTAAAAAAATCGAGGTACCGCAGTACTGCATCATCGGCGGCCCCCATCTCCAGAGCCACCAGCATATTTTTAATGGATAGTGCGGGTGACCTGCGGGCCACTTTTTTCTTTTTTACAAGCTGGGTACGCATATACATTTTTTTTACAGGCTTACTGCGACGGATTAAAAGTGTTAGATAGTCCATTTTATAGCCACCCAAAAAGCTTTTTAAGCGGCCATAGCCCAAACTATCTGAACGTTAACCAGGGCTGCCCGGCGGGGGTTAAACTGGCACCGATACTGCCACAATAAGTCCAAGGTGTTTAAAATAATATTACAAGTACATATTAGTATTATCCTGGCGGTCCTGCGCTGACGAAGCGCACCGGATTTCAATGATTTTTATCAACCCCTTGACAAGGCTACTATATCGCTGGGACGCACATTTGCGAAAGTTCGCTAAATCCCTTTATCTTTATCCCCCATGAGCAACAGGATACACCGCAGGATACTATTCGGCTTAAAATTGCGACAACTCCGGCAGCAGGCGCAACTTTCCTTTTCTGAACTCTCAGAAAAGACAGGTATGTCCGTCTCCTATCTGAATGAAATTGAAAAAGGAAAAAAGTTTCCTAAAGAAGAAAAAGTCGGACTTCTCGCGCAGGCCCTGGGGGTTTCGCTGAGCGATCTGCTCGATGAGGAACTTGACGAGGGGCTTGCACCAGTGGCAGACTTGCTGCGCTCCAATTTTTTGAATGAACTGCCGTTGGACCTTTTTGGGATTGACCTGGCAAAAGTTGTGGAGATGATTGCTGGTGCCCCGGTAAGGGTTGGTGCTTTTATCGCAACTTTATTGGAGCTTGCCCGCAATCATGCGGTAAAGGAAGAACAATTTTATTTTGCGGCCTTGCGCTCGTACCTGGAACTGCATCACAACTATTTCGAGGACCTTGAAGCAGAGGTGGAACGTTTCATCAAAACCTATGGGATTGTTCCCGAGCGACCACTTGTCCCGTCTTATCTGAAGCGTCTCCTGGAGGGTCATTTTGGGTATGCCGTTCTGGAGCAAGGACTGGATCCCCACCTGGAACTTGCCCACCTGCGTTCGGTTTTTGTTCCGCAGCGCAAAGAGCTTCTCCTTAATGGCAAGCTGACGCCTGCACAGCAATCGTTCCAGTATGGCAAAGAGCTGGCTTTCCAATTTCTGCAAATCCGGGAGCGTGCCCTTACTTCTTCTCTGCTCAAAGGGCGGACCTTTGAAGAGGTGCTGAACCACTCAAGGGCAATATATTTTTCCGTTGCCCTCCTTTTCCCGCAGAAGTCTATTCTCCGGGATATGGAGGCATTTTTTCAGTTAACCCAATGGGACGGGGAGGCATTTTTGAAGATCATGGCCAGTTATGATGCTTCACCGGAAATGTATTTTCACCGGCTTACGAATGTATTACCCCGGTTCTTCGGGATGAAGAAGCTATTTTTTCTTCGCTTTGTTCATGATACCGGAGAAAACACCTTTTACCTCGACCGGGAGTTGCACCTTAATCAGCGGCACCATCCCCACGGCAATCGGCTGGATGAACATTATTGCCGCCGCTGGGTATCCTTGTCCCTCCTGCAGGAGTTAAGAGATGTGCAGCAAAACGGCACTTTCACGGGAACTTTGGTAAAAGCACAGGTATCCCATTATTTGAATACAGAAGATGCTTACCTATGCCTGACTATCGCCAGGCCTTCCTATCCAGGCCCCTCGCAGAATGTGAGCGTTACCATCGGCCTGCAAATCAATGATGACCTGAAGGAAAAGATAAAATTCCTGGGAGATCCCGCTATTCCCCACAAATTAGTCCATACGACCTGTGAGCGCTGCCCATTGATGGACTGTCAGGAGCGCTCATCCCCGCCAGTCATCGTGGAAAGACGGATTCATCTGAACCAGATAGAAGAAAAAATAAAAGAACTTATGCAGTAAAATCCAGGGTAAGGTTTGAAACTTTTGAGAACAAAAAAAGGTTAAGCCCACCGAAAGCATTTAAATAAAAGAGCCATGTCCGAAAAGAAAAAAAATATGCACACTCCGGAAATTATTAACCGGAAAGCACGGTTTGAGTACCACTTTGTGAGTACCTTCGAGGCAGGGCTCCTTTTGAAAGGCACGGAAATAAAATCTATCCGCAAAGGCAATGTCAACCTCAGCGATGCTTATTGCACCTTCGACAATGGGGAGCTCTTCGTACGCAACCTGTACATCGCAGAGTACGAAAACGGCACCTATTCCAACCATGAACCACGCAAGGTGCGCAAGCTCCTCCTTCGCAGGCCGGAACTGCGCAAACTCGAGCGGCGGGTTTTGGAAAAAGGCATGACCATTGTCCCCTATCGCATGTATTTCAACGAAAGAGGCTTTGTGAAACTCGAAATAGCTCTTGCACAAGGCAAAAAAGCATTCGACAAGCGCGACAGCATCAAAGAGCGGGATAACAAGCGGGAATTAGACAAATTGAGGAAAATCCGGCTGTAAATCAATATCTCCCGAGGTGTGGTAGTGATTGTTTTACAGGGATTTGGCAAAAAGTCCTGACGCCACAGCGGGCAAATCACCGCAAGGTTCCCGAAGCTAGCTTATTTTCCATCCAGCAGGACAACACCTGCGGCCATGAACTTCAGCTCTTCTTTCGGTTTTGTTATCTTTTGTATTTCTTCTGCACTTTTACCTGCATCTTCAGCATAGTGCCGGAGTTCTTCAACAGAAGTGACCTCCCGGTAGGCAACACCCTGGAGTACCACCTCGCGCCCCGCAATATCCTTAGGCATAAAGAAAGCATAATCCTTGAACTTGACCATCATATCCGGCTGCTCTGTCCCTTCCGAAGTAATTTTAATCCAGCATCCTTTTTGCTGGCATACCGAAGTAACCGTTCCACGCACTTTTGTCGAAACAGAATCTTTTTGCTGAAGGACTTGCAATAGATTGGTGTAGGAAATTGCTCCTTCCCCGGATATTTTTTCACCAAAATGCTTGCCATCTCCTTGTTGGCTTTGAGGGGAGCTTGTGCCTGCAGAGGCGCCCGCAGGGCTGCCACAAGAAGAAATTACCGCGGCAAGGACCAGCCCTGCCAAAACCGTTTTTATTGCTTCCATAATTTTTTTTGCAAAAATACACTTTTTAAAATAGCATAAGGCAATAAGGAAAGCGTAAACCTGTTTAATAATTGTTATTATTTTATATATTTACGCGGTAATAATATGGCAAGACCAATACGCAAAGCCGGAGTGCCCGGTTAAGTTTTTTTCTTCTCCCAAAACCATTTAAACGGATGAAGCTGAACTTTTGCGTGTTGGCTGTATTTGTTGTTGCAAATACAGGTTTAAGCCAGTTTACCTGCCTCAAAGGGGATTGTCAAAACGGATATGGAGAGGCCGTTTTTCCTTCAGGGGCAAAATATACAGGGGAATTTCAGAATGGCCGGGTCCATGGCCTTGGAACGATGTATTTCCCTGAAGGCCACCGATATAGTGGCTATTGGAAAAATCAATACCGAGAAGGACAAGGGCGGTTCACGTTTGCGAGCGGCGATGAATACCTGGGCGCTTTCCTGCACAATAACATGGAGGGAAAAGGGGTCATGACTTACGCGAACGGGAATGTATACAAAGGGGAGTGGAAATCTAACCAGCCTCATGGTCTGGGCGAACTGGATATGTTGTCCGGGGCTCGCTACACGGGCTATTTCGCATTCGGAAATTTCGAGGGCGAAGGTGTCATGCGCTATGCGGATGGCTCTACCTATTCGGGCATGTGGAAAAAAGGTATGCGCTGCGGATACGGAAAGCTGGTCCTTTCGAATGGTAGCGTACAGGAAACCTTTTGGGAAAATAATATGCCACTGGAGGCAGTGGCCATAAAACAGGCCGAGCGATATCCAGCCGACTCTGCAATGTCGCGCAACTGCAACGTTGAATACTGTGCCAGCGGATTGGGCAGGTATGTATACCGGAGCGGCAATGTGTATGTTGGAACTTTTCGCAATGGGATCCCGGAGGGAGAAGGTAAGGTTTTTTATTCTTCCGGAGATCGCTATGAAGGGGGGTGGCTAAACCACCAGCCGCAGGGGAAAGGGACCATGTTCTATGCGTCAGGAAATATTCTTCGTTCCTTTTGGATAGGAGGTAAACCGCTTCAATTTCCGGCTGAAAACTCGGTGCTTTCAGCAGGTATAGGCACATCGCCCTATGCAACACCCGCTGTGGCAAAGGTTCACGCGGTGATTGTGGGTGTTGCGCAGTATCCACATTATCCTGCCCTGCGGTATACTGATGACGATGCTTACCGGATTAGTATGCTGCTGCGCAGCCCGGAAGGCGGGGCTGTTCCGGCAAATCAGATTCACCTGCTGATTGATGAGGGCGCTTCCCTTAATGCCATTCTGAATGCTCTCCGGAAAGCTGCTTCCAATGCTTCGGAGAACGATATGCTGATATTTTATTTTTCCGGGCACGGGACGGAAGGTGCTTTCCTGCCTATTGATTTCGATGGGTATAACAATCGGTTAAGCCACGAAACGGTAAGGGATATTATACAGTCCAGCAAGGCTAAGCATAAAATGGTTATCGCTGATGCCTGCCATTCCGGTAATGCCTACGCATTCCGGTCTGCTTCTGTCCAAACTGTCCTGGAGAAATATTATGCTGCCCTGGCAAAGAGCTCAGGTGGCTTTGCCCTGCTGCTATCCTCCAAGGGAGCGGAATATTCCCTGGAAGATGCGGGGCTGCGCTCAGGGGTGTATAGCTATTTCCTGATAAAGGGGGCTGCGGGGGAGGCAGATAAAAATGGAGATGGAATAGTGACGGTAAAAGAAATACATGAGTACTTGTTTCAACATGTTCGGGCTTATACCGCGGGTGCCCAAAATCCCCTGCTTCTGGGAGATTTTGACCTGAATATGCCCTTCGGTGTAGTCCGCTAAGATATAGAATAACCTGAATAAGCCCCAAAGGAGGCTGTCTCAAAACCCTATATTTTTGAGACACCCCCAGTTGATTTCCTTATTGAACATTATGTGACACCTTAATTAACATGCGTATGTCCCGGATTTTTTTGTTTTGTTGCTTGTTTGTATCGTTTTGGACTAACCTGGAAGGCCAGTGTGTTAGTGGAAATTGCCTCAACGGCAGTGGGGTAATGGTTTATGCCAGTGGTGCCCGGTATATCGGAGAATTTAAAAATACCGTCCGGGAGGGTTTCGGGACCTGCTTTTATCCCGATGGCGGTAATTATAAGGGATATTGGTCGAGGGATAAGCAGGAGGGACCAGGTATCCG
>CAZGOT010000059.1:8614-9525 GCA_964527495.1 uncultured Haliscomenobacter sp.
GTTTAATAAAAAAAGGATACTGGCGCCAGGGCACGCTGGTGACCGAAGACCCCGGCCTGGTTCTCCAGACGAATGGAAAGGCCAACCAAATCTCTGTAGGCTGTATATCGGGCAATTGTACCACAGGCCAGGGTATTTATATTTATGATAACGGGAATATCTACTCGGGGGAGTTCAGCAACGGGCGTCGCCAGGGTAGTGGGATTTGCTATTTTTCGGACGGTACGGAATATAAAGGGAGTTGGAAAAACGACCAGATGGATGGTAAAGGTACGATTTCATACCCCGACGGGCGGGTGCAGAATGGGGTCTGGAAAATGGGCAATATGCTGGAGTTTACCCAGCAGCAGGCCCAAAACCCCGTTTATGGCTATAGCAATCCAACAGAAAAACCTCTGCCTGTGGTAGTGGCCCGCTGCCTTTCAGGAGATTGCCAGAATGGATTTGGCACGTATCTCTTCCAGGATAGTAGCCGGTATACTGGCACGTTCAAAAATGGGGCTCCGGAGGGTCGGGGCAATATCTACTATGCTAATGGGGAGCGCTTCGAGGGCCTTGTAAAGGAAGGATTGTTGAATGGAAGGGGTACGATTTTCTTTCCCGATGGGCGAAGGGTTAGCGGCGATTGGGAAGCCGGGGTATTTATGCAGAGTATCGTGGAAGAAGTTATTAAGCCGACACCTGCGCAGGCTTATCCAGTCTATGAAAAACCTGTCGAGCGCCCTTCGATAAAAGTCTGGGCTGTTATCGTGGGTATCGCCTCTTATTCCCACATGCCTATGCTGCGATATACGGATGATGATGCATACCGTATCTATGCTTTCCTGAAGGCTCCGGAAGGCGGCGCTGTACCCGATGAGCAGATCCGACTGCTCATTGACGAGTCCGCAACCCGGGAATCTATACTGAAA
>CAZGOT010000059.1:9540-13843 GCA_964527495.1 uncultured Haliscomenobacter sp.
TTTTTTACAAAGCTGGCCCCAACGACCTCGTCCTGATGTATTTTTCCGGTCATGGCCTGCCGGGTACTTTCCTGCCAATTGATTATGATGGTCTGCGCAACCAAATCCGGCATGAAGAAGTCAATATGATTCTCAGAAGAAGCCCTGCGAAACTCAAACTGTTTATTGCCGATGCCTGCCACTCTGGGAGTATGGTTGCGGAACGCGATGGAAAAGTGCCCCTGCTACAAAATTATTATTCCACGCTGGCAAAAGCACAGGCGGGTACTGCACTGATTATGTCCTCGAAATCAGAGGAAACTTCCCTGGAAGCCAGCGGGCTGCGCCAGGGCGTGTTTAGTTACTTCCTGATCCGGGGCCTTAAAGGAGAGGGGGATGTCAACAGCGATGGTATCGTTACGGTGCAGGAACTCTTCGATTTCGTTTTTGCCAATGTCCGGCAATATACCCTGAACCGGCAATCACCTGTTATCCAAGGAGATTATGATCCTAAAATGACAGTTGCCGTTTATGACAACTGATAAGACTGCTATCGAAAATGCCATGGGCAGGCCCCTGATATCCATAGAGAAGGTGCCGGAAAACGGTTGTTTGTCCAGATATCCAGCGGTGTGGTATATTTTCGGCACTTTTTTGGATTTTTTATGTTTCACCCTCGGAGATTTTAAAAAAAATCTTATCTTTGCGCCCTGATTTTTAAACAAATAATAATGTCTGATCCAATGAAAAACTATGAAGTAACCTTCATCGTTGACTCCGTGCTGTCGTCAGAAGATATCAAGGCGACGGCTCAGACATACGCTGACCTGCTCCGCCAAAAAGGATGCAGCATCGTTCATGTAGATGAAATGGGTTTACGCCAACTGGCTTATCCCATCAACAGGCGTAATTCCGGGGTCTATTTTTGCATCGAGTTCGAGGTGCCGAGTGGTGATTTAATCACTGATTTTGAGCTTGCCCTGCGCAGGGACGAGCGCATTATGCGCTTTTTGACTGTTAGCCTGGACAAGTATGGTGTCAAGTACAATTCTGACAAGCGCAATGGCTTGATTGGAAAAACGAAGAAGAAAGAAAAAGTGGAAAAAGGGGATTATAACGAACGCCCACAGCGTTCGCGCCACAACGCCCCTCCCGCTCCTGCAGATGAATCGGCCCGATAACCTTTTTCACCACAAAATCGCATCGAAATGCCACCCACCAAAGATGAAATAAAATTTCTCAGCAATCCTAAAATTGGACAGAAGCGGTCTAAGTATTGCCGCTTTCGCAAGTTCGGTATCCGGTATATTGACTATAAGGATGCAGACTTTTTGCTCCAGTTTGTGAACGAGCAGGGCAAAATCCTCCCTCGCCGCATTACTGGTAATTCACTCAAGTACCAGCGCAAAGTAGCTGAAGCGGTAAAAAAAGCCCGTCAATTGGCTTTGTTGCCTTATGTCACGGACTTGCTGAAATAATTGACCCTTGCTTTTTTAATCATCCGCCCTCCCAGCGGAAAAATTCAAAGCCATGCAAATCATTCTGTTGAAAGATATCGAGAAGTTGGGCAACCGCTTCGACGTGGTAAAAGTAAAGCCGGGGTATGGACGTAACTACCTCATTCCCCAAGGCTTCGCCCAAATTGCCAGCGCCTCCAACATGTCTCGCCTGGAAGAGTTTAAGTCCAAAGAACTTGAACTGGAAAATCAGAAGATCGCCGAGTTTGAGGCTATCCGCGCTAAACTGGAGTCGCAATCTATCAATATCGGCGCGAAAGCCGGAACGAGCGGCAAAATTTTCGGAAGCGTTACCAACGTCCAGCTTGCTACAGCTGTCAAGGATGCATTCAATCTGGATATCGAACGCAAGAAAATTGAAGTGCCGGAAGAGGTGAAGGAAATCGGTTCCTACATCGCAGAGGTACACTTGTACAAAAATATTATCGCCAAACTTCGCTTCGAAGTAGTAGCAGAATAATTTCCTCTCCCGCGGGCTGCGTTTGCTCAAAAATCGCAGCCCGCGCCATTTTCCTTCAGCCACCGCTCTTGTTCCTTGTATCCCGGCATTGCCCGTTCTACAATCCCCCAAAATCTGGAGGAGTGGTTCATCTCAACCAGGTGGGCGAGTTCGTGCAGGATTACATAGTCAACTACCTCCTCGGGGGCAAAAAGCAACCGGGTAGATAAACTAATGTTGCCATTACTGGAACAACTGCCCCACTTGGAGTGCATATAACTAAGGCGTACCTGCTTGACAGTGCCCCTGATGTGCGCAGCATTGACTTCCTCTACCCGCTTTTTTACAGCAGGTAAAAAATCCTGGGCGATAATTCTGCTCATCAACGTCTTGATTGTCTTTTGGCGGTCCATCTCCCTGAGATCCGAAGCTATCCGCAGATGGAGTTCGTTGCCTCTATGCAACCGCGCCTGAGAAGTGCTATTTGCCGTTTCTTCAATCAGAACCGTATACTGCCGCTTGCTTATCTGCAAGATGCTCCTGTCTGGGTACGGCACAGAAATCAGTGGCTTGAAAATAGCAGGCTGTGTGTGCATAATACGCTCTGCCCAATCCGTAAACCATTGCCAGGCTTGAGTATGCTGCTGGCTGTCCAGTCCTTTGGGCATCCGTAGGATTAGCTTTTGCTTGCCTACGGATGCCCTGTAGGAACGGCGGTATTCTTGTACTATCATCACCTCGACCTGGCATCCACAGAGGTCAAGATACCGAAATTGCTTTTCAGGTAAACGACGCATTCGATTTTATCCCATTTGCTTTTCGAAAGTACGCATCACCTCGACAAGGACTTTTACGCTCTCCAGCGGCAGGGCATTGTACATGGATGCCCTGAATCCTCCCGCAGAGCGATGCCCCTGAATACCGATAATCCCCGCTGCATTACACATTTCCAGGAAAGGCTTCTCCAAATCCGCCCGAACGGTGTGGAAGGTGGCGTTCATTAATGACCGGTCTTCGGGTGCACTAACAACCCCTTTGAACAAAGGGTTTTTGTCGAGCTCATGATAAAATAGCCCGGCTTTTGACTTGTTCAACTCGCTAATTGCCTCCAGACCCCCAATAGACTTGATCCAGCGCATCGTCAGCATGGAAAGATAAATGGCATATACCGGAGGGGTATTGTAGAGGGAGTTGTTGTCGGCAAAAGTTTTGTAGCTGAGCATAGTTGGAAGTGACCTTTTTTTGCGCTCTAAGAGATCTTTCCGGATAATGACCAGGGTGACCCCGGCAGGACCCATATTTTTCTGGGCTCCGGCATAAATCAAACCAAAACGCGAAATGTCTATAGGGCGGCTAAAAATATCGGAAGACATATCTGCGACCAGCGGAACTTCTGTTTGTGGCCACCAGTGGTACTGGGTACCAAAAATGGTATTGTTGCTCGTCAGGTGCAGGTATTGAAGATTTTGCGGAATGTCAAAATCCCGTGGGATGTATCCATAGTTCTGGTCTTTTGATGAAGCCAGGACCTCTACCTTACCAAAGAGCTTTGCTTCCGATATGGCTTTGGAAGACCAGCTTCCTGTGTCCAGGTAACCTGCCGTTTCGCTTTCTCCAAGCAAATTCATCGGCACCATAAAAAATTGGGTGCTGGCTCCCCCGGTAAGGAAAAGGACCTCGTAATTTCCACCGAGTCCAAAAAGCTCATCAGTCAGGGAAACACTTTCCTCAATTACCTGTTCGAATTCCTTGCTCCGGTGAGAGATTTCTAAAATGGAAAGACCGGACCCTCCAAAATCGAGAATGGCTTTTGCCCCCTCTTCAAATACCTGGGAAGGCAAAATAGACGGACCTGCGCCAAAATTGTGCTTTTTCATTGGGTTATGCATTTATAATAGGTTGAAGGACAAAATTAGCATAATTTACCACCCCTGTTACGTGTTTTAGTCCGACATTTTTCTACTTGCCGCACCTTGTCTAAATTCTTTTCTCGATGTATTGACTTTTTATGCGTTCTACCCTAACTTTGTAATCCTTTTTGTATAAGGCTTTTTGCGAAAAGATTATTGACGCTTTACAAAGCACGTTCCTGCCAAAATACTGTTCTCCTAACCCAAAGGCGGGATTCTGCCCATGCAACAAAGCCTTACTTTTGACGAAAACAAAAGTGTTTTCCTCTCGCCAGGTTTGCCCTTCGCAATAAATCCATTTCAAATGCGTCCGAAATTCAGGGCCAACCTTTCAGCCAAATTTTAACTTTTTGGTTTAATATGCTGATTTACAGCACATTAAAAGCTGTGCGAAAAAAAATGAAAAAATAATTCCCTAAAAATTTGGAAACAATAGTTGTTTGCTACTACTTTTGCAT
>CAZGOT010000060.1:0-4063 GCA_964527495.1 uncultured Haliscomenobacter sp.
TGGAAATTGGGATTGACCAGGGGTTTTATCCACAAGCCCGCACTTTTTTAACAGGGGTTAACGTATCGTTTTAAAAAATCAGGGTATGCAACGAAAGGTGGGATTTAAGATATTGCTTTTTATGGGTCTTTTCCTTGCAGGTTGTCAGGAAGACTTTCTGGAGAAACGGCCTTTGGTAGGGGCGACGATCGAGAATTTTTACCGAACGGAGCAGGATGCGATATCTGCTATTAATGCCGCATATGCGCCTCTGCAATTTGAATTGACCCCTGCTGGCCATTTCCGTTGGTTTTGGGGGGATATCATGTCTGATGATTCGGAAAAGGGGGGATCTGGTGACAATGACCAGCCGCAGCTTTCTGCCCTGGAAAATTTCCGGGGACCGGTCAACACGGAGTATCTGGAATCGGAGTGGCGGGCGGATTACGAAGGGATTAACCGTGCGAATGTAGTTTTGGAGCGGGTGCCGGGTATTTCGATGCAATCAGGATTGAAAGAGCGCATACTCGGCGAGGCACATTTTTTGCGTGCCTGGTTTTACTACAACCTGGTGACCCTCTTTGGGGGCGTACCCATGGTGGAAAGTTTGCTTGCTCCCAGTGAATACCGGAAGCCCCGCGCCGACGAGGCGGCCATCTGGAAGCTTATCGAAGCCGATTTAAAGGCAGCGGCACAGCGCCTTCCATTGCGCAACGCTTATCCACCAGCAGATTTGGGCAGGGTTACCAAGGGTGCGGCACAGGGTTTGCTGGCTAAAGTATTCCTTTGGCAAAAACGCTGGCCTGAGGCTCAGGCTTTGACGGAGGAAATCATCAATTCCGGTCAATACCGACTTGAAACGGATTTCAACCGCATCTTTACTACTGCCGGGGAAAATGGACCGGAATCCGTTTTTGAAATCCAATACATGACGGAATCCGGGGGAAACTGGGGGTACAATGCGAATAATGAAGGAACTTTTACCAATGTTTTCCAGCGTGCCCGGGGGCAGTTCGAAGGTTATGGGTTCAATATACCGACACAAAGCCTGGTGGATGCCTTTTTTGCCGAAGGTTTTGAAGACCCCCGTCTGAAAGCTACAGTATTCCGTGAGGGTGAGGCTATGGGCGACCGGGGTATCTTTACGCGGGAGGCTACGGGTGGTTTTCCGCATAAATATTATCCTAAAAAGTTTTTTAACAATAAGCGGGAAGAGGCTTCTTTTGGAGATCCCAACCCCAACGGTGGTTCCAACGACCGGGTAATCCGCTATTCGGATATCTTGCTGATGCACGCGGAGGCCGCATTTCAGAATAACCAGCCGGAAAAGGCCAGGGCTTCTCTCAATCTGGTACGTGCAAGGGTGAAAATTCCCCTTATTACGGCTACGGGAGCTGCTTTACTGGAAGCCATTTATCGAGAGCGGAGGCTGGAGCTGGCCCTTGAAGGCCATCGGTTTTTTGATCTGGTACGCACTGGTCGTGCCGCGCAGGTATTGGGTACGCTGGGGTATAAGGAAAACACCCATCGTGTTTTTCCTATCCCACAATCCCAGATACAAGCCTCCAATGGGGCAGTAACGCAGAACCCCGGATACTAGACTTTCTATATTTGAAAAATGCCAGCCATGACAAAAAAAACTGCTGCATTGCTGTTTTGGGCGGCAGCAATTGCTGCCTGTACCCCCTTTTTAGAAGAAGAAATCCCACAGGGACCGCTTCCGGAGCCACCTGTTTTTTCTATGCGGTATCTGGCGGGCGACTCCAACTCGGTCGTTGTGGAGGACCTTACGCCGGGGGTTTTTGACCGGGTATGGGGCTTTACGGGAGGACAACCCGATAAGTCCAAGCAACAGAAGGATACCATATTTTTTCCGCGTTCGGGAGAATATTCCGTAACGCTGTATGTCGCAAAAGCTGGAGGAAGCGGTACTGCACAGACAGTAAAGCCGATTCGTATTTATAAAGACGCCATTCCTCCCTGCGACGATGTGGTGAAAGTATTGGTGGGGGGGTGTGTTCCAGGAGCTTCCCGGTGCTGGACCTTCAGCCGGCTCGCAGGCGCTGTTACGGTTGGCCCCATTCCGGGCTCGGGCGAGTGGTTTAAATCCACAAAAGACGGGTTGCAAAATGAGCAGTACGATGACCGGTTCTGCTTTTCCCTAAACGACAACCGCTTTGTTTACGAAAACAATGGATTGACTGTTGATCCCTGGAAAGGCTATGCTCCTGTACCCTACTCGCCGCCCAAAGACCAGACCTGGACGCTTGTGCCGCGCGGTGGGGTTGGTGGAGAGCCCCGGATTATCCTGCCGGAAGGGGCTTTTATGGGGGTATGGGATGCTTCGAATATCTATGATATTGTTGTATTGACAGAAAAAGAATTGGTAGTCCGGACACCTTTTTTAAAGGGAGGTGGTTGGTTTGAGCTATATTTCGTTTCTGTTAAATAAACTTGTTGAGATAAAGCTGTAGGATGAAAAATAATATCGTCTTTTACCTGTTTTTGTTGGTTTGCGTTAGCGCAACTTTGGGATTATCCTCGCATCGTCCAACTATCGGAGGAGGGCGTCCTTTGAAGTTTACCAAGCTAGTGTGGGCGGATGAGTTCGAATATTCAGGTCTACCGGATTCTACCCGTTGGGGGTATGATTTAGGCGACGGTTGTCCCAATCTTTGCGGATGGGGCAATGCAGAATTGCAATATTATACCTCAGAAGCGGCTAATGCGCGGGTAGAAAAAGGGAACCTCGTCATAGAATGCCATCGGCAAGCCAGGTCAGGAAGGGATTATACCTCTGCACGCCTGGTTTCGCGGAAGAAAGGGGACTGGAAATATGGCCGTATTGAAGTGCGGGCAAAATTGCCACAGGGTCGGGGTACCTGGCCTGCAATCTGGATGCTCCCAACAGCAAGTCCTTACGGAGGCTGGCCCAACTGTGGGGAAATTGATATGATGGAGCATGTCGGATACGCCCCGGACTCTCTTTTTGCCACGGTGCATACCGGGAAGTATAACCATCTTTCCGGGACCCAAAAAGGAGCAAGGGTTAAATGGCATAAGCCTTTGGAAAAGGTATTCAGGGTATATTCCATTGAATGGGCCATAGATAAAATAACATTTTTCGCAGATGGGAAACCCTATTTTCAATATGAGCGGGAACCAGGTGCGGGTCCGGAAAGCTGGCCTTTTGACCAGCAATTTCACCTGATACTCAACCTTGCTGTGGGGGGGAACTGGGCAGGAAAATATGGGGTTGACGAAACAATATGGCCCCAGCGCATGGAAATTGATTATGTCAGGGTGTATCAATAACAACAGGAATGCATAACAGGAGATTTTCAGGCACCTTTAAAGTGCTCTTTTTTTTATGGATTGGACTAAGCAGTTGTATCCGTAAATCCGATGATCTTGGGCTGCCTGGTGCGCCAATGCCGACCGTCCGACTGGAAAAGGGGGATATCGAAATTTCAGAAGGTAACCGGGATACCACCCTCACCTTTATGGTTCAGGTTGAAGGGCTCAGCCTTACGAATATTGTAGTATATTATGCTACGGTTGCAGGTACAGCCAGCGCGGGATCTGATTTCGAGCCCGTGGAACGCGGTACGTTACTTTTTTCCCCTTCGGTTTCTTCCCGCGAAATCAGCATCAAAATTATCGGCGATCCTGTAAAGGAAGTAGATGAAACGTTGGAGCTTGTATTGCTGGACGCTGTTAACGCAAAATTAGGTGCGAATAAAGCTAAAATTACTTTGCGCAACGACGATCTGAACCCTGTTGACCGGGTGGCTATCCCAGTTGCCGGGCCCACCTCTCCCCTTTCGTATGCAGGCTATCAGTTGGTTTGGCAGGATGAATTTGAAGGAGAAACGTTGAACTCCTCCAGTTGGACTTTTGAAACGGGGGATGGATGTCCGTCTTTGTGTGGCTGGGGCAACAACGAACTACAGTTCTATCAGGAAAAAAATGCTTTTGTGGGCGGGGGATATCTGGTCATAGAGGGCCGAAAAGAGACAGCCGGAACGAGAGATTATACCTCTGCCCGGATCATCACCAAGGGCAAACGCGAATTTCAATATGG
>CAZGOT010000060.1:4073-13790 GCA_964527495.1 uncultured Haliscomenobacter sp.
GTATGGGCGTATTGACATCCGGGCTGCTTTGCCCGAGGGGCGTGGTTACTGGCCGGCGCTCTGGATGCTGGGGGCTAATATTGACCGGACGCCCTGGCCAGCGTGCGGGGAAATTGATATTATGGAATTGACTGGAGACCGCCCCAACCGGGTACTTGGGTCGGCGCATTTCGGGGCCAATGTTGCACAGCATCAATTCCGGACTGCTGCAAAATTCCTCCAAGGCGGAGCTAAATTCTCGGAAGCTTTTCATGTTTTTTCTATTGTTTGGGAAAAAGATAAAATACAATGGTTGCTGGACGACGAGCCCTATTTTCAGATTACACCTGCCAATTTGAATGGGCTTGCATATCCCTTTAACCAACCTTTCTTTTTTGTTTTCAATGTTGCTATAGGGGGTAACCTGCCGGGTCCTCCGGTGGAAAGCACTCTTTTTCCCCGTTGGATGATCGTGGATTACGTCCGGGTTTTTCAGCCACGTTGATTTTATGAGGAAATTTTTCTGGGGGCTTTTTACATAACCCCAGCTCCATGCCGTCTTTAGTTTTATCGTTTTGAAAGGATAACATAGGTAAATAATTTTCACGCTGCCCGATAAAATAGTATTTTGCGCCTGTACGGACAAAGGGAATCAAAGTACTATTGATGACTGGAACGAACAAACAAAATCAGCGACAGCGGCAGGCAAAAGTCCTGCGGGTATTCAGGAAGGTGCACCGTGCGCTAGGGGTGTCTCTTTTCCTTTTTTTCTTTATAGTTGCGATCACCGGGTTGCTGCTGGGCTGGAAAAAGCACAGCGGGGGTATGTTGCTTGCCCCCACCTTCAAGGGTAGTTCCAGTGATTTAGGGGAGTGGCTGCCGCTCGACAGCCTTCACCAGCTCGCCTGTACCTATCTGCGGGATTCGGTTTCTCCAGTACTTTCTACAGACCTCGACCGCATAGATATCCGAAAAGAAAAAGGAACGGTAAAATTTGTGTTTAGCCAGCATTACTGGGGCCTTCAACTCGATGGGGCGACTGGTCGCCTGCTGCACAAGGAGCGCAGGATATCTGATGCTGTCGAGCATATTCATGATGGGTCTATTCTTGACCGTTATTTTGCGACGGGTAACGGACAAATCAAACTGGTCTATACTTCTATAATAGGTTTTGCACTGTTATTATTTACTATTACCGGTTTTTGGCTTTGGTATGGGCCAAGGCGGATGCGTCAGGGTAATACCGGGATATTGGGGTGAGACCGGGCTTAGCATGCTTTTCAGCGAAAAAATCGTTTTAACTGTATGAAAAAACGCCATTTCCTTCCGGCTCTCCCATTTGGAGCTTTAACGCTGATCGTTGCGTTCACTATGCCGGAAATCCCGGTTGCGGAAGGGGTGAAAAGCCCCATTGTTGAATTGGAATTTGCGCGCACTGTTGCCGATGTGGAAAAAGTGTTGGCAGGAAGAGGGGATATTATAGAGGCGCTTGTGCAGAGTGTGTTAAAGGACCGGATTTTTCTGCTCGCGTATAGTGCTTTTCTGGCAATCAGTTGTTACCTGGCGTGGCGCCGTTGGCGCCATAATATCCTTTTGACAGGCATAGGTCTGGCCATAGCAGCAGCTATTTTTGACCATCTCGAAAACGGTGTGCTTTTGGGAATCCTTCGGGGTACGCCATCCGAATGGCCTTTACAGCTAACTATGCTGGCGGTATATACCTATGTCAAATGGGGTGCGATTGCAGGGGTTTTTTGTTTGTTGGGCTGGTATGTACGAGGGATAAACATATTGGGCAGGATTTTCTTTGGACTAGCTGTTGGAGCCGTTATCTGTATGCTTGGTAGTTTTATAGTTCCTTTACTCGCTATAGTTTTTGCCCTGTTCATTGGGTTGCTCTTCCTGTTTTGGTGGATTTGGATGATCTTTGAGGGTTGATTTTTAACTAAATAGCGTATGAAACTTTACGGGTGTTTGACTCTGGCGTTATGCTGTAGCCTGGCCGTGCATAGCTTTGCGCAAAGCTATGCGTTCGGCCTCAAGGGGGGGCTAACGGTAGGAACGCAGAAATGGGACAACAGCTTTGAACGCGAACCATTGTTACGGCAGCATGTTATCGCTTTCATTGAATCTGCTGAAGAAGAGGAGCCATTTGCTTTATTTGCCCAGGCGGGGTACCACGTAAAGGGCAGTGCGATTCGGACATTCAGGGGGGTGTATACCCAGATAGATGGTACCCAGGTGGATGTACCTGCAAATTCTACTCCTTTTCTTTTCAATAATATTTCGCTGACTTTAGGTGCCAAACAAAAGTTTGATTTCAGCGGTGAAAAGAAATTGTATTATTTGTTTGGAATACGCGGCGATTATACGGTAAGTACAAAACTGCGACCCGATAACTTATCGGCCAGTGCATCACTTTTATACGGCAATATTTATCCTTTCGAGGAGTTTGTCAACCGATTTAACTATGGTGCAACTATTGGCGGGGGGATTGAACTGCCTTTCGCAGCGCTCACCGGGATGATGCTCGAATTGAGCGTGAACCCGGATTTTTCGTTTCAGTATAATCAACCGGAGATCCGCAATGTCATCAACCCTAATCCTTTTGGAGGAACAAACCGAGTAGATATTCCCGAGCGTCAGATTGTCAACCTCACTTTCGAACTATCTTTGGGTTTTCGTTTTATTAATAAGGTCGTTTATATAGATTAAAGGAATGATTTTAAGAAGTGAAAACCTGATCAAGATGTACGGTCCCCGGACCGTTGTGAAGGACGCTTCCATCGAAGTACACCAGGGAGAAATCGTTGGCTTACTTGGGCCCAATGGTGCCGGAAAAACGACGACTTTTTATATGGTCGTGGGGTTTATCCGCCCCAATGGTGGTAGGGTATTTCTCGGTGACGAGGAAATTACGCATCTACCTATGTACAAAAGAGCCCGCAGTGGTATTGGATACCTGCCTCAGGAGCCTTCCGTTTTCCGAAAGTTGAGTGTAGAGGACAATATCCGGGCGGTACTTGAAATGACGGTACTGCCGAAGAAAGAACAAACGGACAAACTGGAAGAGCTTATTGAGGAATTTGGGCTCAGTAAAGTCAGAAAGAGCCGTGGAGATACCCTTTCCGGGGGAGAGCGCCGGCGTACAGAAATTGCCCGGGCACTGGCTTCAGACCCCAAATTTATCCTGCTTGATGAGCCTTTTGCCGGTATTGACCCTATTGCGGTAGAGGATATCCAGTCTATCGTAGCAAAACTAAAAACTAAACATATCGGAATCCTGATTACCGACCACAACGTTCAGGAAACCCTTTCCATCACCGACCGGGCGTATCTGATGTTCGAAGGCAGTATCCTGCGGGCGGGTACGGCAGAAGAGCTGGCAGCAGATGAAATGGTGCGGAAGGTATATCTGGGCAAACATTTTGAACTTCGGAGGAAATTGCCGGATACGCTTTAAAATATAGGAGCTGCCTGCGCCTGCCAGGGAATGTTTTTTGAGGTTGTGTAAAAATATTCCGCCGCCTACGGCGGCAGAATAAAATTTTTTTAAACGCTGATTTTATTGATTTTGCTTCGCAAAATCAATAAAATCAGCGTTTAAAAAAAACATTCTGGGGTTGTGTAAAAAGTATTCCGCATTCCGCCGCCTTCGGCGGCGAAAGAAAGTTTTGAACGAACACTGTTTTCACTGATTTTGCGAAGCAAAATCAGTGAAAACAGTGTTCGTTCAAAATATTGTTTGGCGGCGTAAGCCACTAAATGACGGCCTCCGGCCTTTTTACACAACCCCTTATTTTAAATTGGGCGCACGGCGCTATCTGGTTACGTACACGCATACAATGGAGAGAACAAAACCTACGTTTTTTTTGCCAAAGCAATACAGGAGATTAATTTGGCTGGTACTCCCCGGTCTTTTTTGTCTGGGCTCCTGTTCGGATCCCCCTCCGCTGAAATTGACGTTGGAGCAGCGGGAATGGGTGGATACGCTGTACTTTCGGCGCATTGAGGGTATGGGTTTGCGGATGGATAGCTTGTGTGTTGAAAAGCGCAAACAGATACTGTCCACGTTGACAGATTCCATTCTTTTGGTACGCCGCAAGGAAGAGGAAGCGTTGAGGGCAAAATACCAGAAATAAATTTTGTTTAGGATGGCAAATAAGGGATGTGAAAAGTACTGGAAACTTCCTGGAAAATGTTTTTTTTGGGGCCTTTTCCTTCTGTTGTTTCCTTCCTTGTTCGGGTGTCTGGATCGAAAAGAATACGCACAGTCCGACATGGATGCCCTTATTGAAAAGGAAGTGGAGGAGCGGGTAGAGGTGTACGTGCGTACAAAGGAGGAGCGTTGTATGGAAGATATCCTAAAAGAGGCAAACCGCCTTGCCGATTCCATTATGGTCGTCCAGGCTTTTTTTGACCGGGATACTTTTTCCCGGCCGGTAAAGCCTCTTCGACCCGATAAACCCCATATCCGGATACTTGAGGATACTACACCTGTCAAGCCCCTTTTTCAGCATAACCCTTCGCAGGAATAGAATGAAGGATATTAGCAGTTCATAATTTAATAGGTATATGCAGGCAATAGACATCGAGGCTATCAATCAGCAAATTTACATTGACAGCGCATTTGTGGAAAAGCTCCGGTTACAGACAGCGGGCATCATCGTAGGCCAGGACCAGATGATCGAACGCCTGATGCTGGGGTTACTGACCAGGGGGCATATTCTGCTTGAGGGTTTACCAGGTCTGGCAAAGACTTTAGCTATCAAAACCCTTGCCAGGGCTATAGATGCCAAGTTTAGCAGGATACAGTTTACACCCGATCTGCTTCCTGCCGATGTTGTAGGTACCATGATTTACAATCCGGGTAGCCAGCAATTTTCGGTGCGTCGTGGACCTGTTTTTGCCAATTTTATTCTGGCCGATGAAATCAACCGGGCTCCTGCAAAGGTTCAGAGTGCCCTGCTTGAAGCCATGCAGGAGCGGCAGGTGACGATAGGGAACGAAACCTTTCACCTGGAAGAGCCTTTCCTCGTACTGGCTACGCAAAACCCGATTGAACAGGAAGGTACCTATCCGCTTCCGGAAGCACAGATGGACCGATTTATGCTGAAAGTTAAAATCGGGTACCCTACAAGGGAAGAGGAACGGGAAATCATCCGCCGGAATATCCAGGATGAAGAATTCGGTATAGATATTCAGCCTGTGGTACATCCCCAGGAAATCCTCCGGGCCCGGAAGTCGGTGCGCCGGGTATATATGGATGAAAAAATAGAACGCTACATCATTGATATTGTATTTGCCACCCGAACGCCTGGCGACCTTGGCTTAAGTTCGCTGCAGCCGCTGATCAGCTACGGGGCTTCTCCCAGGGCCAGTATTAACCTTGCACTGGCCAGCAAGGCCCATGCTTTTTTAAAGCGCAGGGGGTATGTTATTCCAGAAGACGTGCGCAACGTTTGTCTGGACGTACTCCGCCACCGGATTGGGCTCACTTACGAAGCTGAGGCAGAGGGTGTGAACCAGGAAGATATCGTCCACCGCATCCTGAATGCAGTTGAAGTGCCCTGAAAATTGATATGACCTAATGGAAACTGCCGAACTCCTGAAGCGCGTCAGGAAAATTGAAATCAAGATTAAAGGGTTGAGCCGGAACATATTTTCCGGAGAATACCACAGTGCCTTTAAGGGGAGAGGTATGTCTTTCAGCGAAGTGCGGGGATATCAGTTTGGGGACGATGTCCGGAATATTGATTGGAATGTAACCGCCCGAATGGGTGAACCGCATGTAAAAATTTATGAAGAAGAACGGGAGCTCACGGTAATGCTGCTGGTAGATGCAAGCCGGTCGGCATTATTTGGTGCGGTAGGTCAGTTCAAATCGGAAATCATCACGGAGATCTGCGCCCTGCTGGCTTTTTCTGCTATTTCGAACAACGACAAAGTTGGGGTCGCACTGTTTACTGACCGGGTTGAGCTGTATATCCCCCCTCAAAAAGGTAGCCGGCATATTCTCCGGATTATCCGTGAATTGCTGCATTTCCAACCATCTGGTCGTCATACGGACGTTGGAAAGGCGCTGGAGTTTTTCTATCATGTCATTAAAAAACGCAGTATTTGTTTCGTGATTGGCGATTTTTTTGCTCATGGGTATGAAGATCCTTTGCGGGTGGCTGCGCGGAGCCATGATGTAATTGGGGTAAGGGTGACCGATGAGAGGGAGGTATCCTTGCCGGATGTAGGGCTTATCCGGGCGGAAGATGCGGAAACTGGTACTATCGGCTGGCTGGATACGGGTGCCTCGTGGGTGCGGGATAGTTATGCCCGGCGTTATACAGAATCAAGCCGATACTTTCGTACAACGTTCCTGAAAACGGGTGCCGATGTGGTAGATATTAAAACGGATGAATCCTATATGCAGGCCTTATTGCAGTTTTTTCAAAAGCGGTCTGGCAGATGAATGTAAGCGCAAAATCCACTGTTGTTTCTCTGGCACTTTTCATTTGCCTGCCTTTTGCTGCTTTCGGCCAGGGGCAGGTGCGTGCAAGTCTGGATAGCACGGAAATCCTGATAGGTGATGAAACGCGTCTGCGCATTGAGATATCGCTACCCCAGGGAAGTCGGCTGGTCCGGGTCGGCACGGATACCCTTGGTACAGTAAAAGGCCTGGAACGCAGGCGCATAAATCCAGTGGATTCGGTGGGGTATGCAGGGGGGGTATCGTATTCGCAGGTTTTGGTATTATCGGCGTTCGATTCCGGATATTACCGGCTTCCACCTGTTCCGGTAGAAATTGAAACTTCAGCAGGCCTGGAGCGATTGTACAGTAATAATTTGCTTCTTCAGGTACGTACGATTCCTTTGGAAGCGGATACAGCCCGCATTCAACCCATAAAAGGGATATGGAAGGAACCTGTTTGGATATCTGATTTTTGGCTTTTATTTCTTGCCTTACTGGCGATACCTGTTATTATTCTTGTTGTAGCGCGTCTGCGCCGCAGGAAGGTAGTTGAGGAACCGGAGCTACCTGCTCCCCCACCACTGCCAGCGCATGAAATAGCATTGGAGCAGCTTCAGGTCTTATGGGACAAAGGCTTGCCGGAAAAAGGACAGTACAAATTGTTCCAGTCGGAGCTGACCCATATTTTAAAGGAATATGTTTCCCGCCGTTATGCAGTACAGGCCCTGGAATCGGTAACAGAAGAAGTCCAACAGTTGCTGGATGATGCTGGGGTAAAAAGCGGAGAGTCGGAAAAGGTTATCGGGGTTTTGCGGGATGCCGACCAGGTAAAATTTGCAAAAGCGGAGCTGCCTCTGGAACGGCATCAAGCTGCCTGGCGGGTTATTTTTGATTTTGTTCAAGCTACAAAACCGGAGCTGCATGATGGCCGTGTGGAGTGATGTGCGGTTTTTGAACCCAGAATTTTTACTGCTTGCACCGCTGGGCATAGCCATTTTTTTATGGTGGCGGCATAGGTCTGCACGGCGTGAAGTAACCTTGCGCTTTTCTACGCTGGAAGGTATCGGGGCAGATAGCAAGCCTTCCTGGCGGGTTTATTTGCGTCTTGCATTGCCTTTTATGCGCCTTGCGGGACTGATTTTCTTATCAGTTGCCCTTGCGCGTCCGCAGCGCATGTTGAAAGAAGAACGCATCCGGGCGGAGGGGATAGACATTATGATGGTCATGGACCTTTCGAGCAGTATGCTCGCACAGGATTTTCAGCCTAACCGCCTTGAAGTGAGCAAGCGGGTTGCCATGGAATTTGTGGGGCGCCGGCCTTATGACCGTATCGGCCTCGTCGTTTTTTCCGGTGAGGCGTTTACACAATGCCCGCTCACAACGGACCATGCCGTTGTCCGGAATTTCCTTGCGCAGCTTCAATGTGGGTTTTTGGAAGATGGAACTGCTATCGGAATGGGGTTGGCTACCGGGGTAAACCGGATCAAAGACAGTGCAGTGAAGAGTAAGGTCGTTATCCTGCTCACCGATGGGGTAAATAATGCCGGGTATATCAAACCTGCTACTGCAGCAGAAATTGCCAGTCAGTACGGCATAAAAGTATATACGATCGGTGTGGGTTCCATGGGGGATGCGCTCACCCCTGTAAGCCGTCGCAGTGACGGGGAATACCTCTTTGGCCTTGCCCGTGTGGAAATTGATGAAGCTTTGATGGGGCAAATTGCCGAAATGACGGGTGGGAAATATTTTCGGGCTACAGATGAAAAGAGCCTGGAAAAAATATATGCAGATATTGATACCCTGGAAAAGACCAAAATCGAGGTTACTACCTTGAAGCGATATAGCGAGGCTTACCGCTTCTGGCTAATTGTAGGCTTTCTTTTTTTGCTGGCAGAATTTCTTTTCCGGCATACTTTGGTGAAAAGTATTACCGAGTGAAATCTGTCGGTTTTGACTCGGTGAGAAATTCGCGAACACGCTCTAAGTTGCTTTAGGGTGATAAATCACTGGATATTATGTTTCGCTTTGAACATCCCGAAATTTTGTTTCTGCTGGCATTGTTTCCCATTCCCGGTGTACTGTATTGGCTGGGGCGGTATGCCCTCCAGCGCCGCATGAGGGCTTTTGGCCAGATAGGACAAGTGGGTCGCTTGTTGCAGGGGGGGGAGGAGAACAGGATCAGGCGGCGCACTGCACTTTGGACAGGGGCTTATATTTTTCTGGTCATCGCCTGGGCAAACCCCCAGTGGGGCACTCGTCGGGAGGCTGTAAAAACCAAGGGTATTGAGGCTTTTATTGCGCTTGACCTCTCGCAGAGTATGCTGGCACAGGATGTGGCCCCTAATCGTTTAGAACGTGCACGCCGTTTTGTAGCTGACCTGGCACTCCAGCTCCGTGGCAATAAAGTCGGCCTTATTGTCTTTGCCGGCAGTGCATATCTTCAGGTTCCGTTGACTACCGATTATGCGGCAATCGCCCTCTTTGCCAATAGCGCAAGTCCGGAAACTATCCCCGACCAGGGTACGGCGATTGCTGAAGCCGTGGAATTGGCAGGCCAATACTTTTCACAAAAAAGCCAAGGGGGAAAGGCATTGATTATTATCAGCGATGGGGAAGACCATGAGGCATCAGCAGGGGAAGCAGTCCAGAAGCTCCGGGAGCAGGGTGCTACGGTATTTACCCTGGGTGTGGGTACTTCCGACGGTGGTTTCATTCCTATACAAACAGATGGACAGGAAGATTTCAAACGCGATGCAAGTGGCGCCCCTGTTCGTTCCCGCCTAAATACACAAATGCTCCGGGAACTGGCACAGGAAGGAAATGGAGCCTATTATGGGCTTTCCGCTAATCTGGAAAATACTGCCGGGGCATTGCTTTCGCAGCTGGAACGTATAGAAAAACGCGAAATGGAACAGCGTATTTTTAGCGAATATGAAAGCTATTTTCAGCCTTTTCTTCTTCTAGCCATGCTGTTTTGGCTGTTCGAATGGCTTATTACTCCTGGGAGGAAATTTTTATGAGGCCCTCTAAAAAGTCTTTGGGCAGCTTGCGCTGCCAAATAATATTTTGAGCAAACACTGTTTTTCATTGATTTTGCGAAGCAAAATCAATGAAAAACAGTGTTTGCTCAAAACTTTCTGGGGTTGTGTAAAAAGGCTGGAGACCGTCCTTTGGCGGCTTACGCCGCCAAATTTTATTTTGAATGGACACTGTTTTATCTCATTTTGCGAAGCAAAATGAGATAAAACAGTGTCCATTCAAAATTTCCTTTCGCC
>CAZGOT010000061.1:0-13593 GCA_964527495.1 uncultured Haliscomenobacter sp.
TTCAAAACTTTCTTTCGCCGCCGAAGGCGGCGGAATACTTTTTACACAACCCCATTCTTTTTACACAACCTCATACAGGCTACACACCCCCGAAACACAAAAGGTACCGGGGAAAAGATCCCTTTTCCGGTAGTGCAAAAATTTTCCTTGCCTATTTAGCGTTCGTTGTCCAGATAGTTCCTGGATAAAGCTATATTTGGTTCAAGTAAAAAACCAGGGAAAAATTTTGTATAAGATGGGTAGAGTTTTCCTTATTTCAGCTTTTTGTTCTTTGATAGTTCCCTTCGATGTATCCGCTGCCGATTACTATTGGGTCGGAGGTTCTGGAAACTGGTCGGATATCAGTCATTGGGCGACCACTTCCGGAGGTACGGTACAACATAATACCATTCCTACTGCCAGTGACCGCGTATTTTTTGATGCCAAGTCTTTTACAGGCCCCAATCAGGTTGTGACGGTCAATAATCCCAACATTTTTTGTAAAGATATGATCTGGACGGGTGCCACAGGCCGCCCGGTCTTCACTGCTCCAGCTAGTTTTGTGCTGAATATAGAGGGTTCTCTGATCCTGAATCCGAATATGGTATTCGATTTTCAGGGGGATGTTTTTTTCCGTGCTTCCAATAGCGGCAACCAGATTAACCTGGAGGGGCATAAGCTCTTGCGCAATTCCACATTTTCTGGAAATGGCGGGGAATGGACGCTTTCAGGGGCTTTTCAGGTGGATAGCCTCCTGCGGTTTGAAGCGGGTACGTTTAAATCAGCAGGAAAAGCGGTTATTTGTGAATTGTTGCGCATTCAAGCCCGCAGCCCACTAAACCTTAATCTGGATACGTCCCGTATTACAGTAACCGGGGTGCCGTATAACCTTATCATCGGATCGAATACCCCCGAATCCGTTGCAGATATTTACCTGTCAGGGCTTACCCTGGAGGCATCAAAGGCTACGCTGGATTTCACTTCGCCAGACGTGCTCTTCAAAATACGGAATTTCGGTACCGTGCGCTTAGGGACGGTTCTTTTTTCCAGTCCTACCGGCAAAACCCTGTTTCAGTTAGATATTCCCTCCAATACCAACATGCAGATCGAAAAGCTGGTGATGCGAAACGATGCCGAGCTGAAAGGGCCGATGACCTTCGGCGAACTCGACCTGGGACCGGGAAAGAACTTCAAATTTAATTTCGGGTTTACGTATGAACTGCAGAAACTAACCGCCCTTGGTGCTTGCAATGCACCCATCCAGCTTTTTAGCTCAGAGCCTGGCAAAGCAGCCATTCTACGCGCTGCCGCAGGAACAATTTCTGGGTCTTTTCTCTCCTTGCGAGATATCCACGGCACTGGTGGGGCAACTTTCACTGCTACTAACAGTGCAGACCTCGGCAACAATACCGGGTGGGCGATTAGCCTCAAATCTAATACCGCCCTATATTGGGTCGGAGGATCCGGCATGTGGAATGATCCTGCTAACTGGGCCCAGAGCAGCGGAGGTCCTGGAGGTACTTGTGTGCCTACTGCCGGCGATGATGTTTTTTTTGATCAAAATTCCTTTTCCTTCCCCGGTGCAGTTGTCTTTATCAACATTGATAATGCCTATTGTCGCTCCATGAATTGGACAGGCGCCACGGGCAACCCCACCCTGTTGGGTACGTTTGAAAAAAATATCCACCTTTTTGGCTCGCTGACACTTAACCCTGCCATGCGCCTCGATTTTGAAGGGGATATACTCATGGAAAGCAATACCCCCGGAAATACCATCAGTAGTAAAGGAAAGCAGTTTAAGAAAAACTTCATCTTTAACGGCCAGGGAAGTTGGACCCTTAGTGATAGTTTGTCTGCAACGGTAGCGATTTTTTTCATCCAGGGCAGCCTGAATACCAATGACCAGGTAATGGCCTGTCGGTTGTTCAACTCCGAATCCGCAGCTCCCCGCAACCTGCAACTGGGTAAATCCCACATTAAATTGCGATCGGCAGAATCCTATCACCTTTATTGGTATTTGAACACTACTAACCTGACTTTTGACGCTGGCACTTCTACTATCGAATATTTCTGGAATGGCGATCTGAACAAATTAGGCAACCCGGTCGCAATCTATCATAAGGTGCGGTTCAATTATGGTGCCAATATCAATGCAGACGTCCGCAAGCTGAACCATATCATTGATACACTGGAAATGCTGGGGGGGGGTTACTTTTCCAGTTCCAACAGGGTAAATATCTGGCGAATTTCCAGGGGTGTTGCTTATACCATTCAAGAGGGCGATACTCTGTTTGTAGAAAAAACATTTCCTCCGGGAGGGTGCTTTGGTATGATCGAATTTCTGAGTACGCAAAAAAACAGGCGTGCTTTCATTTATCATCAGCAGCCGACAACGTTTGACAGGATTATTGTACAGGATGTTCATAGTATTGGCCCCGGCACGCTCACCGCAACCAATTCTGTTGATTTAGGTAATTCCAACGGATGGGTACTCAATCAGAATCCAGGCAGAACGCTCTATTGGGTTGGTGGATCAGGGTATTGGCATGAAACGGAACACTGGTCGCTCTCCAGTGGTGGCCCTGGTGGGGAATGTGTGCCAACTCCTGTTGATGACGTCTTTTTTGATGAAAATTCTTTCTCCGCACCCGACCAGCGGGTGGATACGGACATTCGTCTAAACTATTGTAAGAACCTAACCTGGAAAAACCTTCGGTTCAATGCCTTTTTTCGGGCTTACTATGTGCACGTTTTCGGTTCAGTAGAAACCAGTGCCAACATAAAGTTTGATCTGTTTTTTCATCTCGTCCTTCGCTCAGAACAAAAAGATAACCAAATCAAAATTGGTGCCGCTGGTAAAGTTGATTACTTCACAGTACGCGGCGGCGGCAGCTTTGTACTTCGAGACTCCCTTCTAGCCTATTCCTTTTTCCATTATTCCGGGACCTTCAATTCAAATAGTCATGGGGTGGATATAGATTATTTTGTCGCTGGGTATTGGGATGTACCAAAAACGCTGGTGCTTGGCGGCAGCCACTGGAAAGTGCGGGGCAAAGACCAAATCTATAGGGGTACCTGGAATCAATATAATGCAATGACTATCCAGGGTGATTCTTCCCTGGTCGAGTTTACAAGCCCAACGGCAAGACTGTACGCATTGCAATCCTTTAGCTTTAATAATGTTTTATTCTCCGCTGTTGATCAGACAAGCAAAATTGATGCGATCAGTAATAATGTCAATGTTAAAACCAAAGGGACGTTTAACCGGCTGGAGTTTCGCAATAATGGCATTATCGTCGGGGCCCATACCATAGACTCTTTGATTTTTTCCCCTGGCAAGTCTTACCAGCTCGACGCGCTTAATACCCAGGAAGTGCGCGAATATTTCAAAATGATAGGCAATAACTGCCTTTCCATTGGCCTTTCTTCCACATCTATTGGGCAAAAATCAAAGGTAATAATGAACGGGGGAGTAGTCCTTGCAGATTTTGTCCAGATGCGTGACCAACTTTCGGAAGGTACGACCAAATTTTTTGCAGGAAAAAATAGTACGAATATTGCCAATACCAATACGGGCTGGATATTTGACTCGCCTGAAGATTATGTGGACGATGGTATACTGGGCAAAGATATCGTCCTGTGCAAAACGGGTACTATTCAGCTCGATGGGCGCACCTATAGCCCGGGGGAAACCTACCGGTGGAGTACCGGGGCGCGTACCCCGACTGTTGTGGTCAATCAGCCAGGGACATATTGGGTGGAACTTAGGTATGGAGACAACTGCGTCTTGCGCGACTCGATTGTTTTATTGGAATCGAAGCAGTTTGTCGCTAATCTCCCCGCCGATACCATGCTTTGTGCCGGGGATACCCTCCGACTGAATCCGGAAATTGACCTGCTTAGCCCGAAGTATCTTTGGCAGGACGGTTCCACAAAATCCAGCTTCGTCGTCCGCCAACCCGGAAAATATAAAGTAACGTTGGAAGTCAGTGGGTGTACCGCTTCGGATTCCCTCTCCGTGTCCTATATTCCTACCCCGCCTGTCAACCTGGGTCCTGACCTGCGCCTTTGTCCAGGTCAAACTACCAATCTAAATGCTTCGCTGTCAGGTGCTACTGCTTACCGGTGGCAGGACGGGAGCACCGCGCCAACTTTTGTTGCCCGCTCTCCTGGTGCGTATATCGCCCGGGTATTCAGCGGAAGGTGTTTTGGAACAGATACGGTCAACGTAGCGTATGAGGCCCCGCTCAATCTAGGCCTGGGCAGAGATACCGTCATCTGCGAAGGCTCCAACCTGACCCTGACCCCAACGACAAGCGGGGGCGGCACGATTGCCTACCAATGGCAAAATGGCTCCGCCGCCAATACTTTTGTTGCAAATATGGCAGGTTTTTTCTGGGTAGAAGCAAGTCGCAATGGGTGTTCGGAACGCGATAGTATCCAGATATCCCTTAAGCCCCTGCCGCGCTTTGACCTTGGTCCGGATACCAGTCTGTGCGAAGGTCAGGAATTGCGAATCAATGGGAATACGCTGTCTGGCTCTACCTATTTATGGAGTACCGGGGCTCAGAGTGATGCGATTACCGTGAGCTCTACGGGGGTTTACCGGCTCACCGCTTTGCTGAATGGATGCCGGTTTGAAAGGGAACGCGTCATAACCTTTAAACCTCTCCCACAGTTGGAACTCGGCCCAACGATCGAAAAATGCCAGGGGGAAAAAGTCCTCCTCGACGCTACTTTCCCAGGGGCAGTTTATCGTTGGCAGGATGGAAATACTTCCGCAAAGATCGAGACAAGCAATTCGGGTACGTTTAAAGTGGTATCTACCCTCAACGGCTGTTCCCGTTTGGATTCCGTTGAGGTGCGGTTTAAACCTCTGCCAGTTTTTTCGCTTGGAAAAGATACCACCTTGTGCGAGGGGGAAATCCTTACCCTGCAAGCCAATATTCCCGGAGCAGGTTATCGCTGGAATAATGGGAATACAAATGCGATCCTTCCGGTAAGTACGCCTGGATTGTTCTGGCTTGAAGCGACCCTGAACGGTTGTACCTACCGCGATAGCCTGCAGGCTTCGTTTACCTTCCTGCCTGTGAACCGTCTGGGCGCCGACCGGACAATATGCCAGGGGCAGACGGCCACCCTGGATGCTAGTGTGAATGGGGCTACCTATCTTTGGCAGGATGGTTCAGTCTTGCCGCAACTGAGTACAGGCGCGAGCGGCAGCTATCGCGTCCGCATTAGTGTAGGCCGGTGTAGCGTATCCGATACCGCAATGCTGACAGTAAACCCGCTGCCTGTTTTCGACCTTGGCAGGGATACCCAGTTGTGTGCACCGGCAACACTGGCGCTTCGGGTGAATACTCTTGCCGATAGCTACCGCTGGCAGGATGGTTCGGGGCTGGCACCATTCGCCGTTCGCCAATCCGGGATATTCCGGGCAACCGCAGTCCGTGCGGGATGTACCTGGATGGATTCCATCAGGGTGGAGGTTATCCAGCCCCGGAAACCAAACCTGGGCAAGGATACGATAATTTGTGAAAACAAAACGATAACCCTTCGCTCCGATGTGCAGGCGCCCCTGCTGCGTTGGCAGGATGGCAGTGTTGGGAGTATTTTCGAAGTCAGGGCGCCTGGGCAGTATGTGCTCAGTGCCATTGAAGGTCCCTGTACCACCAGTGATACCGTATCTGTGGCATTCAGTCGCTGCGCAGTTTTCAAGGCCTATCTGCCCAATGTATTTTCGCCCAATGGCGATGGCATAAATGATGATTTTCGCCCTCTTTTGCCGCCGGGCATTCAATTGCGCAATTATACATTCCGGGTTTTCGATCGCTGGGGGAACCTGGTTTTTGAAACCCTTGACCCCGAAAAAGCCTGGGACGGCACTTTTCGTGGCGGGATATTGCCTCAAGGTGTATTTTTGTATTATCTCTATTTAGAATACACAGACGACTTCGAAGAAAATTTTGCCAAATTTTCCGGAGATGTACTGTTGACGCGATAAATATGGAACTAGACTTGGGATTCACAAAGGCCGATACGCTCGATACCCTTCCGCATCACCGTGGAATGTATACGGACCTTACCGTGCTTGGGGCAGAAGCGAGTGCCCTTGCTGGAGTATGGCTGGAACAGATGCTCGGTGGAAGTCAGGCTGTTTTTTCCTTTTCCCCGGGGAATATGGTGGAATCACTCCTTTCGATGCACACTACGGCCCGCAATTTGCTTAGAAAAAACGGCGTCTCTCCATTGGGACTCGGGTTTCCCTTTGTGCTGATGAAAACGCCACAGCGCACCATAGCAGCCCCGCTGCTTATCTGGCCAGTGGTACTGGAACCGGAAGCCGTTGGTCTACATAGGTGGTACCTGGGCTTAAGAGAAAATAAACCCATGTACATCAACCAGGAGCTTTGCGGACTAGTGCAATCATCTACTGGCCTTGACCTGGCAACCCGTCTTAAGGATCTTGGGGACCGCCCAGGATGGTTGGCCCTCTGGGAGGTACTAAAGGAAATTGCAAACGATCTTGATTCGGAAGGAGCCCTGGAATTGCAACCATGTCCAGGGATTGAAACCCTGGGTAGTATCTCCTCCTCCCCAAAGATAGTTACTTCTGCTGTGGTGGGCTTACTGCCGTCTGCGCAACATCCATTTGCGGAAATAGAGGAAAGCCAGAAAACAGAAACACCGCTTGAATCGGAGGGACACCCTTTTGGAATGGGTGCGCTTGATCCATATCAGGCTATGGCAGCGGAAGGATTAAAGGAACAAAGGGATATTGTCATTAATGGAGAGTCAGGGACTGGAAAAAAATATCTGGCCAGGCATCTGATCATGCATTTCCTTTCTAACGGGCGTCCTTGTTTGGTTGTGGCAGATGCGCTTCCTCCCTTGCAGGAACTGCAGCAATCTTTTGCAGAAATGGGCCTCGGTCGCCTGTGTTTTACCTTTTGTAATCCCCGGGAGGATTTTTTGGTGCTGCGCGACTTCATGCGGGCAGAGATATATGTAGAGCGCACCATGCCGGCATTCGATTTCAAAAAATTCCGTGTGGATGCCGACAAACTTATGCGCATAAAGGAAAATCTGGATAAGGCCTATAAGGCAACGCATACGCCCCTCCTGGGAAAAGATGCCTGGACGAACCTGGTCGGCAAATATTTAACAAGCAGTACGAAACAGGGTAAAGAACTCCTTGGAGCATATCTTATTCCGACCGATTATCGGTTTGAACAAGAGGAGTTTGAAATACTGCTCCATGTAGTCGCCGAGGCTTTTCCGCTTTTTCAGGGAATAAAAGGCATTGACCACCCCCTCTCCAGGCTGCATTCGGAGATTTTTCTGCGGTATGCAAAGTCCGAAGCCCTGGAACGTGTTGGGCATAAAATACCAGCGTATGAAAAAAGGGTGTCGGAGCTCTTACATCGGTATATTTCCTGCCTTAACAACTATTCGGATCAGCTTAGGACCTTTCTGGAGGATCATTGTCGCAGGCTGACCATTCAGACAAGCAGTGCGATTGACCTTGTGCGGGACTATGTCCTGGAATTCGGGGATACCTTTCATAAGTCTGGCGATGCCACACTTCGAATTTCCAGCATGTTTTCCCGGAGCGGCAAAAAGATTATTGCGGCCCGGGACGAAATCCGGGCAATCCATAAAGCGCTCAACGTCCATGCTGCCGAGTTGGAGGAATTTGGCCTGGACAGCAGGCCTCTTGTTCAATTAAAATCCTTTGCGCATCTGGTTGAGGGCCTGAGCCATTTTCAGGAACGCCTAAAACAATGGACTCTGGAACTACCGGATTTCGTTCAGGCGGAAACTATGCGCATGAGTGCTTCGCAATTGCATTCTGTTGTGATGCCAGAATATACGCCGCGGGGACTTGAAGAAGAAATGGAGCTCTTGCTACAGGAGATAAACCAGGAAAACCTCCTGCACGAACCTCTGGCGCATAGATTCCTTACCCTTTCCAAGCGGGGAAAGTACCTGGAACAAATTGTCCAGGACCTGGAGGCGCTGCGGGTGGGACTGCGGGACTTTCCAGGATTTTACGATTGGCAGCGTTTTTGGCTTGGGCTGCCCGGCAATGCCCGTAAAGTGGTAAGGGCTCTATCCGTAATTAAACCACAGGATTGGCCTTCGGCTTTTCGGAGTTGGTATCTGGATCAGGCTCTTTTAAAATGGCAGGATCTCGCCTTACCGCAGGAAATTCCCCCCTTGGAGGCTTATTACGCCCGGTGGGACGATTTACAGCGACAATTGCCTGATCAGGTTTCCGCCTTGTGGGATAGTCGCCGTATTTCCCTGCAAAAGCAAGCCAGGGCAAACCGTGAATTGCATAACTGGCTTTTGGGCAAAGGAAGGCGCGGCAGGGTTGAGGATGCTCCGGAACTGCTATTTACCAATTCCGGACCATTTTATTCCGAAGTATTTCCCTTGACCCTTGCAACTACTCAGGCAGCCGCAGAGGTTCTGCAGAAAGCAGCTCCCGGGTATTTTGAATGTGTAATTTCGCTTGAAGGACAGAAAATTGATCCGCTGCAGTGGCGCCATCTGGCGCGCTATGGCAGGTTTTCTGCACTTTTGGGAGATTTTGGGGTGGAAAATCCAGATACAAGAAATATTGCCGGGCAAGTGTTTACCCTTGGTGCTGCTCATAGAAACGATCCTTTTAACCCTTTCCTTCCCCCCCTGGATGCAGTTTCGGCAGCAAAGGAGGTAAAAACATCTATCGTTGCCCTGGAGGGGGTGCATGAGGATTATCGGGATGTGAATGTGGCAGAGAGTGAATTTCTGTTGGATTATCTGCTCTTTCAACTACCGCACCGCCATGGTTCAAAGGCACCATCTGTTTCAGTGATTGCTTTTACACCCGCCCAACGCGATATTATTGCCGCGGGCTTAATGCGGCAAAAATTTTCCCAGGGCACTGCAGGGGACCGGGTCCGACAGTTGGAACGGGCAGGCTTATCGGTTCTGGCATTGGGAGAGTTGGAAGAAATCCGGAGTGATGTGGTGCTGGTATCAGCTGTTTTTACTTCCCAGCCGACTGCGTTATGGGGAAAGGATAGTAATGGGAATAGCCCTTTCCTCGATCGGATGCGCCGCCTTCTGGCGATGCCCCGGTACGAAATGGTATTCTGTCATTCGATACCTTTGGAAATTTTGCAGCGTTGGCAGGAATACCCGGTAACTGCCCCGGAAGGTTTTCTGAGTAACTATCTGCATGCTGCCAGGGGAAAAAATAGGGATATGGCGCAGTCCCGCCTGTCCAGACTTCGACAAGTTCCGCCGGATCAGGGACTTGCCCGGGAGGCATTCTGGGAGGCGGTCGAGGGGCATATACGTCCGTTTTTCCCCACCGAGCGGATCCGCAGGCGCCCGGGGGAGGTCAATATACCTGCTGCACTGGAAATAGTCCCGGAATCTGATCAATCTCCCACAGTTTTGTTGTTTGCAGACGGCTTTTATGGCAATTTGCCCCGAACAGATTATGCATGGGAGGCAATGTTTGAGCAAATGCTGGCAGGAGAAGGTTTTCAACCCCACCAGGTGTGGTCTGTCAACTGGTGGAAACAACCGGTACAGGAAGCAAGGCGACTTGCTGGCCCATTCCTTCGTCCATCAGCCCCGTCATCCGCATAACCCCTGTATATTTTCATGAGACCAAACTCCTGGACTGCCCCGCAGAAGGCTACTTTTTGGACAATATCTTTCACCTTGGTTGCTATCGGCTCCTGGACTATTTTCTACAGGCCTGCACCAAAATCCCCTATCCCTTATCTGAAAGGAAGCCAACAATGGCCGGACTCTCTGCTCCGCAAGCTCGACCTGGATCAACAACTGGGTCAGTTGCTGGTCTATATGCCTTCCAGCAGTGCGTTCAAAGGGCAACATCGGCAATATGCGGAAAATTGGCGTATCTCTCCGGGCGGCTTTTGGTTAAAGGACTTTGGGCTCCGGGAATATCTATCGCTAACGGATTCCCTGCAGCGGAGTTCCTCCCTGCCTTTGTTTTGTTTCTCTAATAATCCGGTATTACACAACAACCAGTTTTCGGACGTCGTTCCTGCGCCTGCACCTGGCACGCTTGCAGCCGTTCCTGAAAAGGGACACTATGACCGTATTAACCAACTTTTTGTGCGCCAGTCTCAAGACCTGGGGCTCAATCTTGTCGCTCCATTTGATATAGCAGCTCCCTGGCGGGATACCCTTGACCAGTACCAGCTGTTGCGCAATCTTTCTCAGGCGCACATAATTGCAGGAGCTAAGGGCCTTGCTGGATTTAATATGTTGTTGCCGGATACCCTTCCGCCAATGGCGCAGATGCTCAGGACCCTTGATCGCCTGCACACAAGGGGAATGGGGCTGCTGGTTTTTGAAGGAAGGATTGCCGGAGCGGACTCGCTGGGGAAGCCTGCCGAAGGTTTTTTGGCGGATTACCTTTTTGATAAAATTGCTTATCAGGGATTAATTGCTGGCATCGTATCGGAGGATGCCCCTGTAGAATATTGGTTAAGGGCCGGGGCAGACCTGTTTATTACAAAAAAACCTCCCTCCAGTATGTTACCCCGGCTGAAGAAAGCACTTCAGGAGGGTGAATGGAGGCGTTCTGCCATGCGCAGGAGCCTCAGAAAGGTCTTTAAGGCAAAGCAATGGATGCTTGGAGGACAAAAGGCTGCTGCTCCAAGATCAAATTTCCGGCAAATACAGACCCGTATTTTGCCGGAAAAAAATGAAAAAAGGGAAAATCAGGCAAGCATCACCGAGCGCTTATGGTATCATTTCCACGAAAGCAATTGGGAACAGTTGAGCTACCGGTTCAGAGAACAGGCATTGGTAGTGACCCATAATTCAAAGAGGCTGGTGCCTTGGGAAAGGCTGAAAGAGGTGACTTTTTTCCTTTGGTCGCCTGCAAATCGCGAATATCCCGATTTTGAGCAAATGGTAGAAAAGTATGCACCCTATAAATGGATAAATGGGACGGATGAAGCGGCGACAGTATTGGAGAACATTCCGCCTAGCCGCAGTGCGGTACTGGCCCTTCTGGATCCGGAATTTGCTAATCCGTTCAGGGATACGATGCTCCTTCAGGCACTGCAGGAGGTAAATCAGGGCCGTTCGCTGGTGTTGATAAATTTTGGGATACCGCAGTTGTACCGACTTTTGGATACCACTTTTACCATCATTCATCTCTTTGAGCAGCATCCACATACTGAATCCCTCGCTGCACAGGTTTTTTTTGGTGGGGTGAGTGCGCGCGGGCAGTGGCCTGGTTATGACTCTATAGCACCTGCCAGCTCCCCGACCCAGGCTATTCGCCTCGGCTTTGCCCCTCCTGAAAGGTCAGAAATAGCGCCCGAAAAGCTGGTTGGTATAGATGCGATTGCCCGTTCTGCGGTGGATCAGGGAATCATCCCTGGTTGCCAGGTATTGGTGGCAAAGGACGGGCGGGTTATTTTCAGTAAGGCATTTGGGAACCCAACTTTTAAAAGGGGAGAGCGGGAAGTCCGACTGTGGGACGTATATGACATCGCCTCCCTGACCAAAATTGCGGCAACCACCCTTGCTGTGATGCACCTTTATGAAGAACAAAAAATTGCCTTGAACGATCCCCTTGACCGCCACCTGACCTGGCTCCGGGGAAAAGCGATCGGTAAGATTTCCTTACGCAACCTACTGATCCATCAGTCGGGTCTTCCGGCAGGTTTGCCATCCGGTAAATACCTCCGCATGAGAAGATATGGTGGGCGGAGGTGTGGGGCTTGTTTTTGTAATAAAAAGCGGGGGGAGTATGCTATTCCTATGGCTGAAAAGCTATTTTTTAGCATTCGCTGCCGAAAAGAGTTGACGGAACGAATCGCAATGCTTGAACCAGCAAAAAGGCCGCGTTACCGGTACAGTGATATTAATTTCTGGTTGCTTCAACAGGTCGTAGAGGCAAAAACGGGAAGGCCTTTTGATAAATACCTGGAGGAGACTTTCTATCGGCCCCTCGGGTTGCGACATACACGGTTTAATGCGGTACAGCATTTTCCGATGGAGAACATCGTTCCCAGCACACAGGATAAAACCTGGCAGCGCGGGCTCGTCCAGGGATATGTGCACGATCCCTCTGCCGCGTTACTGGGCGGAATATCTGGACATGCAGGCCTGTTTTCCAATGTGGAAGACCTTGCCGTGATCATGCAGCTATTGCTCGACAAAGGCAGGTACGCCGGGCGCCAGTGGTTTGCTCCTGAAACGGTCAACCTCTTTACCCGGGAGACTTCTGTGCATCGCCGTGGTCTTGGCTTTGAGCATCCCTCTGCGGCAAACCGATTCGCCCGGGCTCGGAATGCCCCTGCCTCCGTTTTTGGCCATACCGGTTTTACAGGTACCTGTGCCTGGGCAGATCCCGAAAACAGGCTTATTTTCATTTTCCTATCCAATAGGACTTATCCAGATGACAAAAACCGAACTTTTCTTAAGCGCAATATCCGGGGCCGGATCCACCAGGTAGCGTATGATGCCCTGGGGTCGTATGTTCCGGAATTGCCGGTTTTGGAATAAAGTTGTGCCTTTTATTCTGGATTTTTAATGGGTTAACAACTATTTATGCCAACAGGATTTTTCCGGAAAATACCTGTTTCGCTGGTCCACATAGCCAGATATCCCGAAAAGTAACCCCATCAAAAGCGAATCGTACACTGAGGCTGCCGCCTTTGGTTTCAACGGGAATTTCCCAGGTGCCAGTAGGTTGCGGAAGGGCAGCTACATATGCGAGAGCTGTAGCAGTTACTCCAGTGCCACAGGCGAGGGTTTCATCTTCTACGCCTCTTTCGTAGGTTGCTACGTGCAGCGTTCCATCCCGGATTTCGGCGAAGTTGACGTTTATGCCTTTTTCCCGAAAGGGTTCGGAATACCGCACCTGCCGTCCTGTCTCCCGGACCTGGACTTCCGACAGGTGTTCCACAAAGCGCACATAGTGGGGTGAACCAGTATCCAGACAAAAATCTTTGCCATGGAATTGGATGTCGGAGAGGTCGTGCAGATGAAGCTCTACCCACTCTGGCTTGGGCATCCGGGCTTCATGCGCTCCATCATACGCTAGAAAGCGACAGGAATTTCCAGTAATGCCCAGGAAGCCGGCAAAAGCGACAGCGCATCTGCCACCGTTGCCACAAAGACTGCCGGGCTTCCCATCAGCATTGAAGTAGTGCATCAGAAAATCTGCCTCTTCACTGGATTCAATGCACATCAATCCATCTGCACCGATACCAAAATGCCGGTCGCAAAGCCTGGCAATCTGCTCTGTATCTGTCGCTTTGAGCAGGCGCTTTTCCCGCTGGTCCACCAGGATGAAATCGTTCCCGGCCCCCTGGTATTTCCAAAATTGTAGAGTTTGCATAAAAGTATTTTCTTATGAAGATTACCGGAAGGTTGGGGCCTTATGATGCCCCAAAGAATCAATATGAATAATTTAATCACCCTTAAAATTAAGGAGGCTGAAATCAAACCGGGAACAGAGGATTTTATGCGCGGGATAAATGATTGATGTTCACATCTGCTCCACTTCCCATTCCTCGATATTCTTCGTCTGACTGGAAAACTTCACCCCAACAGCGATTA
>CAZGOT010000062.1:0-13534 GCA_964527495.1 uncultured Haliscomenobacter sp.
GCGATATTGCACGTATCGAGATAGTAGGGAAAGCTGAGTTCGGCGCCATAGAAATCCAGGCTTTCGGCAATTTGAGCAGAAGACCTCGTGTGGGTGCCCTCGCGCAGGAGGGAAGCGGCAGCGCGTGCGGCAATGGGTTTGTGCTCAAACGGCCTGCCCGCGTTGAATACAACCTCGATGCGGGCGACTTCCTGGGTGCCCATATTGCTAATATATACGGGGATGCCGTTGTTGAGATAAATAGTATGCACCGGGGGCAGCTTTAGGTGGGCAACCGGATGAATTGCAGGAGCCTGGGAGCGATCGGGGTTTGGGGCGGCATCTGCGTTTGGCCCGGAGTAGTGTTTTTCCACAGTCTGTTGGTATTTTTTAAGGAAAAATGAGCGTTTTAACGTAAATTTGCTCTTTGCGTTTAAACCCGCTTTATTTTGCAAAATAACAAATATCTATGAAATTTAGCGTTTCCTCTTCTGAACTGCTCAAACAGCTACAGGTAGTCGCCGGATCTATTGGTTCAAATCCGGTACTTCCCATTCTGGAGGACTTTTTATTTTCCATAAGCGACAATGTCCTGACAATTGCGGCATCGGACCTTGAGACGACGATTATCACCTCTATGGAGGTCATGGCGGATTCTGATGGCATGATGGCCGTTCCGGCAAAAATCCTCGTGGATACGCTCAAGGCCCTTCCCCAGCAGCCTATTACGTTCAGTATTGACGACAAAACTTTTGGTATCGAAATTACTTCGGCCTATGGTAAATACCGCCTTGCGGGGGAGGATGGGCGCATGTTTCCGGCAATTCCGGAAAAGGAGCATGTTGATGCAATCGAGTTCCCGGGTGCGGTATTGGCACAGGGTATCAACAAAACCCTTTTTGCTACCAGCAGCGATGAGCTGCGGCCTGCTATGATGGGGGTGTACTTCCAGGTGGATATGGGAAAACTCGTGATGGTGGCGACCGATGCACACAAGCTGGTCCGCTTTACGTGTAAAGACCTGGAAAGCACGGTATCCACATCGTTTATTGTGCCCAAAAAAGCATTGAACCTGCTGAAAAATATCCTGCCTTCAGGTGGTCAGGTATCAATGTCCTTCAACAAGACTAATGCATTTTTCGCTTTTGGAAATACTCAGCTGATTTGTCGTCTGATTGACGCCCGCTATCCGGATTATAATGCCGTAATCCCAGTAGATAATCCTAATACGCTTACAATTTCGAGGGTTGATTTGCTGAATTCGCTGCGGCGGATTGCCATTTATGCGAACAAGACGACCAATCAGGTGATTTTGAATATTACTGACGGAGGACTCACTGTTTCTGCCCAGGACGTGGATTTTGCCAACGAAGCGATGGAACAATTGGTTTGCAGCTACGTAGGTAATCCGCTGATGATTGGCTTCAACGCCAAGTTTCTTGTAGAAATGCTGACCGTTCTGGAATCGGACGAAGTGAAGATTGAACTTTCCTCTCCAACCCGTGCGGGCATCCTCCTTCCAGTGGAAGAAGTTGTAAAGGAAGATATTCTGATGCTCGTCATGCCGGTAATGTTGAGCAATTAAAATAAATCCAACCGTTGCATGAAGGGCTTATCAGTCCGGGCAAGCCTGCTTCTGGTATTTTTTTGTGGTGTCGCCGTGCTGGTTGTGCCAAGTTGTAGGCGTGAGAGCACCCAGGAAAGCCAGGGCCTTATCGCCGCAGATGCCACGCCCGAAGAAGTCATCCGTTTGTATCAGTCTTTTCTGGACAACAACCAGTTTGACCAGCTCAAGATGTTGAGCACTGAAAAGGAGCAGGCTCGACTGGAAGAAGTACGGCGGATAGTAATGGAAGAAAATCAGGATTCTACACGGCTGAATTCGGTTTTTCTTGCGGTTTCCTGCCAGGTAGAGCAGGAATCTGCATCCTGCAAATGCCGGATCCGGGATGAGTACGAGACGTATAGCACTTCCTTTTATCTGGTGCGTAGGGGTAAACGGTGGCTCGTGGATGTGCCCGAAGAAGAGGAAATCCGCTTTGATGAGGAGGAAGTGAAAAACGCAGTGGATAGTTTTTTTGAACCGAGCAAGAAATAGTACATGACGGAATTGCGCACGGGATTGTTTTTTGGCTCTTTCAACCCCGTCCACGTCGGGCACCTGATTATTGCCAACTTTATGGCTACCAGTACTACCCTGCAGGAAGTATGGTTAGTGGTATCCCCGCATAATCCGCTCAAGGCAAGACAATCGCTTGCGAAAGACTACGACCGGCTGCACCTGGTCAATATTGCGGTAGAAGATAATCCCAAACTGAAGGCCTGCGATATTGAATTTGGCCTTCCCCAGCCATCTTTTACAGTGGATACCTTGGCTTATTTAAAAGAGCGCTATCCCAGACGTGCATTTGTGCTGATTATGGGCAGTGATAACCTGGCGACGCTGGACAAATGGAAGCATCCTGAAGTGCTGTTGCGGGATTATCAAATTTTTGTTTACCTGCGGCCTGGATTTCCCCCAGGGCCCTATGCCGAACATCCCAATGTGCGGATATTTGAAGAAGTGCCGCTGATGCAGATTTCTTCTAGTTTCATCCGTGCCAGAATCCAGGAAGGTAAATCGGTGGAGTATCTGGTGACGGAGCCTGTGCTGGACTATTTGTCGGTTTCAGGGATGTACACAGCAAATAAGCATAAAAACAAGGGTTAAAATCTATTGCGGATGCGATCATTTACGCTTTTCTGGTGGATAGTGTTCCTTTTTTCCGGTATATTGACCGAACTCCGGGGACAGGCCCCTGGGCCGATGCGTATTGGGCAGTGGAGAAGTTTGTTGCCTTATCGGGCCGGTCCTCAGGTGGCGCAGAGCCCCGAAAAAGTTTTTTATGCTACGGAATTATCCGTACTGTCCATTGATAAAAAAGATTTTTCCCTCGAATTCCTTTCCCGGGAAGATGGCCTGAGCAATACCGGGATACGCACTATCCGCTATAATAAGTATGCCCGCAGCCTGATAGTGGTTTATGAAAACAGTGTCATGGATATCCTCGAGGTTGGAGGGAAGATCTCTACCCTAAACCAGATACGGAACTTTAAAAATTTCGTCGGAGAAAAATACATTTACGATATATACATAGCAGATTCTTCTATAGTATATATCGCTGCTAATTATGGTATTTCCCAGTTAAATCCAGGAAAGGGGGAGTTTGTTTTTACGACATTTACCGGCCTGGACGTTACTGGGGTAACCGTATTCGATGGATATCTTTATGCTGCAACGGAAGCGGGGATTTATCGCATCCGGGAAAATGCCGCTAACCCACAAAATTTTGGCAACTGGGAATTTATGGGCCCGCGTCAGGGCTTTCCAGCAGCCTACAGTTCGCAGGTACTGTGTGTTTACAATGGCATGCTGTACTTCGATATCAATCAGGTCATACACCGGATAGCTTCTGGCGGCAGCCCGGCCCTGGTGCATCGGCAGGATGGCTTTCGCCTTCAGTTCATGAGTGCGGAAGGGAAATATCTGCTGGTTGGATACCGGTGCGCCAGCAGTGGATGTGGGGGTAATGGCCGGGTGGTTTATTTTAATGGCCAGGGCTTTGCTGGTACGGTGAATGGTAATTGCACCGGACAGCCTAATTATGCCGTTGAAGACGAACAAGGCAGGGTGTGGTTTGGCGATAATTACCGGAACTTCCGGTATCTGGATCGCGTTGGCACAGGTGCCTGCAACCAACTTTCCTTCAACTCCCCCTATTCTTCCAACAACCGTCGCCTTTTGGCGCACAAGGGGCAATTATGGGTAGCTTCCGGGGGGGTAAACCAAACTTTTAGCTATCTTTTTCTGGACCATGGTTTCTCTTCCTACATTGACGGAAAATGGACAATTTATAACAGGGATACCAGAGTAGAACTCAAAGGCGAGAACCCCAATGACCCGGATGATGACCTGTATGACATCATGGTGCTGGCTATGCATCCGGACAATGGGAAGGTATATGCCGGCTCCTTTTTTGAAGGCTTGCTGGAACTTGACGGGCAGAAGATAACCCTGTACAACGACAAAAACTCCACCTTAAATAACGCAGTTGGCGATTCCAGACGGACCCGTGTAGCAGGGCTGGCCTTTGATAGCAAAGGCCGTCTTTGGGTAGGGAATCACCTTGCCGAGCGACCAATATCCGTATTGCTTCCGGACGGCAAATGGAAAAGTTTTCGTCCGGCATGCGGCGAAACCCAGCTACATGAAGTGGTGGTTGACGGGAATGGCTACAAATGGTTGGTGAGCAGTTCGACTGCTTCCGGCATATTGGTATTCGATGAAGGCAATATAGACAACGATCAGGACGATCGTTGCCGCTTATTCACTTCCGGCAATAGTAATCTTCCAACAAATGCGGTGAATTGCCTTGCCGTGGATTTGGGCGGAGATGTTTGGGCTGGTACGGCACAGGGGATTATCATTTTTGAATGTGGCCGAAATGCCTTCGAGGCCGTTTGTAAGGGTACCCTGCGCCCGGTAGAACAGGATGGTTTCCTCGAATACCTGCTTTCCACCGAGGAGGTTACGGCAATTGCAGTGGACGGGGCCAATCGGAAGTGGGCGGGTACAAAACGCGGGGTTTTTCTGCTTTCAGCAGATGGAAGGGAACAGTTAGAGCGGTTCACAACGGAAAATTCTCCTTTGCCAGACAATAGCATCAACCATATTGCCGTGGATCAGGTGAGCGGACTTGTCTATATTGGAACAGAAAAGGGGATTATTTCCTACCAGGCAGATGCGGTCGAAGGTGGGCGCTTTCATGCGGCTGTCCCACAGGTATTCCCGAACCCGGTACCCCCGGGATATTCCGGTCCGATAGCAATTAGGGGGGTGGCCCGGGATGCGGTGGTCAAAATCACCGATATCAGCGGAAAACTGGTTTTTGAAACTGAAGCACTTGGCGGACAGGCAATCTGGTACGGCAATGATTACCAGGGCAACAGGGTCAGGTCTGGGGTGTATTTGGTTTTCAGCGCTTCTAATCCCAGGGAATCAGGTTTTCTGGAGCCAACTTCTGCCGTCACCAAAATAGTCGTGCAGCATTAAGAAGTAAAATTATGAGACAAGCTCCATCCTGGATAACCATTGCGCTGCTGATGATAACGCAGCAAGGCTATCTTGAAGGGTCTCTTAACAGAATGTTAATAACCTATTGACAAGTAAATGTATTCCCCTTACCTTTGCATCGTCTGTTTAGTTTTCAATAGGTACTATGCTCAAATTACCATCTAATCTCAATAGCATCGGCGAAGTTCAGACTTTCGTTGATACGCTTGTCCGAAAGTATCCTATTAGCCAGGATTTGTATCCGAATATTCTCATCAGCCTTACGGAAGCTGTGACTAACGCTATTCGGCACGGCAACTGCTGTGATGAATCCAAAAACGTCGAAATCAGGACCCGCCGCGTTTCTAACTCTATCGCGATACGGGTGAGCGATCAGGGTTGTGGCTTTGATCCGGATAAAATTCCCGATCCGACCTGTCCCGACAATATATGCAAATGTGGCGGAAGGGGCGTTTTTATCATGCAGCAGCTCTCCGACCGCCTTCAGTTCTGTAATAATGGAAGCACGGTAGAATTGCGCTTCAAACTCTGAGGCATACCATGGATGCATTTTTACCTGATGATCTCCCGGCTGATTTGGTCGAACCTATCGAATTTATTGCCGAAGATATTGATTTTGAGCCTTCGGATATTGCTGCCCTTGAATCCTGGATCAGAAATATAATTAGCCGGGAAAGTTGCCGATTGAGTTTTTTGAATTTTATCTTCTGTTCTGATGCCTATCTTCTCGAACTCAACGAGGAATACCTTGGGCATGATACCCTCACGGATATTATAACTTTTCCTTATCAATCCTCGCCGATTATAGAAGGGGACATTTTCATCAGTATCGAGCGGGTTCGGGAAAATGCACAGGACTTCGGCGTGTCGTTCGAATCAGAACTGCAGCGGGTGATGATCCACGGGGTACTCCATCTATGTGGGTATAAAGACAAAACAGGGGAAGAACAGGCTATGATGCGGCAAAAAGAAGACGAAGCACTTGCATTGTTCCGTCCGGATGCATAGGTGATTGCGGTTTTGGCTATGGTTTTTTCCTCAAGTAGTTGTGGTATCGAGCTGGTTTAGCAAACTGCGTGTTTGCTGAAGGGTAAAAACGCCGTCTTTCACCAGGAAGATACTTTTGGGTGATTGCTTGAGTTGCAGCCCCAGGGCCTGGCCTTTATCCTGGATTGCCTGGAAGAAGTATTTGAATTGAGGGCTTTCATAATATGCCGACTGGGGGTTTTCGACCAGGTAGGCCCGAAGTTTTCCCGATTTGAGGATAATCCGCTCGATGCCGAGTTTTCGGCAAAGCCAGCGCAGGCGAAGGCCTTCGAATAATTCCAGCACGGGTTCGGGGACTCTGCCGAACCGGTCCCCGAGTTGCGCTTTGAAAGCAGAAATCTGGTCTTCGGTTTCCAATTTATCTAGTTCGGTGTACAAGTTAAGCCGCTCCTGAATACTGCTGACATATTCATCGGGGATGTGCATTTCCGTATCGGTATCAATTTGAACATCCCGAACATATTGATAGCCTTTTTGGGTAAGTTCTTCCTGAAAAATATCCTTGAAGTCGTTTTCCTTCAGTTCGATGATAGCTTCTTCGAGAATTTTCTGATAGGTTTCAAAGCCGATATCGGCAATAAAACCACTTTGTTCTCCACCGAGGAGGTTTCCCGCACCGCGGATGTCGAGATCCCGCATGGCGACCTGGAAGCCGCTGCCCAGGTCGGAGAACTCTTCGATTGTGCGCAGGCGTTTGCGGGCTTCAGAGGTAAGTGTAGAGGCGGGGGCACTAAAGAGATAGCAAAAGGCCTTTTTATTGGAGCGCCCGACCCGGCCACGCAACTGATGGAGGTCGCTCATCCCGAAATGATGGGCATCATTGATAATCATCGTATTGGCATTCGGAATATCCAGGCCGGTTTCGATGATATTCGTACAGACGAGCACCTCGTATTCTTTATCAATAAAGCGGATGAGGGCTTCCTCCAGGTCTTCTGCTTTCATTTGGCCGTGCGCTATACCGATTTGTACATCCGGACAAAGGCGCTGTAGGAGCATGGCCATATCGGGCAGGTTTTTCACCCGGTTGTGGACAAAAAACACCTGACCACCGCGGTTCACTTCAAAATAAATAGCCTCCCGGATTAATTCTTCGCTAAAGACACGTACTTCGGTGTGGATGGGTTGCCGATTGGGTGGAGCGGTACGGATAATGGATAGATCCCTTGCGGCCATGAGGGAAAATTGCAGGGTACGGGGAATAGGGGTAGCGGTAAGGGTTAGCGTATCTACGTTGACTTTCATCGCCCGGAGTTTTTCCTTGGAGGCAACGCCGAATTTTTGTTCTTCATCAATAATGAGGAGACCCAGATCCTTGAAAACTACATCTTTAGAGATCAGACTATGTGTACCGATGAGCAGGTCAAGTTTGCCTTCTTTGAGTCGCTCCAGGATTTCTTTGCGCTCTTTCATACTGCGAAAGCGATTGATGTAGTCAATGCGCAGGTCAAAAGCAGCGAGCCGTTCGCTAAAAGTTTTGTAGTGCTGCAGGGCGAGTATAGTAGTAGGTACGAGTACGGCTACCTGTTTGCCGTCACAAACAGCTTTAAAGGCTGCGCGGATAGCGACTTCGGTTTTTCCAAAACCGACATCGCCGCAGATCAGGCGGTCCATTGGATGGGGTTTGCACATATCTGCTTTTACATCGTTGGTAGCTTTAAGCTGGTCTGGGGTATCCTCGTAGATAAAGGAAGCCTCAAGTTCGTTTTGCAGATACCCATCTGGTGAAAAAGCGAAACCCGGAGCACTTTTGCGTTTTGCATAGAGTTTGATCAGTTCGCCGGCAATATCTTTTACTTTTTTCTTGGTGCGGTTTTTTAGGGTTTTCCAGGTATCGGAGCCGAGTTTGCTCAGTTGGGGCGGGGTGCCTTCCTGCCCGGTGTACTTGGCGATTTTATGCAGGGAATTGATTCCTACATAGAGGATATCGTTATTTTTATAGAACAGGCGTACACATTCCTGTGTGTGGCCATTAATTTCTATTTTCTGCAGTCCGGAGAACCGACCGATGCCATGGTCAATGTGTGTCACAAAATCTCCGGGCTGGAGTTCCTGCAACATGCGGATATTGAAGGCCTGTTCCCTGGAAAAGCCCTGTCGGAGTTTGTAACGGTGAAAACGGTCGAAGATCTGGTGGTCGGTATAGCAGGCGATTTTGAGTTCCTGATCAATAAATCCTTCGTGGATAGCATGGGTGATGGGATGGAAGGCGACTTCTGCGTGGAGGTCTTCGAAAATGGCATAAAAGCGTTCCACCTGCCTGGGGCTGTCGGTAAAAATAAAATTCTCCATGCCCCTGCGGGAATTCTGGCGCAGATCGTTGATGAGGAGTTCAAAATTGCGGTTAAAACTTGGCTGCGGGTTGGATTTAAAAACGATTTCGCGTGAAAATTTTGCGCCTTGCTTTTTAAAGGAGATGATGGTACGCTCCGATAATTCCTTTGCCAACTGCTCCGGACCTACGAAGGCCCGGTTTTTGAAAATCGCAGCGGTTTCATTTTCTTCCAGGATAGAAAAGGAGCGTGCAATTTCTTCCGCTTTTTCCACACAATGCCGCAGACGTTCCAGGAGCAAGGCTTGGTCTTTTATCCAAACCAGCGTATTGGCAGGTAGGATACTTAGGAGAGAAACCTTTTCGGAAGCACCAAAGCGCAGGTTAATATTTGGGATAACGGAGATCTTTTTCAGGTTTTGGATAGATAACTGGGTGAGGGGGTTGAAGGTGCGGATACTTTCTACCTCATCGTCGAACAACTCGATGCGGTAAGGCATTTCGTTGCCATAGGAAAAGATATCTACTATACCGCCGCGTATAGAAAACTGGCCAGGTTCGAAGACAAAATCTTCCCTGGAAAATCCAAAATCATTTAAAAATTCAATAATTTCTTCTTGTCCAAACTGCTCGCCCACGGATAAATCCAGGCGGTTGGCTTTTAGCAACTCGGCAGATACGACGCGTTCGAACAATGCTTCCGGGTAGGTAACAATGATTTCGCCTGCTGCCTGAGAGTTGCTCAGGGTATTGATTAGTTCTGCCCGCAACTGGACGTTGGAAGGGTGGGCTTCCTCGAAGTAGAGCGGCCTTTTGAAAGAATCGGGAAAAAAATGAACGGGCTTTTTATCTAAAAACCCTGCAAGGTCGTTCTGCAAATAGGCTGCAGATTCTTTATCTTCGGCAATAACGAGAAAAAAGCGCGGTTCGTTCTGGTAAACTGCTGAGACAAGCAAGGGAACCTGCCCGCCCAAGGCACCAGTCACAAGGACTCCTACCCCTTCCCGCCCTGCTTCCTGCAGGCCCAATACCCGCTTATCGGTCCTGTACCGCTCTAATAGATAGGTTAAATTTTTCACGCTGCAAAAATATAATTTCCCCGTGCAACAAGTCTTTATTTTATGCTGTCGCACGGAACGGTAAATGACTTTCGTCTAGCCTGATTGACAAAAAAACAGTATTTTTGTTGAGTATCTTTTTCAACTCAAAAAAGAAATAGCAATGAGATCGCATATTTTATCGCTTTTCCTCCTGCTGATGCTGGGTGCCTGTCAGGCTCAAAATAAGCAGGGTACTCCTGCAGAATCGGGTGTACAGGTGCTGTCTGTATCCGATTTTAAGTCTGTGATCAAGGAAAAGTCGGTCCAGTTGATTGATGTCCGGACGCCAGAAGAGTTTGCAGAAGGCCACATCCGGAAAGCATTGAATATTGATGTGCAGTCTGCAGATTTTGAATCACAAGCCAATTCGCTGATTTCCAAGCACAAACCAGTTGCGGTATATTGCCGATCGGGGAAGCGCAGCCAACGGGCAGCAGCAGCGCTTGCTGGCATGGGCTACAAGGTAATATACGATCTTAAGGGCGGCTACATGGCCTGGGAAGCAGAAGAGTAGGATAAAAGTGTGGATTTGTCTGGTCAGTAGCTAAAAACCCTGCGCGATTTTCTTAAACAAAACCGTTCAGCTTATGTTGATAGGGGATTAAATCCATTAATCTCCAACAGTTTTGGCAAAGAAAGTGATTGTAATCGGCTCTGGGTTTTCCAGCCTTTCCGCTGCCTGCTTTTTGGCAAAGGAAGGTTTTTCCGTCACCGTTCTCGAGAAGAACGAGGTACCGGGTGGAAGGGCACGCCAGATGCAGGAATCAGGTTTCGTATTTGACATGGGGCCCAGTTGGTATTGGATGCCAGATGTCTTTGAAGCATTTTTTGGTGCTTTTGGAAAAAAGGTTTCTGATTATTACGACCTGGTTCGGCTTGATCCTTCGTATACTATTACGTTTGGTCCGGGAGATGTAATGGAAGTGCCTGCAAGTCTGGAGGCTTTCTACCAGATGTTCGAGCGGTATGAACCTGGAAGCAGCCGCAACCTGGATAAATTTCTGAGGGAAGCTGCCTATAAGTACGAGGTTGGGATGAACGAGTTCGTACACAAACCGGGTCATTCTATTATGGAGTTTGCGGATGTTCGGGTTGTAGCCAGTCTGTTCCGCCTGCAAATGTTCCGTTCGATGGCGAAATATCTGCGGAAATTGTTCCGCAACGAGCAATTAATTCAACTGTTGGAATTCCCTGTTCTTTTTCTTGGCGCAACGCCGGAGCGAACGCCTGCCTTGTACAGTCTGATGAATTATGCAGATATTAAGTTAGGTACGTGGTATCCAATGGGGGGAATGTACAAAATCGTAGAAGGGATGGTTGCACTGGCACGGGAACTTGGGGTTGAATTTGTGCACAAACAGGAAGTTTTGGAAATAGAAGCCATCAAGGACCGTGCTATAGCCGTTCGTACGTGTAATGCGCGCTATGAAGCGGATATCATTGTTGCGGGGGCGGATTATCACCATGTCGAGCAACACATTCTTTCTCCGGAGTATCGGCAATATAATGCTGAATATTGGGAAAGTCGGGTGATGGCCCCTTCTTCTTTGTTGTTTTACCTGGGGGTTGGGAAGCGTCTGTCAAATCTGCAGCACCATAATCTGTTCTTTGACGAAGATTTTCACCAGCATGCTGTGGAAATTTATGACAAACCCCAATGGCCAGCCAGGCCGCTTTTTTACGCCAGTGTGCCTTCAGTCACCGACCCCTCCGTTGCACCGGAAGGGATGGAGAACCTATTTGTTTTGATCCCGCTTGCACCTGGGTTGAAGGATTCGGAGGAGTTGCGGGAGCGGTATTATCATATAGTAATGGAGCGATTGGAGCGCCATACCGGGCAGGAAATCCGGCCTCATGTCGTGTATAAAAAGTCCTATGCACACAATGATTTCCGGAAGGATTACCATGCCTTCAAGGGAAATGCTTATGGCTTGGCCAATACGCTTTTGCAAACGGCATTTCTCAAGCCCAAGATGAAGAGCCCAAAGTTAAGCAACCTGTTTTTCACTGGTCAGCTTACGACTCCCGGGCCGGGAGTTCCTCCCTCGCTGATTTCGGGACAGGTGGTAGCCGGAGAAGTGCGGAAGGCGTTTCGACCATGAATTATTTCACCTACAGATATCTAACCTGCTATGCTCGATCTTTATTCAAAAACCTGCCAAGAATGTAGCGAGCTGATCACGCAGCGATACAGCACTTCTTTTTCCATGGGCATCCGTGCATTTGACCGGTCTTTTCGCGGGCCCATTTACGCCATCTATGGATTTGTAAGGTTTGCTGATGAAATCGTGGATACTTTCCATGATTTTCCTAAAAAAATGCTTTTAGACCGTTTTCGGCAGGAAACCTATGTGGCTATTGAGGAGGGTATCAGCCTTAACCCCGTTCTGCAGGCTTTTCAGGAGACGGTTAATCAATACCAGATTGAGCGGGAATTGATTGATGCTTTCCTGGACAGTATGGAAATGGATTTGTACCATCAATCCTACGAGGATCAATTGTATAAAAAATATATTTATGGCTCTGCTGAAGTGGTAGGCCTAATGTGCCTGCGCGTGTTTTGCCAGGGAGATGATGCGATGTATCAACGCCTCGTTGAGCCTGCCCGCGCTTTAGGGGCTGCTTTCCAAAAAATCAATTTTCTGCGGGATATCAAAAGTGATTTTGATGACCGGGGGAGGGTCTACTTTCCCGGAGTGGATTTTGCCCACTTTTCTAATGATGAAAAGCGTAAAATTGAAGAAGATATCCGCAAGGACTTCGACTTTGCTTATACGGGGATTGTAAAGCTTCCCAAGGGTGTCAGATTTGGCGTTTACCTTGCCTATGTATATTACACCAATCTGTTCCAGCGTATTTTAGAAGTTCCTGCACATCAGGTGATGAAAAAACGCATTCGGGTAAATGACCGTAAGAAGGTAATGCTACTGTTTAGCTCTGCGGTAAGGAGTAGTCTCAACTTGCTGTAAACTATACACTGCCATGAAAAAATCGCCAGGTCCGAGACGTTTGTTTTTTCTGCTGTGGCCTTTTATTGTAGTAGGTATTCTATGGTCATTGGACGAAGTAACACGAGGCCTGTTGGATTTTTCTTCACGCAAGTGGTTGGAGATCCCGGCTTTGGAAGCATCCTGGACCTATGCTATCTTGCATATTTGTACGATTGTGCCCGTTTTTGCGCTTAGTTTTGATAAAAAAGTACACTATTATACACTTTGGCGCAGGCTATTCCCTGCGATATGGATAATGGGAGCCCTATTTATTGTATGGGATGCATTTTTTGGCTATGCAGGGGTATGGGGATTTAACGACCGCTATTTACTTGGTGGCAGATTGCTGGGGTTACCATGGGAAGAGTGGCTCTTTTTTATTACGGTCCCTTTTGGCAGTTTTTTCATTTATGCCTGTTTAAATACCTATTTTCCCGGGGATCCCTTTTTGCGTTTTGACAGAGAGATTACCCTGTCGTTGGTTGCGGTACTGTTGGTATTGGGAACGGTTTATATTGATCGGTTGTACACCGCCTCTACTTTTATATTGAGCGGCGGTTTTTTGTTGTTTCACTATATATATGTGCCGAATACTTTCCGGACCCAGTTCTATCGTTCGTACCTGGTTATCCTTATCCCTTTTCTTTTAGTTAACGGTGTTTTGACAGGCGCATGTACGGCTGCACCTGTTGTGGTGTATAACCCGCAAGAGTTTATGGGTATCCGTATAGTATCTATTCCTGTGGAAGATGCAGTTTATGGGTTTTTACTTTTGTTCGGTACGGTACATCTATACCATCGTTTTGGGAAAAAAACATAAACGAAAGGGGGAATATGTTGCTCAAGCCAGGATGTAGCAACCGCATTATATATGTATTTGCGAAGGATGGTAAAACCTTAGTAAGCTGTTTATGAGGCGATAAGGATTGTTTTCAAGGCATACTATTCAGGTCTGATTTGGCACAACAGAATTTTTTTAAAAATAATTCCCTAAAAATTTGGAAACAATAGTTGTTTGCTACTACTTTTGCAT
>CAZGOT010000063.1:0-7416 GCA_964527495.1 uncultured Haliscomenobacter sp.
CTCTCCGGTGCGGGCGGGCCCATATAAAGTGCGCATCAGCGATGCCACCGGGTGTAGTGTGGAAGCTGCTATGATCGTAACTGTCTCCGGCCCCATGCTACTTACCCTGGAAGCCATAGACGGGCATTGTGCCGGAGACCCGGGCAGCATTGTTATTGAAAAAATCCAGGGAGGGAGAAAGCCCTATGAAGTCTTCTTCAACAATAGTACTGCCCGGCAAATTGCCTCGGCCCCACTGACCTTCCGCAGCATTCAGCCCGGCGATGTGCGCCTGCGCGTGCGCAGCAGCGACGGATGCAGCCTGGATACCCTTCTGCGCATCAACCCCGTTGCAAAGCCCTTAGTGGAGATTGGACCGGATCAGGAAATCCTGCGAGGAGATTCCCTTGAATTGCAGCCGCTTATCGGATTTGACCCGGAAACAGTAAGGTGGATTCCGGAAACCGGGTTAGATCGGCCAGATGCCTTGAGCGTTATCGCCAGTCCGGACGTGACCACAACCTACTTATTGTCAGTTACCGATCAGAAAGGCTGCCCGGTGGAAGATCAGGTGACCATAATCGTCCGCGACCAGGCTCCTGTTTTTTTCCCTTCTGCCTTCAGCCCCAATGGCGATGGAAGCAATGACTATTTTACCGGCTTTGCTGGTCCACTCGTTGAGGTTATTGAAAAACTCCATATTTTCGACCGATGGGGGCAACTCCTCTTTGAAGGCAATGCTATCCCCCCCAACCTACCAGCTGGTGGTTGGGATGGCAGGACTAAACAAGGTGGGCCTGCACCTGCAGGGGTATATGTGTACCGTGCTATTGTCCGCCTGCAAAACGGCAAGACCGCTTCCTTCGCCGGCGAGATAATTGTGGTGCGATAGCTGCAGAAAAGTTGAAAGACATATGTCCACAGATGCATACCTGCGTCATTAACATCCCATTAACCAGCAGGTTGTTCTGACTATTCCTTAAAATTCATATATTTGTCTGAGTTTTATAACAAAAAAATACAACAATGAAAAAATTGATCTTCGCATTTGCCCTGCTTTTGACTGGAGCAGTCGTCGCCCAGGCTCAAAATGCCCCTGCCAAGACCACTGCCAAGGAGATGCCTGCAAGCAAAGTCGCTGGTCCTAAAATGACTTTTGAACAGGAAGTCGTGGACTATGGTGTAATCAAACAAGGAGCAGACCCATTCCGGGTATTCAAGTTCAAAAACGAAGGCACTGAGCCCCTGCTCATTACGGGAGCACGTGGAAGCTGTGGATGTACAGTACCCACCTATCCCCAGGAGCCCATTATGCCTGGCAAAACTGCCGAAATCAAAGTCCGCTATGACACGCAGCGCGTAGGGCCATTTACGAAGACTGTCACGATTACCACCAATGAAGCAGGAGACGCTGCCAACCGCATCCTTACCATTAAAGGAGACGTAAAGGCTGCACCCGAAAAAGAAGCTGTCCCTACCAAAGAATCTGGTGGCGTTTTCAACAACAATTAATCATCCCTGCCAGCATAAGAGGCCTGTCCCGAAAGAGGTTAGCTGGATTTTCCGGCAAACCGCTCCTGACGCACCTTTTTTCAGCGCCAGGGAAAGACAACGACATCTGCTAAAAGGGAGAGGGGTTATGTAAAAAGTCTTTTGCCGCCTTCTGCGGCGAAAGGAAATTTTGAATGGACACTGTTTTGTCTCATTTTGCTTCGCAAAATGAGACAAAACAGTGTCCATTCAAAATAAAATTTGGCGGCATAAGCCGGCAAACGAAAAGCCGGGGGCTTTTTACACAACCCTACCAAATACATAAAGAGAGAAGGCCGTTTTTCTGGATTTCGCTTCGTGAAATCCAGAAAAACGGCCTTCTCTCTTTGTAATACATAGTTCCAGGAGGCAGCAAAAAAAAACCCTTGCACAGAATCCGGCAAGGGCCTCTAACCCAAACAAATAAACACAAAAACTACTTGATGCTTCAAAATTACGCTTTTCAATTGTTTGCGCAAATTTTTTTTTATCCAAAAATTCAGAAAAAAAATATGGCATAAACGATAAGAAGAAAAATAATTGATGGTTAAGGCTCTACGTACATATTTTCTTTTATTGCCGGCCAGCATGTATTAGCAATCCCTATATTGATGAAAAGGTGTTAAAAATATATCCACCCTGCGTTAAAAATATTTGGAAAATTGTATATTTCCCAAAATTTGAATTCAGCAGCATGTCACGAAAGATTATTTTTTTCTTGCTTACGGCATTTACCGCATCCCTGACGGCAATTTTGGATCTGCATAACCCCTTTGGATCTTCCCTGCCGCGCCTGGGAATGTTGCTCAGCCCGGGCCATGGGTTCTGGCAACAGGCGGAGCGGGTCAAAAGGCCCAAGACGCTTGAAATAGACCAGGCTTTCACAAAAAAGGCAGTCAAGGTAGTCTTTGACGACCGTATGGTGCCCCATATTTTTGCCGAGCGACTGGAGGATGCCGTTTTTGCCCAGGGCTACGTCACCGCTTCCTTTAGGCTCTGGCAGATGGACCTCGCCTCCCGCGCCGCTGCAGGAAGGCTCTCGGAGATGCTCGGGGAGCGCACGTTGGAATACGACCGCCTGCAACGCAGAAAGGGTATGGTATTCGCGGCGGAAAACGCCCTGGAAGCTGTTCGCTCCAAAAAGGACGAATATGCTATCGTTGAAGCCTATACCGCAGGCATCAACGCTTTTATTTCCACGCTGGACCCGACGGATTATCCCCTGGAGTATAAATTGCTCCATGCTGCGCCCGAGCCCTGGACCCCTCTCAAGTCCATGCTGATGAACAAACGCATGGCCGAAACCTTGTGCGCGCGCAACCTCGACATCCCGGCCACCAACACCCGGGAACTACTCGGAGCGGAATTATTTGATTTCCTGTTCCCTCAAAGCAACCCGAAGCAATCGCCGATTATACCTACAGATGTCGCCTGGGCCTTTAAAGCGGTCTCGCCCGCGCCGGAACAGCCCTCATCGCCAGCCATGATTGGCCAGCGCTGGGAACAACCCACCCTACCCATGCCCCCGCCTTTCCTGGGCAGCAACAACTGGGCAGTAGCGGGCACAAAAACTGCCTCCGGCAATCCCATCCTCGCCAATGACCCCCATTTGGAGCTCTCTCTACCCTCTATTTGGTTTGAAATACAACTCAGCACTCCGGAGGCCAATACCTACGGAGTATCCCTGCCAGGCCTCCCGGGCATTATCATCGGGTTTAACGGCCATATTGCCTGGGGAGTTACTAATGTTGGTCACGACGTGACGGACTGGTACGCCGTCAAATGGCTCGATGCGGCAAAAACCCGCTACGCCCTGGACGATAAGCCAGTTCAGGTCCGCCAGGTAATTGAAGAAATCAAAGTCGCTGGTCAGAAGAAACCGAAACTGGATACGGTAAAGTATACAGTTTGGGGACCAATTCCTTACAACGAGCCTTCTTCTCCCTATTATGATCTCGCTATGCGCTGGATGGCGCACGACCGCCCGGAGGAAAAACCATTTTATGAAATCGGGACTTTCCTGCGGCTTATGCAGGCTAAAAACTACGATGATTACCTCGAAGCACTCAAAGGATTTGATACGCCAGCACAAAATTTCGTTTTTGCTGCTGCCGACGGCGATATTGGCATTACGGTTAACGGCAAGTTTCCCGTGCGTAACCCGGGCCAGGGACGATTTGTCCAGGATGGTAGCTTTTCAGGGAATGCCTGGCAGCAATTCATCCCCAGGGAGCACATCCCTAAAGTCAAAAACCCCACGCGCGGTTTCGTCTCCTCCGCCAACCAACATTCCACCGCTTCTGATTATCCCTATTATTACATTGGTGAATTCGACGACTACCGGGGGCGGATACTCAACCGGCAGCTAGAGCAGATGAACGGGATCACTATCCAGGATATGCAGCGGTTGCAGTTCAACAGCTACAGTATTGTTGGGGAAGAAGCTGCGCCTCTGGTACTGGGCTTTCTGGAAGGAAAAAAGCTCAGTGCCGAGGAAGAAGCGCTGCGCAAAATCCTTGCAGAATGGAACTATGTCTATCTCAAGGAAGAAAAAGCACCCCTGGTTCTCAAGGCAGTACTCGATACGGCCATGTCCCTGGCTTTCGACGAACTGTTTGACCGCCCGGACGCAGAAAAACTGCTTTCCCCTGAGCTTTGGCGTTTCCTGGACCTATTGGCCAGCGATCCTGGTAATGCCATTTTCGATAATCAGCAAACGCCTCAAAAGGAACAAGCCGGGGATATTGTGCGCAAGGCTTTCCAGCTTGCAACTGCGGAGTGGTATGGGCCTTTGATGAAAGAAGGCATAGACTGGGGGGATATTAACGGCGCGCAGATCAATCACTTGCTGCGCCTGCCGGCTTTTTCCCATAAGCTCCATACCGATGGATACACCAATGCCCTAAATGCCGTGCGCAGTGGCAACGGGCCTTCCTGGCGGATGATCGTAGAGTTGCGGAAGTCTGGCTTTGAAGCCTACGGGATTTATCCTGGCGGCCAGTCAGGTAACCCAGGTAGTCCATATTACGATTCTATGATTGAAAAATGGGCAGCTGGAAAATACAATAAACTGCAATTCATGCGTTCGGCTGCCGACACAAAAGGGGATCCGCTTAGCGTATGGACCTTTAAATAGTAGCCTGGATTCCTGGCATTTGCAGAACAAAGACAACAAATTGCGTGCTTTACCGCTAATTACAACCACTAATGAAATTTTCCATCCTTTTGATCAGCATCGTGGTACTTGGGTATCTTTCCCAATTCTTTTTTCCCTGGTGGGCTATCGTGCCTATTGCTTTTATCGGCGGTATGGTGCTTGCCAAGAATGGGCCGCATGCGTTTACTGCGGGATTTTTAGCTATTTTTCTGCTTTGGGCAGCACAATCGCTTTGGATGTCTTCCGCCAATCAGGGCATTTTAGCCGATAAAATGGGCGTATTGCTCGGGGGGGTGTCTGGTGGCGCTCTTCCGTGGGTCAGCGCCCTGGTCGGCGGAATACTTTCGGGACTGGGGGCGTTGAGTGGATTTTTAGGCCGTAGGGCTTTCGCTTAAAATGCTTTCCGAATGGGCAAGAAAAAATCATCGGTATATTATGCTGCCAAGAAGGAACGCCTCAGGGCCAAAAGGCAGCAGGACATGCGCAATGGGTTCTACATCCACCTTGCCGTTTACCTTTTCGTGAACAGGCATGCGCTCCTTTCCCTGGTAAGCATGGAAGGAGGGAGTCACCTTGGTGCCGCACCTTTTTTCTGGGGCATAGGCTTATTTTTCCACTTTTTACAGGTCTTTGGATCCTCCCGCAAGCAAGCATCCGGGGTACTGCCCGCTGCTGGTAAGGAAAGGGCAAATACTGATGCCGGTGAAGAATTGGAATTGCGGCCACTTCAGAAAAGCTGGTCGGAAAAGGATTTAGTCTAATGAGCCAGGTGCTGCGACAAGCTAGTATTTGCGCCATAACGCTAAGGATTTTGTCCAAATTGCCGGTTTTAGGACAAAATATAGACATACCAAGATGGAAAAACCCATATATTCGCCGCAAAAAAAATCGTTTTGTCCGATAGCCTTGTAATCATCCCGACCTACAACGAAAAAGAAAATATCGTGCAAATGATAGGCACGGTTTTTTCCTTATCCCATCCTTTTCATTTACTCATAGTAGATGATGGTTCTCCCGATGGTACGGGCGACCTCATACGGCAGCAGCAGCAAGCGTACCCCGGACAGCTCTTTCTCCTGGAGCGCAGCGGTAAGCAAGGCTTAGGAACTGCCTACATTGCCGGGTTCAACTGGGCCCTTGAACATGGGTACGCCTTTATTTTCGAAATGGATGCCGACTTTTCCCACAACCCAGCCGACCTGATCCGGCTCCGGGAGGCATGTGCTATTAGTGGTGCCGGAGTTGCAGTAGGTTCGCGGTATACCCGGGGCGGAAAGGTGGAAAACTGGCCGCTGGACAGGATTTTGCTCTCCTACGGGGCCTCCTTGTATGTTCGCCTGGTCACCTGGATGCCCGTGAAAGACCCGACTGCTGGTTTCGTATGTTATAGAAGGCAATTCCTGGAGGCGCTGGATTTTGCCAAAATCCGTTTTGTGGGCTATGCTTTTCAGATTGAGATGAAATTTGCAGCCTGGCAGCTCGGTTTTCCCATTCGGGAAGTCGCGATAACTTTCACTGACCGCGTGGCGGGCGCTTCGAAAATGTCTTCTAAAATTTTTCGGGAGGCCGTTTTTGGCGTTTTACAAATGCGCTGGCGCAGTTTTTTTTCCTCTTATAAAAAAGTCGGCACACCCAAAATGTAGGCAGCGGGGCAAGCGATTGTACAAGCTGTTTCCACTCCCCCCCTGGGCTTAGGGCGTCGTATTCTGCCTGAGAGGCAGATGCGCCTGTGTGCCATTTTTTCTCCGCCCACTCCCCCACTTTCTCCCACCTGTATTTCCAAGGTCCTTTGATTTATAACCCTGGGTTGTGGGAAAAGGTATGGTTATGCCGTGCAAAAAATCTCCAAAATGTAATCAATTTAGATATATTTAATAATCAAATAAATTAAAAATAAACAACTTCATAAATCTACATCACAAAAAACATCGAAATTGAAGTTAAAAAGTGGGAAAAAGTGGTAAAATGTGTAAAAATCCCCTACTTTTGAATAAATGATTTTGAATACGTGTACCTATGTACCAACTTATCGGTGCTTACGAATGCAAGATTGACGACAAAGGGAGGATGCGCCTTCCCAGTGGCCTGATCGGCCAGTTGGGTCAGCGGGAATCCTATACCTTCGTGGTTAACCGGGGATTTGAGAAGTGCCTGATGTTGTATATAGAGGAAGTATGGGAAAAGACGAGTGCCGAGGTTAACCGGCTGAACCTGTACAACAAGAAACACCGGGATTTTGTGCGTTACTTTTACCGCGGGGCACAGAAGGTGGAGATGGACAGTGCAGACCGGATACTCATAGGCAAATTATTACTGGATTATGCAGGCATAGACAAAGAGGTTGTCCTTTCTGCTTACCGGGACCGCATTGAAATCTGGGCGAAAGAGGAATACGAGCGGATGCTGGGCGAAGAGCCGGGCGACTTTTCCGACCTTGCACAGGAGGTCCTGGGGGGCGGAGGCCTGTTTAACAGCCCGGAAGATGCTATATCATGAGCCTGTGATGGCCCGGGAGTCCCTGGAAGGCCTTGCCATCCGATCAGAAGGGACCTATGTGGATGCCACCTTTGGCGGAGGAGGGCATGCCGGCCCCGGACGCCGCGCAGGCTTGCGCCGGTGAGCGTGGCGCGCGGGAGGGACGTCCCCTCGAGGATCGCCTCGTCAAGCACCGCACCCCGCAGGTCCGCTCCAGCGAGGTCGGCATCGGTGAGATCGGCTCCGGCGAGGTTCGCGCCGCACAGGACCCACTC
>CAZGOT010000063.1:7426-13339 GCA_964527495.1 uncultured Haliscomenobacter sp.
CGGAATGATACTAAATCAATTAGGCGACAAAGGTCGTCTGATCGCATTTGACCAGGATGAAGATGCGCGCCGCAACCTGCCTTCGGATGCACGGCTGGAATTCGTTCCCAACAATTTTCGTTTTCTGAAAAAGTACCTGCGGGTATTTGGCGTAACGGAAGTGGACGGTATACTTGCCGACCTCGGAGTTTCCTCCCATCAACTGGATGAAGCTTCCCGGGGGTTCTCCTTTCGCTTTGAGCACCTGCTCGATATGCGTATGAATGCGCAGGCAGACCTGACGGCTGCCAAGGTACTCAATACCTATACGCAGGAGGACTTGCAGACCATCTTCAGTCAGTATGGAGAACTCCGCAATTCCAGAACGCTGGCAGAAGCGGTTGTAGCAGAGCGCAGGCACCGGGAGTTCCGCACTATTTCCGATCTTGTTGGCGTTGCAGAATCGCTGGTTAGGGGGAACAGGCACAGGTACCTGGCCCAGTTATTCCAGGCCCTGCGGATTGAAGTGAACGACGAGATGGGTGCGCTGAAAGACTTTCTTGACCAGTGTATCGAAGTGCTACGCCCAGGCGGAAGGCTGGTCGTCATCGCTTATCACTCGGTCGAAGACCGCATGGTGAAACATTCCATGAAATGCGGAAACATAGACGGAGTGCCTGAAAGTGATTTTTATGGCCGTATATTCCGGCCATACCATATTATTACTAAAAAAGCCCTGCAGCCTGATAACCAGGAAATCCGCAGGAACCCCAGGGCGAGGAGTGCCCGGCTGCGCATCGCTGTAAGGACAGACGAGGGGCGGATAGCCCCGGGCCTGGAATAGGATACACTTTTTTGATGCGGATAGTACCGTGCTACCGCTCAAAATTTAAAAATGGACCTGTATAAAAACTAATTAACCCGCTGTATGGCTGCAAAAAAAGGCATTGGACGGTATTTTGCCCTCGATTACCTCACGGAGGGGCTAATCCTGAAGAACCTGGTCTTTGTCCTTTTTCTGGGGGCACTGGCCGTTATATATATTGCCAACAGCCACTATGCCGAGCGCAACGTTCGCCAGGTGCAGACGCTGCAAAAAGAAATCAAAGAACTCCGGTGGTACTATCTGACCATCGAGTCGGAAAATATGTTCAACAGCAGCCGGGTGAAGCTTGCAGAGAGCCTCCGCAAGGAAGGGTTTATGACTGCTCCGACCGCTCCTCGCAGGATTATTGTGCGCAAAAAGGACTATACACATGGACATTAAGAACGAAGTCCTATACCGGGTTTACTTTTTGTTGTTCGGCATCTTCCTGCCGGTGGCCGTGGTATTGCTATACCGCACTATCCAGATCAGCGTTTTTGAAGGTGAACAGTGGCGTGCCCAGGGACAGAAAGATTACCTCAGGAACAGGGAAATCCCTGCCGACAGGGGCAACATCCTGTCTTCCGACGGCAGCCTGCTGGCCACCTCGATCCCTTACTTCAATTTATACTTCGACCCGATTGCCCCTTCTGAGCGCGATTTTAACCTCTATGTGGATTCGCTTGCCCTGTGTTGGGCAACTTTCATTGATGACACTTATACGCCGGGAGGTCTGAGGGAATATCTCATCCGGCTGCGCAACGATACCCTGGACAGGCATATATTGGTAAAAAGCAAAGTTTCGTACGCAGAGAAACGCAGGATTGAAAGTTTCCCCCTTTTCCGGTTGGGCCAGTTCAGGGGTGGTTTGATCGCCGAGCCGAGCAGCGACCGGCGCAGGCCATTCGGCGTCCTGGCCCAGCGCACTATTGGCTATGTTCGCCCGGGCATCAAACCAGTTGGGTTGGAAGGATATTTCAACTCCTTCCTTCAGGGAGAGCCGGGACGGCAGACTATGATCCGCGTGGACCCCAGAAGGGACATCTGGCTCCCAGTAAGGGACCTTGCAGCTATTGAGCCCCGGAGTGGTGCGGATGTACGTACGACCATAGATGTCAATCTCCAGGATATCACCGAGAACGCCCTGCTCCGCGCAATGGATTACCACGATGCCGAATGGGGTACGGCCATCCTGATGGAAGTAAAAACCGGGGCTATCAAAGCTATTGCCAACCTGGGCAAAACAGCAGAGGGATGGTGGGAAACCTATAACTATGCCATCGGGACCTCCGTTGAGCCGGGATCAACTTTCAAAACTGCATCCATGCTGGCAATGCTCGAAGACGGGCTCGTTCGCTTAGATGATTCGATTGACATTGAAAAAGGGAAGACCAGGTTTTACGAAGATGTGATGGTAGATGCTTCTCCGGAAAGTGCCAAACTCGATTCTATCACCGTACGCAAGGTATTCGAGATTTCCTCAAACGTCGGTATGGCCAAGCTGGTAAACCAGTCTTATAGCCAGCAGGGCGGAGCGGAGCGGTTTATCCGCCACCTGCAACAGTTCAACCTACATTTGCCCACGGGTATCGAAATAGAAGGTGAGGCCGCTCCCTATATCAAAGAACCGTTCAACGCCAAAGACCGCTGGAGCGGGACTACCCTTCCCTGGATGGCGATAGGTTACGAATTGCGGCTTACCCCGCTCCAACAGCTCACCTTTTTCAATGCCATTGCCAACAACGGCAGGATGATGCGCCCCTATCTCGTGGATGAAATCCTCCTCAATGGCAAAGTGCACGAGAAGTTTCAGCCCAGGGTGATTAAACGGGGGATTGCCTCCGAGCGTTCCATCCAACTCATCCAGGAGCTCCTGGCTGGTGTCGTACGCGAGGGTACTGCCGAAAAAATTTCTACTTCGGCCTATGATTTTGCGGGAAAAACAGGCACTGCTCAGGTCAACTACCGCAGGATAGGAGAAAACCGCACCAGGATAGGTGGATACCGGGCTTCTTTTGCTGGTTATTTTCCGCTTGAAAATCCGGTTTATTCCTGTATTGTCGTTATCCACAACCCAACGCGCAACGGCTACTACGGCAGCGATGTTGCCGGGCCGGTATTCCGGGAAATTTCGGATAAATGTTACTATGCAACCCTCGACCTCCACGAGCCAGTAAATGCAAGGGCAGCAGCACAACTAAAAAATCCAGGGCTCCCTTCCTTCAACCTCGGCTACAAGGCCGATATGGAGCGTACCTTGGATTATCTGGGCTTGCCCTTCCATGGAAATCCACAGACCCAAATGGCCGTACTGATGGCAAAAAAGGATTCGCTCCGATTGGACCGCCGGTCCCTGCCCGAGGGAAGAGTGCCTAACGTACAAGGCATGGGGTTGAAAGATGCCCTCTACGTACTTGAAAATGCCGGTTTGAAAGTTGAACCCAGAGGTGTTGGCCGCGTAGCCGTACAATCGCTACGCCCCGGCACACCCTGTCGCGGACAAACTATCGCGATAACACTTAATTGAAACACATGCGCTTACAAACCCTCATCGGCGGCCTAACCATCCTCGAAACACGGGGAAATCCGGATTTGGAAATCCGGGAGCCCGTTTTCGACTCCCGCAAAGTGGATCCTGGCGACCTTTTTGTCGCGGTACGGGGAATCCATACCGATGGGCATGCCTTTGTGGAAAAAGCGCTGGACAGCGGCGCAGTTGCTGTTGTCCTGGAGTCCCTGCCGGAATCGCTACGGCCCGGGGTTACCTATATGCGGGTACAGGACAGCGCCCTTGCCCTGGGGCATATTGCCTGTGCTTTTCAGGGACATCCCTCTACTTTACTCCATTTGGTTGGTGTTACGGGCACTAACGGCAAAACCACTACCGTTACCCTCCTCTACAGGCTCTTCACGGCAATGGGCTATCCCTGCGGGCTTATTTCCACAGTTGAAAACCGCATAAGAGAAAAAATCCTGCCTTCCTCCTATACTACGCCCGATGCCCTCGGCATCAATGCCTTGCTTGCACAAATGGCCGATGCAGGCTGTAGTTATGTCTTTATGGAGGTCAGTTCCCACGCCGTAGAGCAAAAGCGAATTGCCGGACTAAAGTTTCAGGGGGCCGTTTTTACGAATATCACCCATGACCATCTGGACTACCACAAAACGTTCGACAACTATATCCGGGCAAAAAAAGCGTTTTTCGATGGTCTGGCCGAAAACGCCTTTGCATTGGTGAACACAGACGACAAGCGCGGCATGGTGATGGTCCAAAACACGCGTGCTCAGGTGTATCGCTATAGCTTGCTCCAAATGGCCGATTTCAAGGGAAGGATCCTCAGCAATACCCTGCCGGGGTTGCATCTCAATATCAACGGCACAGAGGTCCATACCCGTCTCATTGGCGCTTTCAACGCCTACAACCTGCTGGCTGCCTACGGTGCTGCCTGCCTGCTGGGTCAAGACCCGGCGGTTGTCCTTCTTCACCTCAGCAACCTGGAGGCAGCAGAAGGCCGTTTTGATTATCTGGTAGACCGACAGCGCCAAATAACGGCTATTGTGGATTACGCCCATACCCCTGATGCCCTGGAGAAAGTACTGCGGACTTTGCGCGAACTCAAAAAAGGCCACTCCTCGGTCATTACGGTTTTTGGCTGTGGAGGAGACCGCGACCGGACCAAAAGGCCCGAAATGGCCAGGGTCGCCTGTGCCCTAAGCGATCAGGTCATCATTACTTCCGATAATCCCAGAACCGAAGATCCGGCAGAAATCATGCGGGAAATCGAATCCGGTGTTGGCGAAGCGGATAAAGCCCGTGTACTGACCATCGCCGACCGCAAAGCAGCCATTCGGACGGCATGTAAAATTGCAAAGGCCGGGGATATGGTCCTTGTCGCAGGCAAAGGGCATGAAAAATACCAGGAAATCCATGGGGTTAAATACCCCTTCGACGATAAAGAAGTCCTGAAAGAGGAACTCTCCCTGCATTGATTCTTAGCGATAAAACGCAGGGAAGGTACATCGCTGATTTCTATTAGCGGGGCTCATTAAAAAAAATATGCTAATGCAACCAATATGCTGATTCAATTGGCCGAATGGCTAAACGATTTATTTCCGGGATTACCGGGCATGGGCCTATTCCAGTACATCACCTTCCGTGCTGGTCTTGCATTTATCATTTCCCTGCTCATTTCGACGATCCTGGGTAAAAAAATCATTCTTTTCCTGAGGAAACAGCAAATCGGGGAAACGGTGCGGGAACTTGGACTACAAGGACAGGGACTGAAGGCAGGAACCCCAACTATGGGCGGTGTCATTATTATCCTGGGCGTAGTAGCCCCCACCCTACTGGTAGCCAAACTCGATAATGTGTATATCCTGCTTATGCTCCTTGCTACGACCTGGATGGCGATAATAGGATTTATTGATGACTACATAAAAGTCTTTAAAAAAGATAAAGAAGGCCTGAGCGGGAAGTTCAAAATCCTGGGGCAGGTCGTCCTGGGCCTGATTATTGCGCTTACCATGATTTTTCACGATGATATCGTGGTGCGGATGGAAACGTCCACCGCATGGGAAGTGGGATTAAAAGATACTGACAGGGTGGGTTCTATGATTTATGTGGAAGAGACGGAACGGACGGTAGAGAAAGGGGATTACAAGGCCAACCTCACCAATGTGCCTTTCCTGAAGGGCAACCGCCTGGATTATACCTGGCTTATCCCGATGGAATACCATAAAGCCCACCGTTGGGTATGGTTATTATTTGTACCTCTGGTGATTTTTATTGTCACTGCCGTTTCCAATGCCGCCAACCTTACCGATGGGCTGGATGGCCTGGCAACGGGGGTTTCGGGGATTATCGGCGCGACCCTGGGCATCTTCGCTTATGTTTCGGGCAATGCTATTGCTGCCAATTATCTCGGAATCCTACACCTTCCCGGTGCCGGTGAGCTGGTAATCTTTGCCGCTGGTATGGTAGGGGCTTGTATCGGGTTTTTGTGGTACAATGCCTTCCCAGCCCAGGTATTCATGGGCGACACCGGAAGCCTGACTCTCGGAGGGATTAT
>CAZGOT010000064.1:0-11224 GCA_964527495.1 uncultured Haliscomenobacter sp.
GCTCTGCCTCGAGAATGGCATGCCTGTCCCTGGCAAAAACCGCTCCGGTTAGGGCATAGGGGGAAGTTTTGTCTACAAGCCGCAAAGTGGCCGAATATTGCTCATCGTCATATATATAGACCGAGAGCACAGGACCAAAGAGTTCTTCTTCCATGAGCCGATGACGGGGGTTGGTCGTCAACACCACGGTTGGCTCAATAAAGTAGCCTTCCCTTTTATCATAATGCCCCCCAACAATGATCTCCGCCTGCGGGTCCTCTTGTACAGCGGCAATATAGCTGGTAATCTTGTCAAAGGACTTTTCATCTATGACGGCATTGATAAAGTTCCGGAAATCTTCCGGGGAGCCCATTTTAAATGTGGAAAGGGTTGCTGAAAGGCCTTGCTTAACCGAAGGCCACAGGCTTCCCGGAATGTACGCCCGGCTGGCAGCGGAACATTTTTGCCCCTGAAATTCAAATGCACCTCTTGCCAATGCGGTTACGAGGGCCTGAACATCGGCACTCGGGTGGGCAATGACAAAATCCTTACCTCCCGTTTCGCCTACAATCCGGGGATAAGACCGGTATTTGTGCAAATTTCCTGCTATGGTAGCCCAAAGTTGGCGGAATACCGCTGTTCCTCCTGTAAAATGCAGTCCAGCAAAATCCGGGTGCTCAAAAATAACCTTACCAGCAAGGGGACCGCTGGCATAAATTAAATTGATGACACCAGTCGGCAGACCAGCTTCCAGGAGTAATTCCATGATGACCAAGGCCGAATATATCTGTGTTTCCGATGGCTTCCATACTACGGTATTGCCCATTAAGGCAGGTGCGCAGGGCAGGTTTCCCGCGATGGAAGTGAAATTAAAGGGAGTTAAGGCAAATATGAATCCCTCAAGCGCACGATATTCCATGCGGTTCCATGTCAGGGGCGCACTGGAAGGTTGCTTTGCATAGATTTCTGCCAGATAACGGGCATTAAAGCGAAAGAAGTCACACAATTCTGCAACGCTGTCAATCTCTGCCTGGAAAATGTTTTTCGATTGCCCAAGCATTGTGGCGGCGTTCATTTTGGCTCGGTATGGACCTGCCAGAAGGTCTGCTGCTTTGAGGAAAATAGCGGCCCTATCTTGCCAGGGCATCTGCTCCCATGCCGGCTTTGCCTCTATAGCAGCTTCAATAGCCCGCTGAATATGGGTCTCCGTCGCCATGGTATGGTATCCCAAAATATGATGTAGCTCATGGGGCGGACGGATGGGTATGCGCTCGCCTTCGAAAATGCGCTGGTCCCCAATAAACATAGGAATTTCCAACTGTTTCGATTTCAACTCCCTCAAAGCTGCCTTCACTGCAGCTCGTTCCGGACTACCTGGCGCATAACTCAGCACCGGTTCATTGCCGATTGCCGGCAATTGGTAAAATGCATTGGACATGGTATGTAGAATTAGCCCTCAAAGGTAATGATTTTCATGGGTTCCATAACCCCAATCCGGACAAATATAATTGTTTGCTAAAACGCTTCTGCAGAGTTTTACCTTAATTATTCGTGGAAAACAAAATTTTACATCAATCCCTGACGATCATGTACTTCAGCAGCACGCGATCTCTGGCGCCAGAGCTGCATATAATTTTCCAATATATATAGAAAACAGGAATTAAACGGAGAAATCAGATAATTTTATCTGCTCAGGAAGAAAAGGACTGGCGTCTCCCCCACCCTTGATAATTTCCCGCACTATGGTCGAACTAATATGCGAATAAGCTGGCTGGCTTATGAAAAAAAAGGTCTCCAGACCGTTGCCTATGATGTTGTTGAGCTGGGAAATCGTCTTTTCATAATCAAAATCGGAAGCGTTACGCAATCCGCGCAGCAGATACTGCGCACCAATCCGCTCACAATAATGCGCCGTAAGATTGTGAAAGTGGTCTATCCCAACCCTGGGTTCGCCGGAAAAAACACAATGTAACCATTCCAATCGCTGCTCCAGACTAAAAAGGGATTGTTTCTGTGTATTCAACCCTACCGCTACAATGATTTTATCAAATAAAGGAAGTGCGCGCTGCACAAGGTCAACATGCCCAACCGTTATTGGGTCGAATGATCCGGGGAAAACGGCAATTTTTGACATGGACTCCTTTTTTTGATACGTTTATACGGCTAAAGATAAAACAGTTGTTCTTTTCTTGGATATTTCTTCTTACCCAGACAAATTTTTTCAGCGAACAATCCTAAAAGAGCTTAGAAAACGGTCGCCCGATGGGTTCAATGCTTTAGCCCTGGAAGCGATCGTCCGTAAGGCATAAAACCGATCCCCTGCAATAAACGCCCTGGATCGAATAACAGAGCGCGTGGCAGGTACGTTTATTCGCCATATTTTTCCTGGAAAGCCCAAAATATCTGCCCGTTCCTCAAAAACCAGTTCTCCACCGCTTGCACTAACTTCCTCCTCCACTGTAGCCTGAAGAAAATCCTGCAGAAAATCCAGGGAATCCACTGGCAGGGATTGTTCCGGATAATCCACGTAGTTAATCATGTACAAAAGGTCAGTGCCATCCTTGCAAATAAACGTGTGCCGGAATAATTGACCTATCGGGGTTATTACACTGTCAATCTTCTCCGACATTTCTCCTGGTACGAGTACCTGAAACTTCCCTCCATCTGATAAAAATGGCTTCCAGCCTGTGCTTTCCCGCTGCCAGGCACTCGGAGCAATGTCCTGGGCAAACACCGCCACAGGTATGAGCGCTGCAGCCCAAATCAAAAGGCTAATGGCCCGTGACCGATAATCTCTGCACTCCCTCATGCCTCTCCTTTAAAATCGGTCTGGTCTATGTACACGAGCACAAAGCCAAGGATAACCATCACGAGTTTCATCACAAATCCGAAAAGCGGCCCGGGAAGGTCCAACCAAACGAGAAAAGCAATTTTCAGGCCAACCAGGCTGTACACCAGGGCCAAAAAGCCAATTACTACCAGCAAAAACCCCAGAAGGGAAAGCAAACCACGTTTTTGTTTCATAATTTCCTTTATTCCCTAAAGAAACCTTGCTACCTATATAAATGTTTAAGGGAATAGGAGTATCCGCAGGAGGTAAGACTTTTTGCACAAAAGGAAAAGCCATGATTAAACTGATTGAATGCCCGCGGGACGCCATGCAGGGAATTGTGCCTTTTATTCCAACCGCTACGAAGGCAAGGTATCTCAATCTATTGTTGCGCGTAGGGTTCGACTCGCTTGACTTTGGTTCCTTTGTATCCCCAAAAGCTATTCCCCAGATGCGTGATACGGCAGAGGTGCTCAACCTACTCGACTTATCTGGCACGCATACCCGCTTATTGGCCATTGTTGCTAACGTGCGGGGTGCCCAGGAGGCTGCCGGTTTCCCGCAAATCCGTTACCTGGGTTATCCGTTTTCCGTTTCCGAAAGCTTTCAGCTACGCAATACCAATGCCGGACTACTGGAGTCACTCGACCGTGTTGCCGAAATCCAGGAAATTTGTACCAATTCTAATAAAGAACTGGTCCTTTATCTCTCCATGGGATTTGGCAATCCTTATGGAGATGTCTGGAATGCCGGCATCGTCCAGCAATGGGTGGAGCGGCTTGAAGCGCTGGGCATCCGGATTTTCCAGTTGTCGGATACTATCGGTGTAGCCACACCCGAAAGTATCCGTTACTTGTTCGGAAGTTTGTTAAAAGCTTTTCCCCATCTGGAAATTGGCGCGCATTTCCATACGACCCCGCCTACCTGGCGAGAAAAGGCGGAGGCTGCCTTCGAATCCGGTTGCAGGCGTTTCGACGGGGCCATACGGGGTTTTGGCGGTTGCCCAATGGCTCGGGACGAACTCACAGGCAACATGCCTACCGAGCATCTCCTTGCTTTCTTTGAAGAAAAGCAGGAACCGCTCTCCATAGACCCGCAGAGGTTCGCCGATGCATTCCAGTTTGCAGGACTGGTATTTCCGGCCTAATATTCCTCTGACTTTGCTATCGCAATTCATTCCTTTTCTCTACCTTCGAAACTTCATCAAACCATCGCTTTATGCTGGGCAGTCGCATCCTACCCTTGTTGGAGTTTTGTAAAAAGCATTCTGACGCTTACAGCAGCAGAATAAAATTTGTCAAAATGCCATTTTTGTTGATATTTCTAAGTAAAATAAACAAAATCAGCATTTCAACAAAATATCCTTTGGCGCAGAATGCTGCCATAGGGTTACAAAGAGGCATTTTGTACACCCCCGTTTTCGGCATCCTCCTTTTGAGCCTTTCCAGTGTTTTTTGCTCTACTCCCCAAAAGCAAGGGCTTGATGCCCGGTTACTCCCTAAACGCGGCCTTCAGGTCACTTTCGATGGTGTGCCGGTAGTCCGGGGTAGCAGTATGCGGTTCGCTTCTTCCGATCAATCCCGGAACTTCTATGATTTTAGCTGGATTTTTCAACCACATAAAGCCAATGCCCAAGCTACAGAACTCCTCCTTGGCGGACCAAATAGCTTCCTGAACGGTAGCTACCGCATGCAACCACAGGGCAACACCCTCAAGTTTCAGGTACAGGGCAAATGGCAAAGGGCAGATTCCACCCTATGGACCTTACAGGCAGGTATGGTCTGGCTACCCGCTTTTGCTGAGGGTTTGGTTTACCTGGATGGGGAAAAAGAACCTTGCCTTCGGCTGGACAAGGAGGGTTTTCCTACAGCAGGGTTCACTAACCGTCCGTTTAAATTACTCCGGATAGATGGGAAATATGCCTCTCTTGTTATCCAGTTTTCCGAAAAGGAGGGCCAGGCCAAATTTCCTTCCCGCGTAAATGACCCGCTAAACCACTGGGATAATGTCCCTCCTGTATTGGATTTAAGGTTGAGCAGCATGGCCCTCGCGCCTGGCGCTGCTTTTGAAAAAAATTTTTCCATGACCTTTTATCCTGTTGTACAGGGTGCCAAAGCCCAGACTGAAATGCTGGAGCTTCAGACTTTTCCTTCGGATACCGTGCGGGAAGTCTCCCGGGAATCCCTGCCTGTGCTCCCAGCGCCAAAATGGTCCCGCCTGGATCCTGTCAAAACAGTCCTCTTGGAAGCTGCAAAACGGGCTCCGGAATCTCTTTTCGAAACCGTTTTTGCCGAGGCGCTCAGCGGTTTATGGGAAGTTCCTTTAACCGCCTATAAAAATGTCTTTGCCCAACCTACGCCTAATACCCTGCCAGCAGAAGGGTTTTACATCAGCTCTGGATCCGGTCGCATCCAGGTAGGATACGCAGATACTGCAGGTATGCGCCATGCAGCATACGCCCTGGCTTTTTTGGCAAAGCCCGTGAATGGCAATTTAGGTATTCCCGAGGGGATGATCAATGATTACCCGAGTACTGCCTGGAGAGGTATCCACATGTTTGTAGGTCCGGAGGCCCTGGGGTTCCATAAACAAATGTACGAAAAGGTCCTTCTCCCCTGGCGCATGAACAAAGTGGTGTTGCAGTGTGAACAGACCGACTGGATATCTCAGCCAGGGATAAAAAATCCTATCACCATGCCCCTGGCAGATCTTGCTGCCGAGGCCGCATGGCTCAAACAGCGCCAAATCGAGCTCATTCCACTTATTCAAAGCTTTGGGCACATGGAATGGTTTTTCGAAAATGGACAAAACCTCGACCTCACCACCAATCCTGAGATCCCCTATACCCTGGACATTGAAAACCCCCTCGCACAAAAAGCACTTAAGGCCCTCTGGGAGGAAGCCATCGCGGCCACCGGAGCAAAAACTGTACATTTCGGTCTGGATGAAGTTGATATGATTGGCTGGGCTAAAAAAGATCCTGACCGCATCACCGAACTCTGGGAAAAACACCTGCCCTTCCTGGATGAAATCGCCAGGAGTCATGGGGCGCGCATGATGCTTTGGGGCGATATGTTACTTGCCCCTGAAGAGACCATTGACTTCGCAAATGCAGAATCCATCTTGCAGGCGCGCCAGCGCAGGGCTGTTGTGCCTGAAGGTTCCTTTATCGCCGATTGGCATTACAAGGCAGAAACGGACCCACGTCCCTATGCGGCAAGTTTTGATGCACTCGAATCTGCAGGCCTCGTACCTGTAGCTTCGACGTGGTTTTATCCGGAAAACATCCGAGGATTTAACCTCGCAGCAATTCAGCGAAAACTGGGCACCCTGCAAACAACCTGGGCGGATTTTGAAAGTTCCGAAGCCAATATGCTCAAATACCTGCCCCAGTTTGGTGCTTACCTGCTATCCCTGGATTATGCCTGGTCGGGCCGACAGGAAATGCCAGGGGATTTGCCTTACGATGCCACTGCCCTCTGGGCTAAGTTGTTTTACCGGCATCCGGAACCCATCAGGCCTGTAACGGGTTTTTACCTGGCCAAGGGAAATGCTGCCCTGGTTTCCTGTGGCCCCTTGCGTTTTCGCCTATTAGACAAAACAGATGCTCAGAAAACAAAGGAATTTCGCATCCAAAGCCCTGGATCTGCTTCCGGTATCGCGTTACTGATGGAAAATACTTCCTGGGCAGAAGAAAATGAGACCCTGGGCTTTTTGACCTTGTATTTCAAAAATGGAAGCAGTAAAAGGATCCCCCTGCGCTATGGCGTGCATCTCCGCGTACCATCCGATTCAAGGCCTGTGCTGGCTGGCCACCGCAATCCCGAAGGGCAGACCGCTGTGTATTTTCCATTTTCCCAGCCAGGGGAAGTAGTAAAAATTGCCTTTTCCCCCGCTAATCCATATGGTAGCACCCGGATTAGTGGCATGACCCTGCTAAATCAACCTCAAGGAGACCGCTAATCCAATTTTTGGAATACCAAAGAACTTAGATATATTAGACGTTTATTTCAACATATTCCGGATGAACCGCAAAACCTTTTTCAAGGGCATCGCCCTGGGTACCATCTCCCTTCCTGTACTGGTACGCACGTTTGGAGGCAAGAATATTGCCCAATCTAATCAAACAGATCAGATAATCAGTGGAAAAAGATACGAATGGAAGTTGGTAAATACCTGGCCTCCTAATTTTCCTATCCTTGGCGACACTTGTCATGTATTCGCCGATCTGGTCGAAAAAATGTCCGGAGGTCGAATGAAAATCCGGGTTTTTGGCGGTGGGGAATTAGTTCCGGCATTGGAATCGTTTGATGCGGTGCGCAGCGGTGCTGCCGAAATTGGTCATGGCTCCCCCTACTACTGGTCGGGCAAATCCCCTGCAGCGCAGTTTTTCGCCACGGTCCCTTTCGGCATGAATGCACAGCAAGTTACTGCCTGGATTAACAGTGGGGGTGGACTGGAACTTTGGGAAGAGTTGTACGGAAAATTTGGGCTTATTCCTGTTCTTGGCGGTAATACCGGCGTGCAGATGGGAGGTTGGTTCAATAAAGCTATTGACAAAGTAGAAGACCTGAAAGGACTTAAAATGCGTATCCCCGGCCTAGGAGGCAACGTCCTGGCTAAAGCCGGAGGATCTCCTGTCCTGTTGGCCGGTGGAGAGATTTATACCAGTTTGGAAAGGGGCGTAATTGATGCGACAGAATGGTTAGGGCCTTTCCATGATACGCTTATGGGGTTCCAGGAAATTGCGCGTTATTACTATGCGCCAGGCTGGCACGAACCAGGCACCTCCCTGGAATTTTTCTTCAACCGCCAAAAGTTTGAGGAGCTCACCCCGGATTTGCAATCCATTCTCAGAGCGGCGGCTGCCTATGCCCATCTTTGGTGTTTTACCAATATGGAGGCAAAAAACAGTGAAGCAATGGCCAGGCTGGTAAAAGACAACATCGAAATACGACAGTTTCCCGAAGAAGTCATCCAGGAATTGCGCAGGCTAACCCAGGAGGTTATCGCGGAAATGGTAGAGGCAGACCCCTTTACCCGGCGTGTGTATGCCTCCTATACCGCCTTTCGCGACCGGGCTGCTGCCTATTCGCAGATTACCGAAAAAGTATTCTACAATGCGATTCAACCCATTTAACAACATTAAAGCACTTTCTGCCTTGTAACCATCGTCATCCCAATCCAACAAATTCAGGGAAAAACATCCAAATTACCAGAATTACAGCTTGAATCAAGACAAAAGGGATTATTCCAACGTACAGGTGCCTGGTGGTTACTTCCGGGGGTGCAACCCCTTTCAGATAAAAGAGGGAAAAACCAAAGGGAGGGGTTAGAAAAGAGGACTGGAGGTTGATGCACAGCAAGATGCCAATCCAGAGTAGGTTCATATCCAGCTCTCGGAATACCGGTGCCACCACCGGTACAATGATGAAGATAATTTCTATGAAATCAATAAAAAATCCAGCCACAAAAACCACCAGCATAACTAAAATCAAGAATACCATTGGGGACAGATTAGATGTCCTTATCAGTTCCACCAAATACACATCTCCCCCCATTTCCCTAAAAACAAAAGAAAAGGTGGTAGCACCCAGCAAAATCATAAACACCATGGCCGTCAGATGCGTGGTTTCTATTGCTGCTTCGTGCAACATCTTCCAATGCACTTTCTTCTTTTTCAAAGCCAACAGGATGGCCCCCATAGCCCCTACAGCTGCCGCTTCAGTAGGGGTTGCTATGCCGGCAAAGATGGACCCCAGGACAGCAAGGATTAGCGCGAAAGGCAAAAGAAATACCTCGATGATCTTCCAACCAAACCCCTCCTGCCGGAATTCCTGAAGGTCCGCTTCGTCTACCTTAGGGGCAAGTTCAGGTTTAAAAAAAGCAACTGCGATGACATAGAGTATATAAAGCGCTACCAGGGACAAACCAGGTAGGACTGCAGCGGCAAACAAGCCACCCACGGAAACATTTAATACGCTGCCCAGCAAAACGAGGACCACAGACGGCGGAATTATCTGACCTAAAGTGCCAGATGCAGCTATAATACCTGTGGACAGTGCAGGATCATATCCTTTCTTTAGCATCACCGGAAGACTAATCATCCCCATCGTCACGACGGTCGCACCAACAATGCCAGTTGAGGCAGCGAGCATTGCCCCAACGATAACCACAGAAACCGCCAGTCCACCGGGCATCCTGCCAAAGAGCATTGACATTGTCTGCAGCAATTGCTCTGCAAGTCCCGACCTTTCCAGCATGATACCCATAAAAATAAACAAGGGAACAGCAATCAATACATAATTACTCATCACCCCCATAATCCTTGGCGGCAATGCACTAAAAGCCGCTGGTTCCAGATAGCAAAAGGCATAAATAAGCGAAAGCCCTCCGAGGGTGAATGCTACCGGGAAGCCATACATCACCAGCACAAATATGCCTACGAACAATAAAATAGCGAGCAACTCCATGCGTTTATTGCTTTGCGGCTGTTCCCAGCCATCCTTTTAAATCTCTGATCAATTGACTGATCGCTTGCATAGCTAAGAGGGCCATCCCAAGACAAATAGCAAATTTAATGGGATAAAAAGCAGGGAGCCCGCCAGGGTCAGGGGAAGTTTCGCGGATCCGAAAAGAAGTCATGGCATATCTCCAGCTCACCACAAGCATCAGCAAGGACCAAGGCAGCAAAAAGAAAAGCGTTCCAAGCGCATTCACCATCGCTTTATCCTTCTCTGGAAAGCGCACATAGAATAAATCTACCCGCACATGCCGATCGTGTTTCCAGGAATATCCAGCACTGAGCAAAAAAATTAAGGAAAAGAGATGCCATTCCAGTTCGGTAACCCAGGGGCTGGTTTTATTCAGCAGGTAGCGGGCAAAAACATCCAGGCAAACGAGAAGGATGAGTACCAGGTTCAGCCAGGCGACTCTTCGTCCGATCTGTTCGTTTATTTGATCGAAAATTGCGGATATGCCGCGCAGTAATCTTTCCATGGTATGCTATTTAAAACTACAGCTGTAAGGAACGACCAAAAATAGTAAAGGAGAAGCGGTTTGTGGCATTAATGGAAGATTTCTTTTCCAGGATGCCCCGCCTCTCCCCACCAAAGCCTAATTCTCCGGGTTTGTAGCCTGAAGCCCGCATATTTTCGGCCACTCTCCAGGAAACCCAATTTTATTTGTCGTATTGGTGCAATTCCAACGCTTCGACGATTTTAATTAACTTTTCTGCATACCGGGGGTCTGTAGCATAACCTGCTGCCTTCAAACCTCGGGCCCAGCCCCTATAATCTGTTGGCGACAATTGGTGCAGCCGGCTATAGCGCTCCCCCGTAAGCAGCAGGGAATGCTCCCGAAAACTTTCTTTAGGCGTGCCGAAAACCCGGAACATGTCGTAGATATCGTCATCTGAATAATTCCGGCAAGTACAGCCCAGGCACCTGGATTTACACTTTATTCCGAAGTGGTTGTTGGACTGCCTGGCAAGCGTGCTTTCCCCGGCATCCGATTCCAGCAGCCCCTGGGCCAGGGTAATACTCGCAGGGATGCCGTATTCTTTCATTTCTGCCTTGGCAACATCGAGATAGCGGGCTACATAACTTTTACAAACCGATAACTTAGCCTGGATTTCACTCTCCGGAACCCCCCGCTTGCGCAAGGACTCCAGGCTAAGTAAAGGCGACAGATTGCGGATACTGAAACCAGGTACGGCAACCGGAGCTGCAGGTGCTTCCATTTCTACTGGTTGGGGGGCCACCGGCTCTGGATCGGGTTTAGAAAACTGGCTGACATTGGCAGCAGGGATAAAAGTGGCCCTGGGTGCTTCCGCTGCAGTCTGACGGGTAGGCTTGGGTTTGGGCAATGGAACTACCGAAGCTGGCAGCACCCTGTCTTGCCCTATCCCAATTTCCAATTGTTTGTTCAATAGAAACTGGCCGGCCAGGTAAATAATAACGGCATTAAACCAGTTGCGGTCCAGCCATTCACCAATTTGTGTCCACACGCCCGCGCGTGCCCGTTTGCGTTGTGTAATGATCCTGTTCATTTTACTATCAGATTGTTTGCGACAGTAAAGATAATAACACTTTTTGTTTTGTCAAAATATTTTAAACACTTTTTGTTTTTATTTTTTTAATCATTGCATTTTACACTGCAGACGGATAAATCCGGCATTTCAGCGCGTTTGAACCACCCGCCGATCAGACCCTTAAATGGGACTATTTTCTTAAAAAATTTCACTTAGTGTATATTTTACACTACCTTTAGCGCCTTGAAAAAAAGCCTTGGTTGAATTGTTTCCCGGGCTTTACAACTAGGATTTTGCCGCCTTTGACGGCAGCTTAAAATAAAGCGTATTATGTTGTTGATAGCCGACAGCGGCTCGACTAAGACGGATTGGGTATTGGCCGA
>CAZGOT010000064.1:11234-13274 GCA_964527495.1 uncultured Haliscomenobacter sp.
CACAAGGGGGCAAACCGTACCGCGTGGTGCGGGAAACCGTACCAACCCCACCTGTGGAAAAACTGTGGAAAACAGCTGTGGAAACTGTGGAAAAAAGCTGGTTGTGGGGGTGATTTTGGGCGGGAGCGATAAAATAGGCGGGTTGCGTTCCATGAGCACAATTGGCTTTAACCCTTTGTACCATTCAGAGGATTTCATCGCTGACGCGTGCAAAGAAGAATTTGATGCGGAGAAAATGCCTTACCGGGAAGTAGAAGCCATTTATTACTATGGTGCTTCTGTGTGGGACGAAGAGAAAGCAGAAAAAATCAAGCGGGCTTTTGTCCGCCTTTTCCCGCATGCACATATTGAGGTGGAGCACGATCTCCTTGGTGCAGGGCGGGCTGCCTGTGGGCGCGAGCCTGGAATTGCCTGTATAATTGGAACAGGATCAAATACCTGCCTCTTTGATGGAATTGACGTAATAGATAATATAACCAACCTCGGGTACTTCGCCGGGGATGAGGGAAGTGGTGCACATCTGGGCAAATCACTGGTCAAAGCCTATTTTTACCGCGAATTGCCCCCTGAATTAATGCAGGCATTTGAATCCTGCTACCCCGGTGGCAAAGCCGAACTTTTGGAAAACATTTATGAAAAACCCTCGCCCAATGTTTTCCTTGCCTCCCTGACGCGATTCCTGCATGACCACCTGGACCACTTTTTCGTTCAAAAACTCATATATACTTGTTTTGCTGAATTTATTGACAGACATGTACGCAAATACCCGGGCCATTTAACCTATCCAATACACTTTATTGGTTCTGTGGCCTTCCACTTTCGCCATATCCTTATCCTTATATTACAGGAAAGGAATATGAACCCCGGTCGTTTTGTCCAAAAACCAATTGATCGCCTGGTAGAATTTCATACGGCCAAGGATTAGCAAGTTTTGAATATGGAAAAAGCAATCAAACGCATCGCGGTTTTTTCTTCCGGGGGCGACGCGCCGGGCATGAATGCGGCCATCAGATCGGTCGTCCGAACGGCTTCTTTTTATAACCTGGAAGTATTTGGAATTGTACGTGGTTATGAAGGGATGATTGAGCGGGATTTCCGGCGACTGGAGCGCAAAGATGTGGCCAATATTATACACCGGGGCGGCACTATGCTTAAAACGGCGCGCAGTGAGCGCTTCCGTACCTCTTCAGGGCGCCAAATGGCTTTCGATGCGCTATCTGAATATAAAATTGATGCCTGTATTGCAATCGGCGGGAATGGAACATTCACCGGTGCACAAATATTCTCTGAGGAATTTGGCATTCCTTTTATTGGCATACCGGGTACTATTGACAACGATCTTTATGGCACCGACTATACCATTGGTTTCGACACCGCGGTAAATACGGCCATAGAAGCAGTAGACCGCATCCGGGACACTGCAGATTCCCATAACCGCCTCTTTTTCATTGAAGTGATGGGCAGACATGCCGGTTTTATCGCCCTGCATACGGCCATTGGCAGCGGTGCAGAGAGCCTGCTTATCCCGGAGGTAGGCGGTAGTCTTGATGACCTGGTAGAATGCCTTGTCAAAAATGCCCGCCGCCGCAAACTCTTTAGTCTGGTGGTAGTGGCAGAAGGGAATACACTTGGCAATACCCCGGAAATTGCCAGACTGGTACACCAGCGGATTCCCGATTTTGATATTCGTTTTTCCATCATCGGTCACCTGCAACGCGGCGGGGCTCCCAGTTCTATGGATCGGGTACTTGCCTCTCGTTTAGGATATGCTGCTGTAGAAGGACTCCTCAACCAAAACCAACGCGATGTGATGGTCGGCATTGTAAATGACCGGGTGCATTTTACCCCTTTTTATGATGCAATACATCTGGAGAAGCCCATAGACCAGGATATGGTCCGTATGGCGGAGATTTTAGCGATGTAAACGCCGTCTTCGGCGGCGAAAGAAACTTTTTTGGCGGAGTAGGCCAGCAAAAAATATACTTTGGGGTTGTGTAAAAAGCCCCCGGCTTTTCATTTGGCGGCTTGCGCCGCCAAATG
>CAZGOT010000065.1:0-13088 GCA_964527495.1 uncultured Haliscomenobacter sp.
GCCCAATGGACGGGGCCGAAGTCAGACCACCGGACTTCCTGTATCTGGTTCCATCCGAGTGGGATAACCATCAGCGAGCCAATGAGGAATATCCACTTGCTGATGGCAATTGGGTGATACCGGTACATGAGTTTCTTTACAAGGACCAAATAGGTGCCGTAGGATATGGCATTTGCAAATATGAATAGGTTGCCTAAAACCTGTTCCCGGCCAAAGGCAATATTTTTTCCATAAGTGAGCAAAAGTATGGCTCCCGTCATGCCCAGAAAAATGCCGATAATTTTGGGCGGGGTAATTTTTTCGCCGATGAGCAGGGTAGAGGCCAGCAGAACCAGGATAGGCGTGGTGGTCATTATCAGGGAGGCATTGATGGGCTTGGTCAACTGTAAGCCCATAAAAAAGAGGGTTTGGTTGATAGCTACTCCGGAAAGGGAACAGAGTATAATCCGGGGCCAATCCTCCCGGGCAATAGGTTCTTTTTTTATCCAGGCGTTGAAAAGCCAAAATAGCATGGCTGCACTGCCAGCCCTGAGAATGATGAAGGCCAGTGGCTGAATCAGGCCGCCTTCCATGGCTTCCCGGGCAATACTATAATTGGCACCGTAGATCAGGGCAACTGCAAATAGAGCGAGATGGGCTTTGGTGGATTGGTTCAATTCCGCTTTTTTGATTGCTGTAGGGACTGAATGAGGCCTTTGTTGAAATCAGTTTCGGCACGGTAGTAAACCGCGAGCTTGCGTATGGGGACTACCCGCTTGAAACGGGAAAAATAGTCCCTCTTGAGCCTGGCAATTTGCTCTTCCATTTCAAAAAGATTGTTGATTGCGCGTTCGATTTCTGTATCCGGAAGGGTTGCCAAATTGCTTTCTGGCCGGTACTTTGTGCGAATTTTTTTCTGTTCGGCTTCAAATTCGTTTTGCAGAGGCCAAAATTTTTCTGCTTCCTCCGGGGTCAGGTTCATGCGCTGTGTAATATACGCAACTTTCATCGCCCGCACGCGCTGTGCTCCCTCGCCAGGGTGCTCCTGCGCATGGGTTTGGACTATACCTGCCAAGGCAATTCCGATAACGAAGATCCATTTTTTCATAGCTGAAGATGTTGTTTTGCCGACAAAGCGCCAAAGGGGCTTATGCTGGCTCGTGGACATAATTTTACTTTTCAAAAATTATCAAACTAAAAAAGCGACTCGATTTCCTGGTTGTTGAGGTGCTGGAGCGCATCTAAAAGTATGGGGTCAATATTGTCTTCTTTGGTATGGATTGGCACGGGCAATGCCAACCTCTGCAGGGTCCCTACTGTCCCTTCTGTCTCCAGGATGAGGTCGAGCGTAAACTCGTGCAGGTTACCCTGAACGTATTCCTCCACTTCTGCACTTTTCAGACAGTTAATATCTGCACATGTATTCAGGCTATTATCCGGCGAAAGGAATGCTTTTATACCAGTAGCTACCAGCAAGGCGAAGGAAGCGGCCACAAGAAGGATTTGTGCTGCAGGTCTGGCACGCTTGCCCAAAGGCCAGATTTTGGTTTTTGAATGGCTGTTTGGCGAGGTTGCAGCAGCTTGTGCGCGTATTTTAGCCATTATTTCTTCAGGCAAATTATCGAAGTATTGAGGGGGAGGAGGTAGTATTTTGCCGCGATCCTCCCAAAAATTACTCAGTAAGGGCGATAAATCGCGAAGCTCGTCTTTTAACCCGTCATCTGGCTTGTTCATATCTTTTTTCTTTATATGCTTTCGCGAAAATATTGTTCGATTTTTTTAACTGCATGATGAAAAGAGGCCTTCAGCGCTCCTTCAGAAGTTTCGAGAATTGCAGATATCTCTTTATAGCTTAACCCTTCAAAATAACGCAGTACAAAAACTTGACGCTGCTTATCGGGTAATCGCTGCATCGCATGAATAAGCTGACGGTGGAGGGCTTCACCGTCGAAATAGGCAGCTGCGTGCATCCGGTTGGCAGGGTCATCTGCCAATCCAGTATCAAGGGAAACGATATGCTGTTTTTTTCGGCCTAAAAAGGAGAGGGCTTCATTGGTGGCAATCCGGTAAAGCCACGTAAACAAGGAAGACCGCCGTTCAAAGTTACCTATTCCCTGAAAGGCCTTTAATAAACTATTCTGCAGAACATCGTGGGCATCGTCGTGCAGAAACACCATTTGCCGGATATGCTGGTATAGCCGCTCCTGATATTTATCCAATAAAAGACGGAACCCTTTTTCAACCGTCGCAGGTGAGTCCATCAGCGCCAGGATTTGCTCGTCCGACAGGACAGGATCGGGCATTCGTTTTTTATTTATCCACCACCTAAAAGTTATTAGACTTGTTGCGATGGGTCAACGTAGTGGGAAAAATGAACTATTTTTTGGCCACGCCAAGGCTTTTTGAGGGAGCATGGCTCGGCTACGTGACCCCAAAAAGGCACAGCGTGGGCGAAAAAGAGCCATTTTTAGCGCATGCTGATCCCATCGCAACAAGTCTATTTTATTCTACATTAATAGATTTCGTGCAAATTTTCAAGACAGGTCGGATAAAATGCACAAAACCTATTGGTGCGAAGTATAAGTAGCTTTTTGACCTTATTAACGCAAAAAGGTTTAAAACAGATCAAAATTATTCCTTAAGAACGCGCTGAGGTTTTTAGTTTTCTTCCTGTTAACTTGGGTTTGTCGAAGATATGTTGCGTGAACAACTGTCGGTGGGAAACTGTTTTTTTTATCACATGTTCATATTGGGCTTGGAGTTGTGTAAAAAGTTTGAGGTTGTGTAAAAAGTATTCCGCCGCCTACGGCGGCGAAATAAAATTTTAAATGAGCGACGTTTTGCCACATTTTGCTTTGCAAAATGGGGCAAAACGTCGCTCATTTAAAATAACATTTGGCAGCGCAAGCCGCCAAATGAAAAGCCGGGGGCTTTTCACACAACCCCAGAAAGTCTTGAACAAACACTGTTCTCATTGATTTTGCGAAGTGAAATCAATGAAAACAGTGTTTGTTCAAAATATCCTTTTGGCGGCGTCAGCCGCCAAAAGATGACCTCCACCTTTTCACACAACCCCTTATGGAAAAAATGTTATTTCAGGCCCGGAGACAAGGCTTTTCGCACAGCCCCAAACCTGTTGTGGCAGCTCTTTTCGGTACCTCCACATGAGTCAAATCAATAGTATTTCTGTATACCTAAAACTTCAACATCATGCGTCGTGCCCTGGCAAAATGGATATTTGAGGATCTTTGGGGCTGGAAAATTATCGGGGATTTTCCACACCACCTTCCTAAATATATTATCGCTGTTGCGCCCCATACCTCCGCGTGGGACCTGATTATTGGTCTGCTTGTGCGGGAGATAACCGGGTTAAGAACGGGTTTTATTGGGAAAGATAGCCTGTTCCGGGGGCCCATTGGTTGGTTGTTCCGGGCCTTGGGTGGCCATCCTGTAGATCGCAGCAAGTCGAATAACTTCGTCCATGGCGTCGTAGATTTGTTCAAGAGCAAGGAAAAACTGGTTATTGCCCTTGCTCCGGAAGGGACCCGGGAAAGAGTGGATCGGCTGAGAACGGGGTTCTACTACATCGCGCTAGGCGCAGGTATTCCTATTTTGCCTGCAACAATTGATTTTTCGAAAAAAGAAGTGCGGATTTACCCCTGGTTTTATCCCACTGGCGATGAAAGTGCCGATATGGAGCATATCCTGCAATATTTCAGAGGTTCAAAAGGAAAAATTCCAGAAAGGAGTGTCTTTTTCTGAACCGCATACCATCCGGAGGCTATGCAGAAAATTGCAGAAACTGCATTTCGTGTAGCCTGCGGTAATACCCGTCCTCTAACTTCAGCAGCTCTTCTTCTGTACCAGTTTCCTCTACTTTGCCCTGGTGCAATACCAGGATATGGTCGGCATGCCGGATAGTTGAAAGGCGATGGGCAATGATAATCGAAGTACGCTTGGCAATGAGGGTTTCAATGGCAAACTGGATGACTTCTTCACTTTCAGGATCAATGGAAGAGGTTGCCTCGTCCAGGATAAGGATGTCGGGATCAAAGACAAGTGCGCGCACAAAAGAAATGAGCTGTCGCTGTCCCATGGACAAAGTAGCCCCCCTTTCCATGACCTGGTAATGGTAGCCACCAGGCAATTTTTCAATAAATTTATGGGCGCCAATCATTTTCGCTGCCTGTACGACTTCCTCTTCAGATATAGAGGTATCGCGCAGGGTGATATTTTCCAGTATGGTACCGGAAAACAAAAATACGTCCTGAAGGACTAAGGCGATTCTGCGCCTGTAGGCCGTAAGGGCATATTCGTTAATCTCTACCCCATCTACCAGAACCCGGCCGATGGAATGAGGATAAAAGCGCATGAGCAGCCCGATGATGGTACTTTTGCCGGATCCGGTGGCACCGACAATGGCGAGAGTCTGGCCGGGCGCAACCCGGAAACTGACGTCTTTCAGTACGAGATTATTGTCGGAGTAGGCAAAAGAAACATTTTCGAAAGCTACTTCCCCGTGAAGGCGCTGAGGGGAAAGCGTACCGCTGGTTTCCCGTTGGTCTTCCTGATCCAGCAGGTTAAAAACCCGTTCGGAAGCAACCAGGCCCATTTGCAGGGTGTTGAATTTGTCCGCTAGTACCCGGATTGGGTTGAAGAGCATATTGAGGTAAATAGGGAAAGCGACCAGTACGCCAAGTGTAACTTCTTCCGCAACAACGCCGCGGGCGCCATACCAGACCATCAGGCCCAGGGAAGCGGCAGAGATGATTTCCACAACCGGATAAAAAACAGCATAGTACAGCACAGAATCCAGGTTTGCCTTGGTATAATCCCGGTTAATTGCCTCGAAGCGGGCTTCTTCCTGTTTTTCTGCATTGAATATCTGAACGATGCGCATCCCCGAAATGCGCTCCTGTAAAAAAGCGTTCATCCGGCCTACCTGTGTACGGACGCTTTGAAAGGATGCTTTTACTTTTTCTTTAAAAATATAGCTGGCCAAAACCAGAAAGGGCATGGTGACCATACAGATTAGCGTCAGTTTCCAGCTTGTGGCCAGCATGATGCCCAGTACGACAAGGAGTGTAAGCACATCGGCTATCATAGTTATTATTCCTTGCGAAAAAACCTGGTTGATAGTCTCCAGATCATTGATAGTCCTGGTTGTTATGTTGCCAATGGGGGTGCGGTCGAAATAGGATAAACGTAGTGAGGTGACATGTTTGAACACTTGTATCCGTAAATCCCTGACGACGACCTGCCCCAGCCAGTTGGTCAGGTAAATAAACAGGTACTGGAGTATAGCATGTAAAAAAAGCACTCCTGCAAAAATCCAGGCAAGACGCCCCAGTCCAGCCATATCAAAGCGGAAAATGTGGTCGTCCACCATTTTTTGCACCAGGTACGGGCGCAGGGTGGCTAATGGGGCCAAAATAACGGCCAACAGGGCGGATAGCCAGAAAACCATGCGGTACGGAGCCGTTTGGGCCATAACCCTGCCCAGCAGATTCAGGTCGAGTTGATTGGGTTTTGCGGATGCCAAAGCCAAGTGTTTTTGAGTATTAAATCATCGCAAAAAACAAAACAGCTTGCGGGGGCAATAGTTGTACCCGGGTTATAAAAGGCCTTCATCTGCAAAGCTGTAATACCCCCTTTCGGTAACAATCAGGTGGTCGAGGACCTGGACATCGAGCGAGTCTGCAGCCTGCTGGAGTTTTTTAGTCAGGGAAATGTCGGCATCGCTTGGGCGAAGGGTACCCGAAGGATGGTTATGGGCGAGAATGACGGAACAGGCGGAATGTTCGAAAACCCGCCGGAAGACGAGCTTGGGGTCCACGATTGTCCCGGCAATACCCCCCGAACTGATGCGCTCTTTAGCAAGCACGGCATTGGCTCTATTGAGTAGCAGGAGCCAGAATTCTTCATGGGGAAGGTCCCCGAGGATAGGAGCCAGGCAAATATAGGCATCCTTGCTGGAGCGGATTTGTGGTTTTTCCCCGGGGTTGCTGTGTTGCTTTCGACCTCCGAGTTCAAATGCTGCTGCAATAAGGGAAGCTTTGGAGGCTCCTACGCCTTTAAACCGCATGAGTTCGCGAACGCTCCAGCGCCCCAGGGTGTTAAGGTCGTATTCAACAGCATGGAGAATGCGCTGGGAAAGGCTAAGGGCATTCTCGTCCCTGGAGCCGGAGCCAATCAGAATAGCGAGCAACTCGGCATCGGTCAGGGCTTTTTTACCGCGGGAAAGGAGTTTCTCCCGAGGTCGGTCTTCCGCAGCAAGATGTTTTATCGAGATTTTGTCATCGGGGTAGTTTTTCATGGTTGATTTTTTTAGCTGCTTCCCTGGCCAGCGTTTTGAGTGGAGCACAGGTAATTACAGCGGCTGATGTGATAAAATAAGGATTAGTTTGACAAGTGGTAAAATTATGTGTTTATTTAACAGGAAGTAACACCTACAGAGCAAATTTATGTGGCATGCAGGATCTGAAATTTGGTAAAGAGGTACGTTTAAAAAGCAAAAAACGTATCGAAAAACTCTTTAAAAACGGGCAATCTTTCGGAATGTACCCCCTTCGGGCGGTGTGGGACCCGGTGGAACAAAACCCTGAAAACTGTCCGGTCCAGATAGGGATTAGTGTGGCAAAAAAGAAATTTCCCCGTGCAGTTGACCGCAATCGGATCCGCCGGCAGGTTCGGGAGGCTTTTCGGATGCATAAAGGGCTGATTGGTGCAGGCCAACAGCCCGTTGCCCTGATGGTGCTGTATACGGCAACAGAGGCGCTACCTTTTCTCGTTATCGAGGAGGCAATGGTGCGTTTGTTGAAAAAGGTAAATAAAATAAATCATCCATGATGAAACAGAAGCTATGCTACTTCATGTGTTTTTGGGGGAATTCGAGGTTGAAATCCGAAATCAGCATCATAGGCGTCCTGACTTTTCTACTCCTCCAAACCCCCAATAGCCTGCTTTGGGGGCAAAAGTTCCTGCAAATAGAAAAATCGGGAAGCCTGCGCACACAAAAAATTCCCGTCGGAGAAGTACTCACCTATAGGTTTCAAGGTGATGAGACCTGGTACACGGGGGAAATTGTACGCCTTTTGCCAGAAGACAGCATCGTGCTGTTTCACAACCGTTTTGTGAAAGTCGGACAAATCCAGGCCTTCAGGTATGCACGGCGTGCACCTGCTTCTCTGGGCAAGTCACTTTTTTGGTTTGGGGCAGCCTGGTCGGCGCTCGCGATTGTGGGAACGGCAACGGATGATGTCGGCAAATTAGGCGTGCCCGACTATCGCTGGTCGGATGCAGCGATTTCGGGAACGGCAATCGGAACCTCCTGGTTACTCCCCCGGCTATTTAAGTACCGTATCGTGCGCTTTGGGCATAAGAAACGGCTGCGTATCCTCGATCTTGACCCACAGGGGTAATCAAAAAGAGTCTGTTAGAATATTTTTTTTGAAGTGCCGACTTTTTTGGTTTTGCGAAGCAAAATCAAAAAAGTCGGCACTTCAAAAAATTTTATCTCACATCCATTGGCAGAGTACCCCGCCCATAAGTGCGAAACTGACTACCCAGAAACCAGTATGGATGGCAATGTACTTAAAGCTTCTTCTTTCAAACAAGGCGTTGATGCCGAGTACTGGCAGGGCGATCATCAGTCCGGCAGCAGTCCCATGAAAAGCGCCGTGTTTGAAGGTCCTGAAATTCTGGCCATACTTTTCCATGAAAGTAGATAGGTATATCCCCAGCTCCGATGAGGGGTCACCATAACCGGGCTCTTCGATCAGAATGGAATAAATGTGCGCCTGATGTACCACCAATACGGCAAGAATGAAGGAGGCAAATACGCCAAGGACATAGGTTAGTCCAAAAATGAGGGCCATATTGCTATTTTTTATCTTGTCATCGGTCATGCCTGCTTCGTGCATCCAGAGTTTCCCAAAAAATGGGCCATACCATGCCGACCCTACCAGCAAAGGAATCAGGGCTGTGAAGAAAATGAGGTACATACGCATTGTTTCCATGCCTAAAGGTTTTTAAGTGGTATAATGATTGCGCGCTTCAAACTTTTAAATCAAAGGTTTCTCCTAATTTGGGGATTTCAACATCTTTAAAACCAGCCTGCAGCAAAAGTCCTTTGAAGTTGCGCTGTGCTTCCGGCATCCCGTGCACGAGGAACACCTGGCGTGCAGTTTGTATCTGGTTGTGGATAAAATCGAGCATCTCCAGTTTGTCGCCATGGGCAGAAAAAGAATCCATGGATTCAATGCGGGCTTTAACTTTTTTGGTTTCGCCAAATAGCCGTATTTCTTTCGCACCTTCCTGCAGGTAGCCACCCGGTGTCCTGGGGGCACAGTAGCCCACGAGCAGGATGGTGTTTCGCTCGTCTTCAATATTGTGATATACGTGGTGTTTGACCCTTCCTGCGTTGATCATCCCGGAGGCACTGATGATGACGGCTGGTTCTTTGGAGTGGTTAAGTGCTTTGGAAATATCTACATTCCGGATGTAGGCAAGGCCATTAAAACCAAAAGGGTTTTCATCAGTGAGCAGGTATTCGGCCATGTCTTCGTCATAACATTCCGGGTGGGCACCAAAAATAGTAGTAGCATTAACGGCAAGCGGGCTGTCCACGTAGACGGGAATTTTAGGCAAGCGTCCCTGGTTTTCGAGCTTGTCGAGCAGATAGACAATCTCCTGGGTCCGTCCAACGCTGAATGCAGGAATGATGAGTTTACCTTTTTTTTCGACACAGGTTTCACGAATAATATCCAGTAACTTACCGCTTTCTTCGGGCGCTGAAAGGTGCTCCCGGTCACCATAAGTGGATTCACAAATCAAAAAATCCAGCGCTGGCATTGGCATGGGGTCACGGAGAATGGGACGCGAGGGACGGCCAATATCTCCGGTGAACCCAAAAAGTATAGTTTTTCCGTTTTCTTTGATTTTCAACGTAACGCTCGCGCTACCCAGAATATGCCCTGCGTCCCGGAAGAGGATTTCTACATCATCGTGGATTTTGAACCATTTTTCGTAAGGATAGGCTACGAAAAGCTCCATGGCATTTCCAACATCTTCCTTCGTATAAAGAGGCTCGTGGAAAGGAATATCATCATAGCTTCCTTTCCGGTGTCTGTGAAACATTACATCACTTTCCTGGATTTTGGCACTGTCCAGGAGCATAATGCTAGCCAGGCTACGAGTCGCATGGGTGCAGCGGATAGGCCCGCCAAAGCCATCTTTGACCAGGCGGGGCACCTTGCCGATGTGGTCAATGTGGGCGTGAGAGAGGATGAGGCAATCAATTTCTGCCGGATCGAACAGCCACTCCCGGTTGAAGCGCTCCATATCGGGGTCAGCTCCCTGGTACATCCCACAATCGAGCAGGATTTTGAACCCGTTATCGAGGGTAAGGAGGTGCGAACTTCCGGTAACCTCCTGCGCGGCTCCGCAAAATTTGATCTTCATGGCGTTATTTTTTACGCCGTAATATACGAAACAGAAAGGAGTACAGCCTTATTTGCGGAGTCAATTGTGCGGAAAATCTTTATCAGAAATAATAGATCTTGGCACCTCCATAGTTGAAGCGTAGGTAAATCGTGGCCTCTGACCCTTTACTGGTTTTACCGCGTACGGTGGTACTGGTATTTTTTTCAACGTAATAGTCCACATCAAGCTGCTCCGGATAGCTTACGCCGGCGAAGTTGGTAGCTGCATCGAGGGCAAAACCAGTATCATTGGGCAGTCCGATTTTGGCATTGCCATAGCTGCCTGTACAATTTACTTTTGAAAAGTTTTCGGACATTTTAGCATCCACATTGCCATAGGATAGGGTACATGTCAGCGAACGGTTGATTTTTTCTGCCTTTAACCCGGAGTATTTGGAATTGAATTCAATACTCTCGGCAATGTTGACCTTGAAATTATCATACGCCCCGGTATTGGTTAGGTCCTGGATTTTTTGGATAACATAGGTATCGTAGCGGCTCACGGCATAGAGGTCTTTGGCTTTGCCAATATTGACCTGAGTGTATTTACTGTTGATTTTAATGTCATTGGCTTCCTCCAGGTTCAGTTTGGAATAGCTTACTTCAGCACTTAAATTCCCTGCACGTGATATGGTGCCGTTGCCATAGCCGAATAATAAAGAAGAATTGTCGCCCATGGCCTCTACTTTAAAATTGACATATTTTACATCCAACTGTACGCGGCCTTTCATTGCTGCCACAAAAAGATCGCCATAGCGGTGCCGTATGTCGAGATTATTCGTTTCGGGGAGAAATACTTCGTAATTGATGCTGTAATCATTTCTGGAAATGCCCAGCCAACTCCATTGCAGCCAGTTATTCTTACTTGGTTCGATATTGGTTTGGGCTTTTACATATTCTTCTCCAGCGGAAAAGTTGATGGTGATACGGTCAAAAATCGCATCGGCTGCGGATTGGCTGCTGGCATTTACTTTTATGGTAGCGGTAATCCGGACGCGGTTCTGGTCCCAGGTTTTTACCTCTACGTTCCCATATTTATTGTCCAGGTAGGTTGTGCCGGTAGGGGAGATAGCGAACTCTTTTTTAATAGTTTTGCTGAATTCTGCTTTGGAGAAAGCAGAGGCTGGCAAGGGGGTAGCTATTAGTGCAGCATAAAAAAGGAAAATCAGATTATAGGATAGTTTCATGTTTGTTTATTTTATGGTATTCGGAAGGAATATTGTTGAGTTTTTGAAGGACTAATTCCAGGATTTCCATTTTCATTTGGTAAGCCTGGATAAGGTTGGCAAGGATTTCTTCCTTCTTGCCTTTGGGGGCGGAGAGCAATTCTAGTTTGAGTTCTTCGATGGCATTATCCAGTTGCTGAAGGTCAGAAAGGACGGAATTTCCAGCAGGAAACCCGGCTAGCAAGGCGGTTTTTCGGCGGATCTGGCCCTGATAATAGCGTTCAGCTTCTATGAAGTCGGGAGCGGTTTGCTCAAGGAATGCCAGTTGGCGGGACATGGATTTTCTGGGCAGCATCCTTCCTGCCAGGGCGCCGGTGAGCAGAAGAAGCACTCCTGCTGCGATTGCACCCCTGGTACTCAAAAGAAAGATACGCGGTTTGCGCTTTGTGGGGAGTTGGTCCCTGATGCGGTCCCAGAGGTCTTGGCTGGGTGCCGAATCATCAAAGAGGATCCGGTTTTCGGAGATAAACTTTTCGAGTTGGTCTTTTTGTTTCATGTGTATTCAAATTGAAGCCCTGCCTTGCTGCTGGCGTATAATTTCCCTGATTTTATTTTTAGCCCTGCTGAACTGGGATTTGGAGGTTGCCTCCGATATCCCGAGAATTTCCCCAATTTCCTGGTGGTCATAACCTTCCAGCAGATAGAGGGAAAATACTACCCGATAGCCGTCCGGTAGGGCGAAGAGTGCTTTTTTAATTTGTTCTACACTTAAGGCAATTGTAGATAATTCGATGTCTTCTTCCGTTTCAAAAATGTGGTCGTGGTGTTTGTCCTCAAAGGTTTCAAATTGCATCCGCCGCTGGTGGAGAAAATTGATGCTGTGGTTGATGACAATACGTTTGATCCAGGCTCCGATGGAAGATTCGAAGCGGAAGGAATCTATTTTGGAAAAAATATCCACAAAAGCGTTTTGTAACACATCCTCTGCATCCAATTCGTTTTTGACAATGCGCAGGCAAACATTATACATGGCCCTGGAATATAGCCGGTATAGTTCGAACTGCGCTTTGCGGTTGCCTCTGCGACAGGATTCCACCAGTGTTCTGTGCGTGTTCGCGACTTCCAAATGCCAGGCGTTTTAGGGGATATCCGAAGATATCCGGATCTTTGCTAAAGAGATACCGGGCCTTAACAGGCACAAACAAAGCCGAATAATTGGTCTTATGCCTGCTGTAATCCGGTAATGCCCAAAAAGACAGGGGAATTAGGCGCAGGTTGCATAAAAAGGTGTGAAGTTCTATTTTTTTCCTTCTAATCGCTTTAGCGCATTGGTAGCATCGGAGTAATCAGGCGAAAAAGATAGGGCTTGTTTATAGTCCGCCCGGGCTTTCTCCGTTTGCCCCTGCATTTCAGAGCAAAGCCCGCGGTAAAAATAGGAACGGATATGCACGGGGTTGGTCTGGATTGCCCTGTCAAAAGCCCGGTAAGCCTGCGGCAGGGAGTCGAGGTCCAGATACAAAAGTCCGGTATTATAATGTGCATCCGCATATTGAGGGTCAATGCGGGCAATCTTTTCGAACAATCGGATGGCAGGTAGGAGCTGCCCTCGTTCCTGGAGGTAGTATGCTTTGGCGTGCAGGGTGGGTATGGCGTTTGGATCTATGCGGATGGCACTGTCGAAATAGCGTTCTGCGATGCTGTTACCAAGGGCGGCGTGGAGCTGCCCAAGGTTGATCCAGCCATCTATCAGGTCCGGATCATTTTCGACAGATTGTTGAAAAGCGTTAATAGCTCTTGCAGTATCTCCGGTTTCTTTGAAGTTCTGCCCCATCATGAAATAAGCCTCTGCATTTTGTGGGTCCTGGCGCAGGATTTTGTCAATGGTTTGCATGGAGGGCTCATATTGTTTGAGGATAAACTGAAATTCACTCAGTTTCAGGAGGGTGGGGATTCGTGATGGATGCAGTGTTGCTGCTTTTTCCATCGTTTTGAGGGCTTCCCTGGAGCGAAAATAATCGAGATATACATCAGCGAGCAGGTGGAGATAGACAGCGTTGGTGGAGTCCAGGCGCAGGGCAGACTGCAAGTCCTGAAGCGCTTCGTCGTATCCTTCGGCATCGTAGTACCGCTGGGCTCTACTGAAATAGAGCGCTGCATCTTCCGGTTTTTTTTCAATTTCCCCCGTCAATTGGACTATTACCGGGTCGGTATGGTCAACATCTGCGGCCTCCCCGGGGTTTTCTTTAGAGGTGCAGGAAATCGCTGCCAGGAGGGCCATAGCATACAGGCCTGCGGCTATTGGAAAGGCAAAAAGGGCTTTTTTCATATTGTCTTATAATAATGAATATTTTTTAGGGGAATGAGGCTTTCTTAAAACTCAATTCTGGGGTTGTGTAAAAAGCCCCTGGCTTTTCGTTTGGCGGCTTACGCCGCCAAATTTTATTTTGAATGGACACTGTTT
>CAZGOT010000066.1:0-315 GCA_964527495.1 uncultured Haliscomenobacter sp.
GCTGAAATCATGGAAAAATACCCTTTTGCTGCGCTAACCTGTCCCTATCGCGATAGTCTTTTTGCTATTCTTACTGTGGATCCTGCCAATCAGGTAATCAGGCTTAAAGGGCGAAAGAGTAGCTGGGTAGGATCTTCTCCGGCACAACTTGGTTCGGAGCCCTATCCCGATCTCTTTCCCGGGGGGGAGATTGCGGCACACATCCGCCATCGGGATATAGAGTGAGGTTGTGTGAAAAGTATTCCGCCGCCTGGGGTTGTGTAAAAAGGCCGTAGGCCGTCCTTCGGCGGCTTGCGCCGCCCAATAAGGTTTTGC
>CAZGOT010000066.1:325-758 GCA_964527495.1 uncultured Haliscomenobacter sp.
TCAAAACATTATTCCGCCGCCGCAGGCGGCGGAATAATGTTTACACAACCCCAAACTTATCAGACACCCCCTTTCGCAGTACTGATATAGACTACGCCTGTCATTACGAGCAGGGTGCCGGTGAGTTGCCAAAAGCCGAAGCCTTCTCCCAGGAACCAGTACCCCAGGCCAATCGTGGCTACAGGGCCGATACTTGCGATGATGGCAGCATTTCCGGGCCCTATCCGCCGCACACCCTCACTGACTAAAAAAGTAGGCAGGACAGTTGAGAGAATGGCCATGAGGAAGGACAATCCATATACTTCGGGTGGATAATGCCATAATTTCCATTGAAACCGGATACCATGGTGGAGGATAATGGCTACTCCTGCTACACTGATAGCAAGAGATGTGTAGCGCAAAGTGCCAAGTTTGGGCAGCAGGGAGGCTGTTC
>CAZGOT010000066.1:768-13078 GCA_964527495.1 uncultured Haliscomenobacter sp.
ATCGGCACCATCCAGAAATGCCACGCTGATACCCAGATAGGTGAGCACGAGTGCTACCAGTTGGGTGGACGTGATTTTTTTCTTGAATATTATAGCAGAAAGCACAAGTACGATAGTAGGATAGACGAACAGGATGAGTCTTTCCAGAGAAGCGGTGACGAATTGAAGGCCCATAAAATCGAACAGGCTGGCAAAATAATAGCCTAATAGCCCGTATATGAGGATTTGTCCCCATTCTTTTCTGCTGAGGCGGGCTTCGGGCATATTTTTGGGGCGGGCATACCAGGCTACAGCCAGGAAGAAGGGCATGGCGAAAATCATGCGCAGCGTGAGGAGGGAAATACTGTCAATATCATACCGGTAAGCCAGTTTGATGATGACGGCTTTTGCAGAAAAGCACAAGGCACTAATAAAAATCAGGAGCGCGGCAATCCATCGGCTGGATTGGATGGGAGGAATTGGGTTCAAGGCCGCGCGTTTTTAATCAGTCCGTCCTGGATAAGCTGTGCGGCCTGATCCAGGAGGGTTTCCTTCACTGGTCGGTAGCGCAGGTTGAATTGTGCTATGGCTTTATGGTTGTCGAACAGGGGCTTGAAGCCTACATTATCCTGGACATATTTGCGGGTAAATCCAATTTTAGGTGCCATGATCCAGAGGAGCCATTTCGGCATTTCCCGGGTGGGCAGCGCAAAACGCCCTGCATAAGCCTCGTTCAGGATTTTTGCCATTTCTAGCATACTGAGGGTTTCCTTGCAAAGAATGTGCCTTCCTGCAGCGGCAGGGGTAAATCCGGCCAGAATATGTGCCTGAGCGACATCCCGGACATCTACCACCCCAAAATACAGCGCAGCAGTCCCGCTTTTAAAAGTGCCGTTGAGGAGTCCGCGCACAAATCCTGTGCTGGTGGAATCGGTACGGCGGCTTCGCGAAGGCCCCAGGACAAAAGCGGGGTTCATAACGATGAGGTCCCAGCGCATTTGCTGCTCTGCCATGTTCCAGGCCTCTTTTTCTGCCAGCGTTTTGGAGAAGGAATAGGGCTGGTCTTGAAGGTTGGAGCTGAGGTTCCAGGCCTCTTCAGTGAAGGTATGGTTGGGTTGATCTTCTATTTCGCGGGCATCGCCATAAATTGCGGCGACGCTTGAGGTGAGCACGACCCTTTTAACGGAAGGGGTCTCTTCGACAGACAGGAACACATTGCGGGTACCTTCCAGGGCAGGGTCAATAAGTTCGCGTTGTGGGTCTTTCACCCCGCTGATTTTGAAAGGGGAAGCAGTGTGGAAGACCAGTTCGCAACCCTCCATAGCTTTTTGGAAAGATCCATGTCTCAGGAGGTCAGCCTCGAATAACTCGAGTCGGCCTTCATACTGTTTTACCATATCTTCGAGGTGGGACAGGTGCTCTTTCCGGGTAAGGCTGCGCACGGTACCGCGCACGCGGTATCCTTTTTCCAGTAAGTACTCAATAATCCAGGAAGCGATGTACCCTCCTGCCCCGGTAACCAGGATTGGTTTTGAACTATCAATGACGCGCATAGTGAGAAAATTTGTATTTTGTAGCGGTGAAAGAGGCTTTCTTCTAAGTCTTTTGGCGGCTTGTGCCGCCAAAGAATATTTTTTAAAACACGTATTTTATTGATTTTGCTTTGTAAAATCAATAAAATACGTGTTTTAAAAAATTTTATGGGGTTGTGTAAAAAGCCCCTGGCATTTCATTTGGCGACTTACACCGCCAAATTTTATTTTGAATGGATGCCGTTTTGTCTCATTTTGCGAAGCAAAATGAGACAAAACGGCATCCATTCAAAATTTTCTTTCGCCGCCGAAGGCGGCGGAATACTTTTTACACAACCCCATACTTTTGAGACAGCCTTCTTATTTCACAACATCAGGGAGCCAGACTGGTTGAGCGAGTGGCATGGTTTTTTGGTACCAGTGGTTTCTGATTAAGATCAAAAAATCTAATAAATGACCATTTTATGGAAACATGTTTTTTGAAATCAGGAATTTGGATTTATATCTTCCTGGTATGTACTTTCCGGTTAGACGCTCAAGTGAAGCCTTTTGAAACCCGTATTGATTCTTTTTTGCGGGTTATGACGCTGGAGGAGAAGATTGGTCAGATGAACCAGTATAATGGTTTTTGGGACATTACGGGTCCAGTGCCAACCGCTGGGGATGCTGCTTTGAAATATGCTAATTTGGAAAAAGGCCTCGTGGGGTCTATGTTGAATATCCGGGGGGCTGATCAGGTGCGGAAGATGCAGGCATTAGCGCTGAGTGGATCGAGGCTTGGGATTCCTTTGATTTTTGGTATGGATGTCATCCATGGGTATAAAACGATTTTTCCGATACCCCTGGCGGAGGCGGCCAGCTGGGACCTTGAAGCAATCCGACAATCGGCACGGGTGGCGGCAGTGGAAGCCTCTGCCGCAGGCATTAACTGGACTTTTGCTCCGATGGTGGATATTTCCCGGGATCCCCGCTGGGGGCGGGTGATGGAAGGTGCAGGGGAGGACCCATATCTGGGCTCAAGGATTGCAGCAGCACGCGTAAAGGGGTTTCAGGGGGATGACCTTGCGGCGCATAATACGATTGCCACTTCTGTCAAGCATTTTGCGGGCTATGGCTTTTCGGAAGCAGGTAAAGATTACAATACGGTAGATGTAGGGACATCCACCTTATATAATGTCATTTTACCACCTTTTCATGCGGCTGTACAGGCAGGTGCCCGTACAGTGATGAATTCTTTCAATATCCTGAATGGTATTCCTGCTACTGCAAATGCATTCCTGCAGCGCGATATCCTGAAGGGTGCCTGGGGTTTTGATGGATTTGTGGTTTCGGACTGGAGTTCTGGTCTGGAGATGATTAACCACGGGTACGCACGGGACCTGAAGCACGTTGCGGAGCTGGCAGCAAATGCAGGTTCGGACATGGATATGGAATCATACGCCTATATTACTCATTTAAAAGCGTGTGTGGAGGAAGGAAAAGTGGGTATGGAGGTGATAGATGATGCCGTGCGGAGGATTCTCCGGGTAAAATTTGAGTTGGGCCTTTTTGATGATCCCTACCGGTATTGCGATGAAGGGCGGGAAAAAGCCTTGCTTTACCATCCTGACCATCAGGCGGCGGCACTGGATATAGCCAAAAAGTCTGTCGTTTTGCTCAAAAATACGGGTAATCTGCTGCCTTTAAGCAAGGATATCCGGAAAGTAGCGCTCATCGGCGCCCTGGCAGCGGATAAAAACAGTCCTCTGGGCAATTGGCGGGGAGCTGGTGAGGATAATTCGGCGGTATCTGTTTTGGAGGGTGTGCGCCAATATGTTCCTGGCGTACGTTATGCCAAAGGGGCTGAGGTAGCAATTGGAGCGACAGAGTTCATCCGGAAAGTAGCAATCAACGAAACGGATAAAAGCGGGTTTGCCGAGGCCGTTAAAGCAGCCAAGGGTGCAGAAGTGGTGATTATGGTACTGGGAGAGCATGGGCTACAGACAGGAGAGGGGCGTAGCCGGACCAACCTGGACTTGCCTGGGGTTCAGCAGGAGTTACTGGAGGCAATATATAAAGTCAATAAAAATATCGTTTTGGTATTGACGAATGGCAGGCCCCTGGCGATTACCTGGGCACAGGAGCACATTCCGGCTATTGTTGAAGCCTGGCACCTGGGTTCCCAAAGTGGAAATGCCATAGCACAGGTTCTTTTTGGGGATTACAACCCCAGTGGGAAGCTTCCCATGACCTTTCCAAGAAGTGTTGGGCAGATTCCGTTGTATTATAATGGATTCAGTACCGGGCGGCCTGGCCCGCAGGAGTTGGTCTTCTGGGCCCATTACAACGATGAAGTGAATGCACCTCTCTACCCTTTTGGCTATGGGCTTAGCTATACGACGTTTGAATATGCGGATTTAGCTGTTCTACCGGTGGGCCAGGGCAAGTTTGAGGTAGAAGCTACGGTGAAAAATACGGGTCAGCGCAGTGGAGAGGAAGTGGTACAACTATATATACAGGATAAAGTTGCCAGTGTTGTACGTCCAGTGCGGGAGTTGAAAGGGTTTAAAAAGATTTTGCTTGAACCTGGAGGAACGCAGCGTGTAAAATTTGAGATTGGAGAAGAAGCTCTGGGGTATTTCGACAACACCGGAAAATTTGTAGTAGAGCCCGGGGAATTTGAGGTGATGATAGGCGGAAATTCGCAACAAGGATTGAAAGGAAAGTTAGAGCTGCCGGGATCTTCTAAAAATTGAGCAGGAATTCGGTGAGGTTGGCTTCGGCTTCCATTTGCATTTTTCGCCTCAGGCGGTAGCGGCTGATTTCTACTCCCCGCAAGGAGATATTGAGCAACGGAGCGATTTCTTTAGAGGAGAGGTTCATGCGGAGATAGGCACAAAGTTTTTGGTCTCGAGGGGTAAGTTGGGGATATCGCTCGCGTAACCGGCGCAAAAAATCGCTGTGGACCTGGTCAAAATGGAGGGCAAACTGTTCCCAATCGGCGTCGAGTTGGGCATCTTCTGCCAGGACACGGGTAAGTTTTTGCAATGCTTTTTTGGTATGTGGCTCTTCACATGCTTCAGCGACATGTTGGAGGTCTTCCCGGATTTTATTGAGGATCTCTCCTTTCTGGAGCAGGTGCAGGGTTGTGGCACCGAGTTCTTTATTTTTGTGGGCGATTTCTGCGTGTAGCTTTTCCTGTCGGATTTTATGAAGTTCCTGTTGAGCAGCTTCGGTATGGCGTCGTTGTGCTGCTTCTTTTTTGCGGTGTTCATCGCGTTCTTTGGCAATTTTTTTTCTTGGTGCGACGACCAGGGTGATGAGCAGGGAAATCAGCACCAGGCAATACATGAGCCATGCCAGAGGGCTGGCATACCAGCGCGGCAAGATTTCGAAGCGGTAGAGGGTAGAACTTGTTTCCAGGTTGTTGAAAAGACGTGCTTTTACCTGAAACGCGTATTTTCCCGGTTGAAGGCTGGTATATTCTTTTGCTGGTTTTTCGTTCCAGTCCGACCAATCTGTGTCAAAGCCAGTCAGTTTCCAGGCATATTGCAAACCATCATGATTGCCATACCAGGGAAAGGAGAAGCTAAATTTCAGGTTATTTTGCTTGTGGTAAGGGATTTTAGTCCGAGTACTTGTAGGTAGATACTGCATATTCGGCCCATTCAGGGAAACTTCCCGGAGGAGGATATGCCCAGACGGCTTAAGGCGATTCTTTCGATTATAGAAAATAAACCCTTTGTCGGTTCCGAGTAAAACCTGATGTTGGTTGACTGGCATGATGAGTTCGAAGCCCGGGAGGAGTTTGTCTTTCAGGAAAGGAATTGTGCGTTTTCGGTAGGACTTTGCAGATTTGTGGAGAATGGGTTCGAGATAACCCACTTCGCTATCGGCTGCAAACCATATTTCCCCGTTGTATCCTTCACGGAGGTAGCGCACGCGGGTCGGCGGTGGAAAAAAATCATTGAGGAGGGAGTATATTTCAAAGGTCTCGCGCAGGTGGTCATATCGGAATATTCCTTTTTCCGTTGCAAAAGCGACCTCCTGGCCAATTTTAAAGACGTGGTTAAAATTATCGGAAGGAAGCCCATTTTTAGCATTAAAAAACTTTACGGTAGCATCCTGAAAATCTTCGGAGAATATGACCCTATACACGCCACGATAGGGATGTGCAACCCAGAGCATCCGTGCATTTTCCATGGCTATAATACGGCAGGATTCCTCTAAGCCGGGGTATTTTTTGACGAAGCGCCAGTCATTTGCAGATTTCTGGAAGAGGTAAAGCCCATGATACCCGCCGCCGATGAGTATATCCTGCCGACCCTCTGGAGAGACGAAGGTCCAGGCTCCTGGATAGTTTCCGATACGTGTTGCAGCTTGTTTTTCCCCAATTTTAAAAGGCCCTTCATGGTGGCCCATGAACAATTGCCCATTCATCTGGTAAAGGCCCCAGATTTGTCCCTGGGTATTTTCTACCCTTTTGAAATCCGCATTTGCGAGATAGCCTCCTTCGGGATAGCCAGCGGCATATAGTCCGTTGTTGGTTCCAAAATAAGCGTGAGCGGCATTTATTTCGGCACAATAGGCGGCACCTTCTAATTGGCCATCTGGAAACAGATAGGAAAAAGGGGAATTCACCATTACATAATCCATGCCGTTATCGGTTCCTGCCCATAAATTGCCCTGATGGTCGGTAAAAAGGCTGAGTATACTGTTGTTTTGGAGGCCGTTGAATTTATTGATTAAAATTTCTGGTTTTTGGTGATTCAGGATGAGGATTCCTCCCTGTGAGGTACCAAGTGCAATTTTACCATCTCGGAGTAAAGTAGCGGTATAAATCCGGTTTTCTTCCAGAAACCGGTCTGCGCTCGTTTTCCAGGGAATGAGCACATTCTTTCCGGTAAGGGCCCAGATACGGCCTTTTTGGGTGGTGAGCAGCAGGGTATCCCCAGCCCAGGGAAGCAGCCCGGAGAGGATACCAAAATTCTCTGGAAGTTTGCACACAGGTTTTAACGTGTTTTCATGAACGAACTCGACCAAGCCTTTTTCCCTGTCTTGCAAGAGGAGGCGGTCTTTTGCTTTTCCCAGAAATTGAAATTGGGAAGCGGGCAGGTAAGTATGGAAGGTATTTATTTTCCAGACGAGGAGCAAATTTTCAGATTGAAATAGCACGGCACCGCTGGGGGTAGTTTCTATGTTCCAGATGTCGGCGACGGTACGCGCATTTTCAGGTATTAAAGAACGAAGGGAATGATATTTCATTAATCCGCGTGTGTCTGACTGGAAATAGCCCAGTTCGCCTTGTGCACCAGCCCAGATTTTCCCGGAATTTGAATGGGCAATCGAACGCAGAATCGTTTTATTGGCTACTGGCGTGACATTCCAATGGTTCCCATCAAAGGTCATCAGCCCATTATTGTTGGCAACATACAAGATACCGGTACTATCCTGTCGGATGTCCCAGTTTTGTGTACCACCCTGGTATTCGTTTTTCGAAAAGTTTAAGGAAAAAGGCAAACCCTGGCCATGTCCCAATAGCGGTAAAAGCCCAACCAGACATAGAAGCCAATGCTGTAAAAACCTTTTCTCCTGGGGTACCTCCAAAAGGGAGGACTGTATATTTCGAACGCTCGAAAATCGCAATACCGTCAGGAAGGATGTATTCCACATGTTAGTAGGTATCTGTTCTATAAAGGTAGAATTTTTTGCATTGATGTAGTAATGTTGAGTAAAATGAAATACCAAGTGGGGAAATGATGTACCTGGATAGAAGTATTTTACTGCTTGTTGTAACGGTGATGTGTTACAAAATGAATCATTTATAGTAAGTAGTTATAGTTTTGCCTCAAGTAAAAAAAGTAGTATGAAAAAAATTTACCTTATTGCATTGATGTACTTATTTATTCAGGCTGATGTATCTGGCCAGCAGGTCATCCTGAATTTTGAAACGGATTCCACCTCAACGCTATTTCAATATTTTGGAAGTGGCTTGGATGGACAGCTAAACAAGGTTGTGAATAATCCTGCTCCAGGGGGCATAAACACTAGTGCCAAGGTGGCGGAATTTGTTAAGCCTGCAGATGCCCAGGTCTGGGCAGGTGCCTTTTCTAATCCCAATCCCAAAAAACCAGTAAACCTTACAGCAAATGGCAGTATGGTTTGTGTTAAGGTCTGGCTGGACCACGTCGGTTCTGTATCCCTGAAACTGGAAGCCTCTTCCACTGGCGGGGCAGATTGGATCCAAACCCTGCCGGTGAGTAAGGCAAAAGAATGGGTGGAGCTCTGCTTTGATCCCAAACTTCCTGGTTTGGAAGGGGATAAGAAGCCTGCTGCCGGACAGGTTTATGCCCGGGTGGTGTTATTCTTCGATTTTGGGAAAACAGGTGCACAGTCTGCAGCTACTTCCTATTTTGACGATATCCTGACTACCGTATCCACAGCACCAACTACGGCAAATGTCACTTTTGCAGTGAACATGAAGGGCTATACTAAAGCCTTCAATACCGTATTTGTTTCTGGAACTTTTAATAATTGGTCTGCAGATTCCAATCCACTGCAGGATACCGACAAGGATAGTATTTGGACGGCTACCCTGCCAATCCCTACAGGTGCAATCGAGTATAAATTCCAGGTGGACCAGTGGAAAGACCAGGAATCCTTCAGGGGTACAGAAACATGTACGGTTACGACCCCCGACGGGCAGTTTACTAACCGGTACAAGGTGATACCTGCAGCGGGGTTGGCACTGGATACAGTTTGTTGGAGTAGTTGCTATGCTTGTGGCGCATCGGTATTGATTACGGTCAATCTTGGCACGCAGCATATCCCGGTAGCAGCCACCGGCGTATATATCGCAGGTGGGGGCAACTTTGGTGCTCCAGGGGATTTTCCGCTCAAAGACCCGGATAAAGATGGGGTGTATTCGATTACTTTTGAAAGGCCTAAAGGGTTCACTTCTTTCTACACATTTACTAATGGGAATTGTCCGGATTATAGCTGTAAAGAAAATATCGCAGGTCAGGCCTGTGCCAACCCGGATAATTTCAACGATAGGAAAATGGGGCCTTTCACAAAAGATACTATCCTCAATACGTGTTTCGAACGCTGTACCAACAATACCAATTGCGGTGCGCTGGTCAAGCGCAAGGTGACGTTCCGGGTGAACATGTCAGCCTATAAAAGTAACTTCGTCAATGTCTATCTCAGTGGTTCCTTCAATAACTGGTCTGCCAATGCCAATGTCCTGAAAGATGATGATCTCGATAATATCTGGACTACTACGGTGGAACTCAGCGAAGGGACGTATGAATATAAATTCCAACTGGATGGATGGTCGGCGCAGGAAAACTTTGTGGGCGGGGAATCCTGCACCAAAACAACCGGTGCTTTTACTAACCGTATCGCGACCGTGAGCAAGGATTCTATTCTGCCAGCGGTTTGCTTCAATGCCTGTACAGCTTGTGCTCCAACAGGGGTAAATAGCCTCGAACGCGTTGACCACCTTTTCCGCGTATCCCCCAATCCAGCCAGTAACGAAGTCCTGCTTCAATTCAACCAGGCTATTACTGGTCCAGTGGAGTGGGAACTTTATGATATGCTGGGTAGGGTCCAGGCGAGTTCAAAGGCAGTACCATCACTGGAAACAGCAAGGGTTTCGGTCGCAGAGCTACCTGCAGGGCTGTTTTGGGTATTTGTGCGCAACGGGCGGCAGATAGATGTGAAGAAGCTGGTCGTACAGCACTGATATTCCGGGGAATACTCCCCACTAAATGACCATAGTATATGCTAAAATATTTATGGCTTAGTGCCTTCTTTTATATTGGTATACTGCCGCTGGCATCCGCACAAATCCGCGTGAGCGGTAAAGTGACGGAGAAGGGCAGTACAGAAGGCCTGCCCGGTGCAACAGTAGCTCTCAAAGGGACTTCTGATGGCGTCGCTACGGACCTGGACGGAAAATATTCGATAGAGGTTCCGTCCGGAGATGCTGTGCTTATCTTTTCCTTTGTAGGCCTGGAGAGCCAGGAAATCCTTGTAGGAAGCCAGCGGGAAATCAATGTGGTACTCCAATTGGATGCCACGCTTATCGAAGAGGTGGTGGTGGTAGGATATGGCACACAAAAAAGGAGTGCCATATCCGGGGCCGTTTCGACCATCTCCTCTGATGAAATTTCCAAAACGCCGGTTTTACGGGCCGAGCAGGCCTTGCAAGGCAGGACAGCAGGGGTGCAGGTGACCCAGAACTCAGGCTCTCCAGGCAGTACGCTGACCGTCCGCGTACGAGGGGTCGGGACGATTAATAACAGCGAGCCTCTTTATCTGGTAGATGGCGTTCCGGTAGAAGGGATTGACTTTCTCAATCCCAACGATATTGCCTCGATCAACGTTCTGAAAGATGCGGCTTCGGCAGCAATATATGGTGCCCGCGGTGCCAATGGCGTTGTACTGATTACTACCCGTAGCGGTAAATCGGGGGAATCGGCAACAATCAGCTACGATGCCTATTATGGTGTACAGGGGCCCTGGAAAAAAATGCACCTGTTGAGCGCCCGGGAGTATGCGATTTTATCCAACGAAGCACATATTGCTGCCGGACGGCTCCCCCGCCCAGAATTTTCCAATCCAGATTTGCTTGGGGAAGGTACAGACTGGCAGGAAGCCATATTCGAGGAGGCACCCATGGCGAGCCACCAGTTGACCATAACCGGGGGGTCAGCACTTTCTACGTATTCCCTAAGCGGTAGCTATTTTGCCCAGGATGGGATCGTAGGCGGGCCTAAAGCAGGTTTCGAGCGTTACAACGCCAGGTTCAACGCTACCCATCAGCCTAAGAAATGGCTGACTGTGGGTAGCAGTATGGTCTTCACTTCTCTCGAACGCAAAGGCTTGCCCGAGAATAATGAATTCAATACGCCCTTGATCAGGGCATTGAATATTGATCCGGTGACGAGTGTGCGCAAGTACGACGGTACCTACAACTATTCCGTTTATGCGGATACGGACATAGGCAATCCTGTAAATGCAATCGAACAGACCCACAACACCTGGCGCAGCAAGCGCTTGCTGGGGTCTGTTTTTGGGGAAATTCAGCTTGCGAGGGGATTAACCCTTCGATCTGCTTATAGCGTGGATGCCACCTTTGCATTCCAGGATTTATTTTTTCCAAAATTTGATTTGAGTATAGACCCGCAACTGGGCGATGCACCTTCTGTAGAGCGGAGTATCAACAATTCCGTGGTGAAGTCAGAGTTTACCTGGTCTAACTGGCAATGGGAAAACGTACTCACATACCGCAACCAGGGAAAGAACGGGCATGATTTCTCGGCAATGGCAGGTACGACAGCTCTGGAGAATACTTTCAGGCAGTTGACAGGCGCCAATACAAACCTGCCTTCCAACCGTGTCGAAGATGCTTATCTGGGCAACACCATTGATCCCAGGGAATCACAGAGTGCGGGTGATTTTGCTAGTGCATCCTCTTTGCTTTCTTATTTTGGAAGGGCGAATTATACCTTTAAGGATCGGTATCTCTTGTCCGCTACTTTCAGGATGGATGGTTCGTCGCGCTTTGGGGAAAATAATCGTTTCGGATATTTCCCTTCAGTATCTGGGGGCTGGATTATGAGTCGGGAGGCATTCTGGAAATCAGCGGCGGTCAGCTTTTTAAAAATCAGGGGGAGCTGGGGGCAAAACGGTAACGATAAGATCGGGGATTATAGCTACACGACGATTGTCCTTCCCGGACAGAACTATACTTTTGGCAGCGATGAAAAAATCATCAACGGCAGTGCTCCGCAGGAAGCCAGTAATCCCGATTTGAAATGGGAAACCAGTGAGCAGACGAATTTTGGGGTTGACCTCGAATTATGGCAGGGCAAACTGAATTTTACCGGGGATTATTATCTGAAAACAACCCGGGATATGCTTTCCCGGGTACCTATTCCCGCTATCGCAGGGGTACGTCCACCTTTTCAGAATGTTGGTACTGTACAAAACCAGGGAATCGAACTGGCCTTGCAGCATCGAAATACGAAAGGGGCTTTTTCCTATCAAATTGGGGGGAACATTGCTTTCGTCCGCACGGAAGTACTCAGTCTGGGCGAAGGCGGGGAGCCCATAATAGCAGGAAATGTATTTTCTGCAGGAAATGTATCCCGTACACAAATTGGGCATCCGGTAGCCGCATTTTATGGATATGTAACAGACGGTATATTCCAAACAGCAGAGGAGGTCAAGGCGCATGCTTTCCAGAACGCCCAAACGGCACCCGGGGATATTCGCTTTAAAGATCTCAACGGCGATGGGACGATCAACGATGCCGACCGCACGTTTATCGGCAACCCTACCCCGGATTTTACCTATGGAGTAACCCTTGAAGCGGGTTTTAAGGGGTTTGACGCCAGTTTATTTATCCAGGGCAGCTACGGGAATGAAATTTATAACGGGATTTTCCGGTATGATTTCTTTTATACCAACAGGCCACAGTCGGCACTGCTTCGCTGGACGGGTCCGGGCACTTCGGATTCTGAGCCGCGTGCCAACCTGAACGACCCGAATAACAATGCCCGGGCTTCAGACCGATTCATCGAAGATGGCTCGTATCTCCGGGTAAAGAATTTTCAGTTGGGCTACAGCCTTCCACAGAACATGCTTAAACGTTTGAAATTGCAAAAATTCCGGGCCTATATCGGTGCACAGAATCTGTTTACTTTCACGAGGTACAGCGGACTTGATCCGGAGATTGGGGTAGTAGGTGGTGCTCTGGAAATTGGGATTGACCAGGGGTTTTATCCACAAGCCCGCACTTTTTTAACAGG
>CAZGOT010000067.1:0-13076 GCA_964527495.1 uncultured Haliscomenobacter sp.
CTTTACCCTTTATCTGGATACTCGTTCCAATAAGAGGCTCTTTGGATTCCTTGTCGGAAACCATACCGCTTATTTTTGTTTGGGCTCCCAGAAATGCCGGGAATAACAACACAAACACCCCGATCAACAGGATATTCGATACATGTAAAACTTTTAGCTTCATAATCAGGCTGAATTTGGTGAATGGAATCAATAGGAATATGGAGGGTCCTATAAGTATTCTGACGGCGAATGCCGCCAATGGACTTATCAGACAGCCTCTTTTTTTTTGCTAATACAATGATATTGCCGCAATTATTTTGACGTTGAACACTCTGGACACTATCCTGGCAAATAAAGAAATCGCTTGACAATTCGTGCAATGTGCGCTTCAGCAAAATAAACTACCTTTGTTTAATGCATATGGACTACGTTAATAAAGCATGAATCTCCAAATTGTTCGCTGCGGAAGTTCTTTGTTTGTCAGACTTTTTGCGATGGGTCTGCTTTCGAAATGATAAATCCGAAACTGGAAACGAAACTACTCTTAACCCAGAATAAACCTCGCAGCAATAAACTGCGCAGCAAATCCTACCAGGTACCCCCCCCACAAATCCATAGGCTCGTGCGCCCTTAAATACAAACGTGCTGTACCTACCAAGCCGGAAAGTAATATGCAGCAAATAAGCAGCACCCGCATATCCAGCAATCTAACTCCGGTTGCATCTATAAAATTATACCCGGGAAAAACTGCCAGTATTAATACTATTACCCCAGTCAGGCCGCCTACACCTACTGCGTGAATACTGATTTTGGAAAAAATATTGATAAAAAAAGCCAAAAACAGACCAATAGTAGCTCCAAGCGTGAAGCTCACAAAAATTTCCGGCACCTTCCCTTTATCCAGAAAATTCCGGAACAACCAGAGATAAAAAACCCCAGTGATGATATATGGCCCTATCCTGTCCTCTTTATTGGGCATTTCCAGGGAACGCAGTAACCCCGTAAACCGCAACATCATTACCGCTGTGGCAGGAATAAAAAAAGAAGAAAGAAAAACCCCTGCCAGCAACACCCTGGCCTGGTGGTCTGCAACCGAATGTACACCAAATAAATAGGGGTTGATCAGGAGCAACATCACGAGCATATATGTCAGCATCAGCAACGGATGCATGATGTAAGATATTATTCGTGCCGCTATTTCCATATCCAGACTTTTTTTGGGTGTTTCCTTACTAAACACTATACCAATAGGTTTTGTGCAAATTTTCAAGACAGGCTGGATAAAATACACAAAACCTATTGGTGCAAACAATAATAAGCATTACAAGCCTATTCCTCTCTCGGTTTGAACAGGTTTTTTTTATGGAATGTTGCAGCCATGTAAAAAGGTAACCGTCGCCTGAATGTCCGTGCGCAAAAGACGATCTTCTTCCAGGCGCGGTACATACTTCCGATAAGCTTCCACCAACTCCCTCAAATGAGAAGAAGTAGTAAGTGGAAGCCGGAACTCCAGGGCCTGTGCTGCTGTCATCCATTCAATCGCCAGAATGCATTCTACATTCCGCACTACCTGAAAGGCTTTCGTGCCCGCGTTGGCAGCCATACTCACATGGTCTTCCTGGAGGTTGCTCGAAACAATCGAATCTACCGAAGCAGGTGTACACAATTGTTTATTCTGACTGGCCATTGATGCTGCTGTATATTGCGGAATCATAAGCCCTGAATTTAAACCTGGATCGGAAGTCAAAAAATCCGGAAGCCCCCGCTTCCCTGATATTAATTGATAAGTACGGCGCTCAGAAATACTGCCCAGTTCCGATAACGCAATTGCCAGATAATCCAGCGCCAACGCCAAAGGCTGTGCATGGAAATTCCCTCCAGATAAAATCAATCCCTCCCTCGGAAAAATATTCGGGTTATCTGTCACAGCGTTCACTTCCGTTAATACAACCTGACGCACATGCTGAAACGCTCCCCACGATGCCCCATGTACCTGAGGTACGCAACGAAAGGCATAGGGATCCTGTACATGAATTTTTTCTTTTTTCATCAACGAACTGCCTTCTAACCACCCACGAACTGCCCTCGCGGAGCGTATCTGCCCCTCATGGGGGCGAATCGCATGTAAACTAGGATGAAAAGGCGTAAGACTACAGTCAAATGCATCAATGGACAAAGCGGCACAGCAATCGGCCAAACGGGATAGCCGCTCCGCTTCCATCAAACACCATACCGCATATGCCAAAGAAAACTGCGTACCATTGAGCAATGCAAGACCCTCCTTGGAAGCCAGCCGAAGCGGCTCCAACCCAAGATCGCGAAGCACTTCGGCAGCAGGTTTTTTTCTGCCTCCGTGCCATACCTCCCCCTGTCCAATTAGCGGTAGCGACAGGTGCGCTAATGGTGCCAAATCTCCAGATGCACCTAAAGACCCAAGCTGATATATGACAGGAAATATTCCTTCATTGTACATTAATACCAGCCTCTGTACAAGTTGCTCCCGCACACCCGAATAACCATAAGCCAGGCTCTGCACCTTCAGTACCATCATCAGTTTTACTACTTCCAACGGCACTTCTCCCCCCGCACCGCAAGCATGCGACAACAGTAAGTGCTCCTGCAACAATTGCGTCTGTTCAGGCGAAATCCTCACATCGCATAAGGCCCCAAATCCAGTGTTTATTCCATATAAGGCCTCATTATCCTGCTTTAACTTCTTGTCCAGAAATGCCCGCCCCTCCCTGATCAGACCTATTGCCTTTTCAGAAAGTACCAATCGCTTATCTTCCTGTAAAACAGCCCAAAGCTTTTCCAACTCAAAATATTCCTCCCCGATGTAGTAGTTCTTTCGCATTTATCCGATTATTTATTCGTTTTATACAACTTTTCAACCACAAATCTGCTCGTTAAAAAGCTAACACGAAGGTATACCCTGCAGCAATAGGTTTTGTGCGAATTTCCAAGACCGTTCAGATAAAAAGCACAAAATTTAATGGTGCGAAATACCGATAGTTAAATCCTGGTTAATGCGATCAAAGATTGCGACATTTTTTCACACTAATCGTTATGCACTTTACCAGACTTGTGCAATCAAAAAATCACGCTAAAATCTTAAGTCTTTTTGAATTATTTTCGCACATCATTAAACTTAAGGGAAATGTATCGTATGAAAAGAAATAACCTGCTCCCATTGTGGGCAAAAATGTCCCTCGCCACTGCCTTCCTGCTGACACTCGCAGTTGGCTCGACCTTCGCCCAACGTATCGCCTGCGTGGATATCAACAGAATCCTCGAAAGCGTACCCGAATACACGACTGCCCAGTCCGAACTCGATGCCATTAGTGAACGCTGGCGCCAGGAAATCGCCCAGGAGTATGACAAAATTAAAGCTATGTACAACCGATATCAGGCTGAACAAGTCCTCCTGAGCAACGAAGCACGACAGAAAAAAGAAGAAGAAATCATGGCCATGGAAAAGGATGTGCGCGATATGCAACGCGCCAAGTTCGGCCCCGAAGGATCCCTCTTCCAACGCCGCCAGGAACTTGTCCGCCCAATTCAGGACAAAATCTATGCAGCTATACAAAATTATGCAGAGGAACGCGGTTTTGACTTTATCTTCGAAAAAGGTGGCTCCGCCGGAATTATTTTCTCCAGCGCAGAATACGATAAAACTGAAGATATTATCAAATTAGTCAAACGCTAACGAATTGCTCAATTTTTTAAGGTAAAATCCTTACTTTTGCGCCTTTATGAAAAAATTAAGCCCTCCGCACCCAATTGCCGGGTAACAGCCCCGGGCAATCTCAAATTTTTTAATGATTCTATTTATCTGTAAAAACAAAACGATGAAAAAAGCACTTGGCAGCGCCGCTTTCACCTTAATCCTGATTGCCTTTTCCCTGGGCTCCGCTATCGCCCAGAAAGTCGGATACGTCAGTTCCCAATCTATTATTTCCGAACTGCCCGATGTGAAAGCTGCAGACCTCACGGTCGAAGCTCTTCAAAAACAATTGCAGAAAAAAGCCCAGGAAATGGTCGAAAAATTCCAGGCCGATTATGCCGAAGTCCAGCGTAAAGTGGAAAACGGCGACCTCTCCCCAAAACAACAAGAGGAAGAAAGCAAAAGACTGGAAACAAGACAGGCAGAACTTGGCCAACTGGAACAAGATAGCTACAAACAAATCCAGGATAAGCGCAACGAACTGCTGCGCCCTATCTACGACCGCGTAAACGAAGCAATCAAAGCAGTGGCTGAAGAAAATGGATTCCTCATGATCGTAGACCAGGCCGTCCTCCTCTATTCCGACCCCTCTGCAGATGCTACCGCACTGGTGCGCAAAAAACTTGGACTACAGTAATCCCTGCTTTTGTTAATGTCCTGCAAATCCATTAGCGATTTGTTAGCTAACAAAAATGTTTCTGAGCCTGTCTCACAAGATATTTGACGGCTTGCGCAGTCAAAAAATAATTTTAAATCGGGGGCTTTGTTGATTTTGCTTCGAAAAATCAACAAAGCCCCCGATTTAAAAAGTTTTATTCTGCCGCAGTAGGCGGCAAAAGTGCCTTTTCCATAATCCCGAACATTGCTACAACGAAAACCGCAGGTATTTTATCGTTTTTCCTGCAGCAAGATGGACAGCTTCATAATAGGTTTTTACCTCCAGTTCTTCCAACGGAAGCGCTTCCAATTGGTAAATATCCTCCTCTTCACACAAAATTTGCCCACCTGGATTTGCCAACACCGTTTCTCGGGTATAGGTAAATAGACCGTGATCATCTGTTTTGAGGTGCACCGACCCGCCCAATACCATAAGCTCCCTGAACATCTCCAGAAAACGAGGCGAAGTTAAGCGGCGGTTGACTTTGTCCCGCTCAGGAAAAGGATCCGGAAAGGTTATCCAAATCTCGGCAATTTCTCCAGGTCCAAAAAAATACCTCAACTGCTCGATACGGGTACGTAGAAAAGCAACGTTGGAAATCCCTTCTCTGTCCGCAATCGTCGCTCCCTTCCAAATTCGCGCTCCCTTTATATCCACTCCAATAAAGTTTCTTTCTGGAAACCGCCTTGCAAGCGCCAGGGAATACTCCCCCCGGCCACAAGCCAGTTCAACAATGATCGGCGCATCATTTTTAAAGTGAATTGCCGCCCAGTGCCCGCGCAAATCCACCATTTTTCCATGCCCCTGGGTCAATTTTGGGTCGGCCGGATCATAATTCTCATAAACGTTAGGCAACTGAAGTATTTCTGCAAATTTCTGCAACTTGTTCCGCTTGCTCATCTACTTGCTTTTGGGTCAAAAATACAGAGACTATAATCAAAATCCGATCTTGTAGCTGTTTATAGCAGCATTTTATGAACCAGTAGCCTCTAATCGATTTTAAACCAATGCCTCACCAAAAGTCCAAAATTCTGCATAAATTGCACAAAGTGAAAATTCAAAGCGATGAAATACTTCTTCTGCTGCTGCTTTACCGCACTCTGGCCCATTTTTGGATACACTCAGAAACTTACCATTTCAGACGAAATCCCCATGCACAGCGACCTCCTTTATGAAATTATCGGCGAAATACGGGGAAGGGTACTGCTGTTTAATCGCGAATCCGGAAAGTATTCTATCACCGCCCTGGATGAAAATATGCGGCCAAGCTGGGATAAGGAAATCGAACTCGACAAAAAAAATGCCATAGTTATCGGTGTCAATGCAACTGAAGAAGCATTCACCGTTTTTTATTTCTTCCGGGAAAAAGGAAGCACCTTTCTGAAAGCTGCACGCTTTGATCCTTCGGCTAATCTTCGCGATTCCGTCACACTCGGCGATCTCGGATTCCTGTTCATCTCTCCCTCCTTTAAAATGGTATTCTCCGAAGATCGCTCCAAAGTTTTAATCAACTACACCGAACGTGATAATATTTTCAAATCCATGGTTTTCGACAACCAAACCATGCGCGTGTTGTGGCAACAGAATTTTCAATACCAGGAACACGATGAATCCGAAGATGTCCTCCACCTGATTGTCAGTAATATCGGCCAGATGTATGCCGTTTTTGAGAAAGACCATTACCTGCTCCGCAGGGAAAGACACCGCTATGACGTCTTTCTCTTCGATCCCGAGATTTCTGCCGAAATTTTCCGATTCAGTATCCCCCTAAAAGGCAATATTACCTACGATGTCAAATTCGCATTTGATAATACCAACCGAAAGCTCTGCGCCGGAGGGTTCTATTTCGAAAAAAATGTAGAACGTGCAGAGGGGTTTTTCACTATTTTTGTTCCACGCGATCCCACAAGGACCCTCCTGCGCTTTTATCCTTTTGAAGATGATTTTGTGGATCGCCTCGCCGGAAAAGAAACCCGTAATAACCGGGGCCTGGAACAGGTTTCTGTCGCAGACATCGTTTTCCGCAAAGATGGCGGAGTGCTTCTCATTGGCGAAGAAAGCAAAAATTTTGCCCGCCGAATGGCTTCCGTCAATAGAAATGTGGTAATAGAAAATATGAACCGCAGTGTGGTGGACTACTACTTTGAGGATGTGTTTATCCTCGCTATCCGCCCAAATGGCACCCTGCAATGGAGCACTATACTCCATAAAAAACAATATTCCCAGGATGACGATGGAGCCTTTTCTTCCTTTTTTCTCTTCAAAACACCAGCTTTCCTGCGCCTGGTCTTTAATGATGAAATTAAATTCGAGAATACTGTGAGCGAATACCTCCTGCATACTAATGGCGATTTTGACCGCAATAGCATTCTCAGTACAGAAACACTCCAGCTCAGACTCCGGTTTCGCGATGCTATTCAGGTAAGTGCCAGCCGAATGCTGGTGCCCAGCGAACGCAGGGGAAAACTGCGGATCGCCAGGATTGACCTGCTCTGAAAAACCTTTCTGAGGGCTTATTTCTCGCCTGCCCCACTCCCTATACACTATGTGAATACCTGCAAAGTACCTATCTTTGCCTCCCAAAATCCGAAACGCATGGATTCCATCCGCAAATTGGTCGAACAGACCTGGGAAGATCGCTCTCTCCTTAGTTCGCCGGAAAATAGAAAAGCTATCGAGGATACCCTCTACCTTCTCGACTCCGGATCGGTCAGAGTAGCACAACCCGACGAAAATGGTAACTGGATTGTTAACGAATGGGTAAAAAAAGCCGTGGTGCTCTATTTTCCCCTTCAACTCATGCAGACTATCGAAGTCGGACCCTTTGAGTTCCACGACAAAATTCCTTTGAAAAAAGGCTTTGCCGCCCAGGGAGTCCGCGTTGTGCCTCATGCACTCGCACGCTACGGTTCCTTCCTCGAAAAAGGGGTCATCCTCATGCCTTCTTATGTCAATATCGGCGCCTGGATAGGTAGTGGCACTATGGTAGATACCTGGGCAACCGTTGGATCCTGTGCCCAAATTGGGCGTAATGTCCATCTAAGTGGTGGCGTAGGGATTGGCGGGGTACTCGAACCTCCACAGGCAGCTCCCACGATAGTCGAAGACGAGTGCTTTATTGGCTCCCGTTCTATCCTTGTAGAAGGTGCCCATATCGGGCGCGAGGCAGTAATCGGCGCCAACGTCGTAATCACCAGTAGCACAAGGATTATAGATGTAACTGGAAATACTCCGGTCGTTTTCTATGGTAAAGTTCCCCCAAGATCCGTCGTTATCCCTGGTGCCTATACCAAAAGCTTTCCCGCAGGCGAATATCAGGTGCCCTGTGCCCTCATTATCGGACAGCGAAAGGAAAGTACTGATAAAAAAGTTTCCCTCAACGATGCGCTTAGGGAATACCACGTAGCTGTTTAACCCGCTTAATTATGAAATATCTGATTGCAGGACTGGGCAATATTGGCCGTGAATACCTGGACACCCGACACAACATCGGGTTTCTCGTTCTCGACCGTATGGCAGCAGAAGCAGAAATGCCCTTTCATTCCGAAAACCTGGGCGAAATCTGCCGCCTTCGCCACAAAAGCCGCATCTTCGTTCTCCTGAAACCCTCCACCTATATGAACAGAAGCGGGAAAGCAGTCCAATACTGGCTTCAAAAAGAAAAAATCCCCAAAGAAAACCTTCTGGTCGTCCTGGACGACCTCAACCTGGAATTCGGCAAACAACGCCTTCGGGGAAAAGGGAGTGATGGTGGCCATAATGGCTTAAAAGATATTGACCAGATGACCGGAGGAAACGATTACGCCCGCCTGCGAATCGGCATCGGCAGGCCCTCCCATAAAGGACAACAGGTAGATTATGTACTCGGCCCCTGGACACCCGATGAAAAAAAACAACTCCCCGAAATCCTACAGTATGCAGTGGATACCATTAAAAGCTTTGGAACAGTAGGACTGGAACTTAGTATGAACCAGTTCAATAAAAAGTAAAGGCGGAAAAATTCCACCTGCGCTTTAAATCCTTTTCAAAAAATCCTGTAACACTTGCGGAAACAGCTTATTCTCCCCGGTTGGAGGAAAGCCTGAAAATTGCCTTGCCCGGTCTAAATCTTTCTCCAGGTTCACTTCCGACTGGATGCTGAAAGCAAAAAATCCCTTTTCCGCCAGATATGCCGCCAGATATTCCTGCTCTGTCTGACCTGGTGTAGGAATCAGTAACGCACCCTTGTTGCAGGCAGCAAGGTCGAGTAGCGTACTGTATCCAGAGCGGCAAACGACAAAACCACTCTCCGCTATGGCTTTTTCCAGTTCCTCAGAAGTAAGATAGGCAATGGTACTTAGATTGCTTTGAACGGTCAACTGCTTTTCTGCATCAGTACACCCCTGCACCAGTAATACTTTCTCCGGAAGCCGTAGTGCTTGTTCTCGCAATTTTTCCTCCAGACGGGTCCGCTGAGGCTCTGGACCAGAAAGCAGAATCAACACACTATACTTCTGCGGAGCTTCGCACTGCTTTAACCGCGACAAAGGCCCGATATAACGGGTTACAGGTAAAGCCAGCGGAGGATGATCGAGCTCGCCACCGAGACTGTTCCCGGCATCAGCATAATCCGGAACCCAGCATTCCTGGAAATGATGCAAAATAGCATATTGCATTTTTCGGACAATCCATTCAATGACCCGATTGCCTACCCGCAAGTGCAGCTGGTGTGCGATTATCACACTCGGAATTTCCGGGTTGCTACATCCCAGCCGATGATCCGAAATAATACCGTCAAGTTTTTTCTCACGGACCAAACGGGCAATCAACCGGTTTTCGGTAAAAATGGCATGGACAATCCGCGGTATCTGAATAGATATATTCCAGTAAATATTCCCGGTAGGATACCGAACGTCGTAAGGGGGCAGTTCAATCGTTTCTAAATCAGGAAATTCTTTTCTCAGCAATGCGAGTGGCCGGCCATTAGAGCCCAGGACGACCTCATAGCCCTGCGCCAGAAGCGCACGTACCACAGGAATACTCCGGGTTGCATGGCCCAGGCCCCAGTCGAGGGGAGCGACGAGAATTCTTTTTTTTGCCATAACTTTAAGCGCTTAATTAAAAAAATAACAATGCGCAAAAACGTCAGCAATCTCTTGCCAGTACTTCTGGTCCTCCTCCTCGGCCTGCAAAGTTGCAGGACATGTGCATGCCCTATGTCCTCAGCCTCAATTCGTCAAACGGATTTCGTCATCATTGCCGTCAAAGAAGCGGTATTTGGTAAGGTGGCAGTTATTGTCCGGTTTAATCGCTACCCATTGAAGATGCTTTAAATACCATTTTAGCTGCATATTGGGGAAGCCTTTTTTCAAAAAAGATTCTACAAAGGGGTGTACCACCAGTTTGAGCTTTGACTTTGGCCTGGACTGCAAAATGAAGTTCAGATCTCGCTCTATTTCGTCAATAACCAGGATAGGTGCATTGATTTTTCCTGTGCCACTGCAGGTGGGACAGACTTCTGTAGTATCAATTTTCACTTCCGGCCTAACACGCTGCCGGGTGATCTGCATCAAACCGAATTTGCTGAGCGGCAATACCGTATGCTGCGCACGGTCCTTTTTCATCGCCTGGCGCATAGCCCGGAGAACTTCCTTTTTATGTTCCGGGTTTTTCATGTCAATAAAATCGACGATAATCAACCCTCCGATATCCCGTAGCCGAAGCTGCCTGGCGATTTCTTCTGTAGCCTCCAGGTTAACTTTCAGGATAGAATCATCAGCCGCCGTACTCCCGATTTTATGTCCGCTATTCACATCAATTACGTGCATAGCTTCGGTGTGCTCGATGACCAGATAAGCACTACTGGCCATTGTAGCCGTTTTACCGAACGAAGATTTAATTTGTCGGCTTACCCCATAAGCCTCAAAAACTGGCTTGGCACCCTTATATAGCGAAACGATATCTACCTGTTCAGGGCTAATAGACGACAAGAAACCCCGGATATGCTGATAAAGCTCTTTGTCGTTCACGACTATCCGGTTGAAAGAATCGCTTAGCAGGTCCCGCAAAATACTCGAAGTCTTATCCAACTCACTGAGCAGCTTTGCCGGTGCTTTGGCATTAACCGTTTTCTGGAACATATCGTCCCATTTTTCCAGCATCAGCGTTAACTCCTCATGCAGGTCAGCTACTTTTTTTCCCTCTGCTGCTGTACGGACGATGACACCAAAATTCTTAGGCCGGATACTTTCGATCAGGTTTTTCAGGCGTTTGCGCTCTTCTGCATTTGCAATTTTCTTAGACACGGCAATGATGTCCGTGAAAGGGGTAAGAACCAGAAAGCGCCCTGGAATCGTAATTTCACAGCTTAACCTTGGACCTTTTGTCGAGATAGGTTCTTTAAGGATTTGCACTAAAACCTGCTGCCGCTTAGCGAGTACCTGGTCAATTTTTCCCGTTTTGACGATTTCCGGCTCTACCTGAAATTTATCCAGGCTGGAATTAGGGTACTGACCTGCTACGGCTCCATCGGTGAATTTGATTAGGGACTTAAGTTTTGGCCCTAAATCTGTATAGTGCAGAAAAGCATCCTTTTTATGGCCAATATTTACAAACGCGGCATTCAGGCCTGGCATGAGCCTGTTAATTTTTCCCAGAAAAATATCCCCTACTGAAAAATTGGAGTTAGTCTTCTGGTAGTGCAGCTCAACAAGTTTACCGTCTTCGAGCAGTGCAATTTCGTCACCGGAAGCGGTAGAATTAATAATGAGTTCTTTTTCCACAAAAGCGTGTTTTAGCGCCAGGGAAAGCGGCATCAGGACAAATCCTGCCCATTGAACTTTGAAAAGGAAAAAGTGCTTCTGTGCAAAAAAAGAACGGTTACCCTATTTTCTCATCCGGGGTTGAGGGATTATTCTGCAGGGGCGATATTGATGAAAAGTGCAGAAGAGAAATTATAGCAAACTTTTCGCTTTTTCTAGTTCAATGGGGAACAGATTTCCTACGTCCTAAGCATAGAGTTTTGTATAAACATGCATGCTACTGTACGTTTGGACCCAAAATTTTTTCAGGATAATCCCGAAAGACCAAAGAGGACAACAGGAGAAACTTAGAACCTCCAAGGCAGATTTTTACCAAATACCTGTTGCAGAGATAGCCGGGATTTACCCAGGTTATCTCTGCAACAAGGTTGAGGGCCTGCATGAAAACACCACTTTGAGAGCTGATTGGCTTTTGCATGGAACAGCCTTCCAAAGTATAGCCGCTTTAAACAGCGCAGTGATGCTTATCTGTTTTTCTTCTTATGACGGTTCTTACGGAGCCGCTTCTTTCTTTTGTGCGTAGCAATTTTATGCCTTTTACGCTTTTTTCCACATGGCATGTCCTGTCATTTTTTTTATTAAACCATTAATTTATTTCCTAACCCTTTGGTAGGGTATTTCGTTCGAATTAACCTCCGGCAAGGGATACCTTTTTATTGAACGTCAGCTTATTCGTTTCTGTTGCATCTGGCTAATGCAGAAGCAGCCTTATCGGTTTCCCCAAGTGCCTCATAAGCTTCCTGCAACACGCAAAAAGCCTCTTTTCGTCCAGAATCGAGCGCCGTTGCCTTTTCCAGGCGTTCCACCGCCCGTGCATATTGGCCGGTCCGCATAGCAAGCCGTCCAAGATGAAAATACACCCCTGCATTTTCCGGATATACCTTCTCGAGTTCCAGCAACTGTTGAATCCCTTTCATAGGATTTTCTTGCGGAGGTCGCTCGGTATATACAAGAGCAAGGTTAATTTTGTGCGCAACTTCTCCTGGTTCCAGGGATACTGCGTGCTCAAAGGCAGTAATGGCTCGTCCGGCACAAAAGGATTTTAAATTTTCCGTCTCACTTCGCTGCAGGCCAATGGCATAGGTAGCACCTGCAATACCCCAGCTTTCGCCATCCTCTACCTGTTCAGCCACCAACTGGGCATAATACCCCGCAAGAGCATAGGCCCTGATCGCGAACCATTCGCCCGAAAGCTCCTGCAGTAAATTAATCCTTAGGCTGTCCGGAAGCGAACTGGCACTAAGTTGCTCCTCCAGAGCATCAAGTCTTGCTACCTGAGCAGCCGATAACTTGGCTTTTGCATCGCGTAGCAAAAGCTCTACATCCGTTTGTTCAACAGAAAGGGATCTGGACTTTTCCAGCTTTCTGAATTTGATCGGAGTCGTCTCACATCCGAAGTAGAGGAACAGGGCCAGAAGGACCGAACCCACGATTGCATAAATTTGTGTTCTGGTCATTATTGGCACTTATAAACTGGCATGATATTAATCCTCATCATCCTCGTCATGAGAATCCTTCGGAAGCGCAGTAACCTGTCCTTTCACCTGCTCCACAAAAACTTTTGCCGGTTTGAAAGAAGGAATGAAATGCTCCGGGATTTCAATAGCTTCGTTTTTCTTGATATGGCGACCAATTTTTTTTGCACGCTTTTTAATGATAAAGCTGCCAAAACTCCGGATATAAACATTCTCTCCTTCAGACAAAGAACCCTTTACTTCTTTGAAAAAAGTCTCCAGGGTCACCAGAACATCCACCTTTGGCACGCCCGTTTTTTCCGAAATAGCAGCAACGAGATCGGCTTTTCTCATCGTTATTAATTGGTTTATAGCAAGTTATAAATATTTTCCCCCAAATGGGGAGTCGCAAATTTCTAAATTTTTCCCCAACTTTGAAAGAAAAAAAGACTTTTATT
>CAZGOT010000068.1:0-11397 GCA_964527495.1 uncultured Haliscomenobacter sp.
CGCCTCTGTTTAGGCGAAGGGTATCTCCTCCTGCCGGGTTATCCACGATTGCGAAGGAGCCATCTCCGGCCCTCCAGGGCATTTTTGCCCCTCCTTCGAAATCCTCCAGTACCACTTGGCCAAAAGCCAGCGCGGGCAGCAGGAAGAAGAGGAGTTGCAGCATAGGTAAGTAACGTAACTTCATAGTTCTCGTTTTTAGTTGAGGAAAATTATGGTTGAATGACAAAGACTGTACTACTGTAAATCCGGTCGGTATTCAGCCTCAGGAGATATACTCCCGGACTAAAATCCCGCAGGTTGAGGGAAAGGGTATGCAGGCCTTCGGCGTATCGGCCGCTGCCCCCCTTGGTATAGCGGATTTGCCCGTTCATATCATATATCTGTATTTGCACTGGTGCCGGTGAAGGGAGGCTGAACTGCACCTGTGGATTTGTGCCTGCCGGGTTGGGGATTACCCGTAGGTCAAAATAATCGGGTAACTGAAATGCTGGTTCTGTGGTGGGGGTTGCTACAGCAAATCCCACCTTTTCCAGCGCGGAGTGGATTTCCGGAACCTGCATAAAGAGGTCCCATAGCAGTGCACTGCGGTGGTTTTCGATCATGGCGATTATGGGGCCCTGGTCAATAGCGAGGTAAGAGGTGGCAAACCAGTTTTCTTTCAGGTTAAAGGCATCATAGAAACCCATTGGCCCCCAGAGGCGGCTGCCGTATTCCCGGTAAAAGTGCTTCAGGGCCAGGAGGGATTCCTCCGGTGTGTATGGCATGGAACTGATTGCGGCAGTTGGGGCAATAGTGCCATTGTCGCCCCCGGAGGTGGGTTCATGTGCCATATACCCTACAAGCGGATCGTCACTGGCTGTCAGGCCCCAGCAATTTGGCCCATATCCGGGAAACTGCCGGGGGTTTACGATGCAGTAAGCCCTGTTGATGAGGGTTTGGTTGCGGTTTTGCTCAAAATAGTTGGCAAAGTTGTCTTTTTTATTCCTGGGGTCAAATCCCATAAAGGAATAATGGGCAAAAAACAAGGGTCCGCCCCCAACGCCACCGAGCGGTAGCTTGAATCCATAATAGCTGCTGCCGTTGCGCATTGCGCCATTATTTGCCCATCCGGTATTCCACAGGCTACTGGGAAGCGGGAAACTTGGTGAGGCAATGCCAAGGAGGTACACCATCATCGTTTCATTCCAGCCGCGCACGGGCAGGTTCATCGCAAATTGGTAGTTGGGAGACCAATGCCAATAGACGACCGAACGGTCCTGCCGGTACCAGTCCCAGTTGACAGCTTCCCAAAGCCCGTTGATTTTTGCCCGGATACTTTGTTCTTCCGGCGTATTTTGTGAAAAATATTGTCTTGCAGACAGTAAGCCCTGAAAAAGAAAGGCAGTCTCAACAACATCTCCGCCGTCGTCCCTGCTGCTGAAGGCAATGACTTTTCCTGTTGTACCATCCATCCAATGGGGAAATGCACCTTTGAATCTATCTGCTTTTTCCAGAAAATTCAATAGCTTCAGCATGCGCTCAGTTCCTTGCTGACGGGTGATAAATCCTCTGGATATTCCGGTGATGATGGCTAAAACGCCAAAGCCACTGCCGCCTATAGTCACCAGGTTGCCGGAAGTGTTGCGCTCGCGCGTAAGCCCGGAAACGGGGTGGGCAAAATCCCAGAAATACCGGAAGGTATATTGTTGGACCATATTCAGGAAAGCATCATCGTTCATCGGCGACATCACAGCGGAGGCAGCAGGCGAAGGTGCGGATTCCTGGTTGGTACTGTTCCGGGCACGGACTTGATAGGTGAGCGACCCTGCAGGTGGATTGGCATGAAAATCCAGCCAAATGGAATCGCCGCCAGCAACAGTTTTGATAAGGGAAAAAGATGTACCGCCATTTTCCGAACGATAAATGCTCCAGGAAGCTGGTGGGTTCGTGGGTAGTGGCCAGGTGAGTTCGATATGGCGCTCATATCCCTTTGCTGATAGCTTGGCCGGGGCTTCCAGCGGTCCGGAAGCATTTCCGGCTTTATAGGTCCGGACTTCATCTATCAATAATATATGTTCCTGTCCATCGGCAGTGCCTTGTCCAAAAATAACGGCCTTGACCTGGTTGAATTGAATGGGCGTCTGCGCTGGGTCTTTAAAAAGAACAGAAAGCGGGACTTTTACCTGGATCCAGGTCTGTGCCGGCACATCCCCAGCGTAGTCGGAAAGGGGATATTTCCGGGATTTGGTCACGCCGGGGGCACCTTCTAAAAAGATTAGCGGCAAGTGGCTTTTTTGTAGCCCCGCAGGTGCATATGCCCAAAAGGAAAGCGTATCGGAGGTAGAAATATTTTGAAAAGGAAAGCCGGGCGCAATTACCAGTGCCGACCAGTCGCCTCCAGCTTTGGAGGTCCACTTCAACCGGAGGCTGTTGTTGCCTTGAAAAGCCGTAGAGGAGGTTGGGATTTTATCACCCGAAGGCCCCGTTTGCTCGAGGGCACTGGGTGTAGTTCTGAATGCAAGCCCAGAATCGTAATAGCCTGGGTTGTTCGCATCCCGGAAAAAGAAGACCTCCTGAGCGCGAACAATTTGGAAGCCAAATAGGACCAAAACAATCCATACACTAGTAACCCTACACCTTAATGTTTTTTTCATTTAATTTTTTTCTGCGATTATAGGGGTTTTAATTTTTTTCTGAAAAAACGTTTTTGGATTGCCCAAATACCTCCCCATTTAGGTGCATTTTGCAATGGGCACATACTACGCCATTATTCCATTGATGCCCGGCCGAACTCGACCCTGGCTTTCCCTGACAAAATAATCCTTTAATTTCGTGGAAGCCAACAAAAATAAGTTAGGATAAAATTCTTCCAGGCTTACAATTATAGGGGGAATTTACCAGAAGGATAAAAAATTGACCTCACCAAGACTACGCCATTGACAAAAATCATCCGTACTGCATTAGGAATGAGGTGAGGTTATCGTCATTGTCGAGCTGAAGTTTTTTGCGCAAGCGATAGCGTTTGTTTTCGATACCCCGGATGGAGATATTGAGCAGGGGGGCAATTTCTTTAGAGCTGAGGTTCATTTTGAGGTAAGCAGCGAGACGCAGGTCACCGGGGGTGAGATCGGGAAAGTCGGCTTTTAGCTTTTTCAGAAATACTTCGTGGACCTGAGTGAAATTGGTTTCGAAAATCTCCCAGTCTTGTTCGTCGCTCAGATGGTCATCCAGAAGTCGGAGCATGCGCTCCAGGGATTTGTCGGGCAACCGTTCGCCCATATCGGATTTAACACGCAGGAGGACATTTTTTATCTGCAGTAGGGTTTCATTTTTCCGGATCAGGTTAAAGGTAGAATTGGCTAGTTGACTGCTTTTGCTCAGAACATCTATCTGCAGTTGATCCGCCTGTGCCTGTAGCATCTGACTATGCAACTGTCGCGCTTTTTCTATGCTTAGCTTTCGTCGCTGAACGGCAAGCCGGTAATGGTGTAATCGGTATAACAGACCACTCAACCCGATAATGGCAAGGGCGAAGATGGCATATCGCCAGGGACTTTGATACCAATAACGGGAAATCTGAAACTGGATACTTGCGGCACCTGGGGAAAGGTCAGACTGGAGCTCCAGGGTATATGTGCCAGGGGGGAGTTTGGTAAATTCCCTCTTGGTATCAAAGCTCCATTCTCCCCAGCTGTCCATCAGCGGGCTTAGTCGGTAGCGAAAAGCGGGTTTTTGAGTAAAGAGGGGAGAAGCGAATTGCACCTCTACGGAATTGAATTGCGCGGGGAAAACAATTACTTTGTCGCGTATCGTCCAGGTAAGATGCCTCTTACGTGCATCCGGTCTGATATTTTCAGCAGGTATAAGGCTTTTGATAATCGGACGGGGTGGTATCAGACTGGCCTTTCGGTTTTTTAAGGGCAGTATGGCAAATCCATTGTCCATACACAATAAATACATGCTGTCGTTCAATATCTCAATCGTCTCGTTGTTTTTAACCAGGCTTACCGGAAGCCATTCCGGGATCTTGTTATTTCGGATCCAGGCGATTCGGCCTTGAACGACCTGAAATTTCGAACCGTCCGGAAGGACAATAAATTTCCCATTGCTTTGCCCTGAGCCAGAAAGTCCGGTAATGGGTGCTTCCCGACAGCGGCGGGTGTTTTCGTCCCATAGGTAGTATTTGTCCTTTGCCCATATCCGCAACTTGCCGTCCTGCAGCAGAAAGGAAAGATTATATCCGGAGGGAAGCCCGCTGTGTACGCCTATGGTGTCTATGTGCAGGACTTGGGTAGCAACCTTATTGATTTTCAGGCGGTATGCCCCTTCATAAGGGTTGACGACCCAAAGGTAGCCCTGGGGATCAGCTTGAAGGTAGCGGATAGGGCAGGATAAACCATCTAATTTGCCGGCAAACGTCCACAGCCCGTCAGCGTTTTTTTTAAAGAGGGCAATTCCGGTATAGGTACCTTGAAGCAGTATATCTGGACGGTTGGGTAGGGTAATCGTGTTCCATCCTCCGGTCATCGGGCTGATGGGAATGGCCCTGTTCCCCTCCAGGCGAAAGGTTCCCTGGTTATGCCCACAAAGCAACTGGCCATCGAAAACTTTTAATTCCCAAACCTGTCCCTGTGTGCCCGAAACCAGGGCAAAAGGTCCTGTAGGGCGCCCGTCTTGGAATGGGGCAGAAAAAAGGCCCTGGTTAGTACCCAGAAACAGCCTGCCCCCAAACAGCCGGGCTGTATAGACTGTTCCGAACAAACCCTGGTTATCGGAATAATACACAAGGGGATCTCCCAGTGCAAGCATGTCTATGCCCTGGTCGAGCCCGGTCCACAAGTTGCCTGCGCTATCTTCGAAAAGGGAGAGCACCGTATTATTCTGCAACCCGTTTGCCCGGTTCAGATGCTGGTAGCCCTGAAGGTCGGACTGAAAGAGGTACAGGCCATTGAGGATAGCGCCTACCGCCAGGCGCCCGTCTTTCAAGCGCAGTATTTTATTGACGCCATAGCGTCCAAGTGCCGCATTGGCCGGATGTTCCCAGGTGGAAAAGGTTTTGCCATTAAAACGGAACAACCCGGCTTCCTGGGTTGCGGCAAGCATACCGCCATTGTCTGCAACGATTCCGGTGATGGTCTTGTCTGCAAAAACCTGGCTGCCCGGCACGAAAGACCAGTTGCCCTCCGCATTGAGCCGGAACAAGCCTTTACCGATTACCGGGGCGAAAATTTGTCCATCCACTTTTTGCAGGAACATAATAGTACCCGGGATGGGCACTTTGGCAATTTTATTGTAGTCATAATAGAATAAAGCACCAAATGACTGGAAATAAATACCGTTGCCATCGTCGAGGATATGCCAGATTTCCTGCTGGTCCATCATGGAATGGGGCAGTTTATCGCTGAGCGATTGGTAGGTGAGGGTGCCCAAAGAGTTGCGTTTCCAAAATCCAAATTCTTCATAGGCACCGGTGAAAATAATACCCGATTTTCCTGCTGCAACAGTTCGCACCGTTTGACCTTCCGGAAGCGGGTGAAGCTTCCAGGTACAGCCGTCAAATTCCAGCAAACCTTCTGTATTGGCAAAGAACAGGAAGCCTTCGGTTGATTGGGCGGCAGACCAATTTTGGTGATGGGCACCATACTCCTGCCGGGTAAAGTGAAAAAGACGAGGTGTTTGTTCCTGCTGTCCGAAGGCTTGCAAGGCACACAAGGCAATTCCCGCGAAGATGTATAATGTTTTCATAATTGGTGGTAACCTGGTGTTCGGGGTAAACGCTTTTATCCCCAAAGGCAATAGCACTCCAAACACCCTCTAAATTCAATATTCTGCGCAAATAAGGCAATAGTTCGGTAAATCGGCCCGAAATATTAGGAAAGCTAAGAAAGCTTTAATTTTTTTGCAGAAAAAAATTGGAAAAAGGTTCAAAATGGGGCTGGTTGCGCAGGGCATTCGGACTGCTAAGGGAAAGACCCACGCGACCAGAAAGGCGCACTGGTTTGCATTATGCTGAAAAAAGCGGACACCAGCTTGCAATGGATGTCTATATCCCAAGCCATGTTTCCAGGTCTCTGCCGCTGCTTTTGTTCGTCCATGGAGGCGGATTTTCAGAAGGGCGCCGGGATGATCCCCGCTACGTGCAGTTTGCAGAAGCGATGGCAACCAAAGGCTATCCGGTAGCGTCAATTTCTTATCGCCTGACTATGCAGGGCCGCTCTTTTGGATGTGACCAGCTTGCTGAAAATAAAATTGCTGCTTTTCGGGCTGCATCGGAGGATATTTGGGATGCCACTTGCTACATTTTGGAAAATGCACGCTCCCTTGGCCTGGAGGCGCCCCCGCGTATTGTGCTTTGTGGCAGCAGTGCCGGAGCAGAAGCGGTATTGCATGCCGCTTACTGGCCAGAGGCCCCGCTTCCTTCCGGCTTTCGCTACTCGGGCATAATCGGAATGGCTGCGGCCATCCTCGACCTGGGGTGGATATCTCTGGAAAACGCTCTTCCCTCCCTGCTTTTTCACGGTATAGATGACCCGCTGGTACCCATAGGTTCGGATTCCCACCATTACTGTCCGCACGGGTCGCCAGGATATCTTATGCTCCACGGTAGCGCCAGCATTGCCCGCCACTTAAAAGACCTCGGAAAACCTTACCTGTTTTTAAAAGGCAGGGAAGGAGGGCACGGGTGGGCCGACAAACCCATGTTTGATCATCAGGACGTAATCCTTGACTTTCTGGATGGATGGATTTGCAGCCCGGGAAGTGGCCAGCGCGAAGTAGAGCTCGGCTGGGTCTGAGGTAAACCAATCAATTGTTTTTTGGTATTGTTTTGTCGTCAGCAGAGGGTTTTCCTTCTGTACTGGCCACTTATGTATTAAATAAATATTATATGTAAATATTTTTGCATATAATATTTGTATTTATCTTTGTTGGTATAAGTTCTGACAAAAATTCAGGTCTTTTTTGATCATTTTATTTGTCTTTTTTTTCGCTTGAGTACTTTTTTTAATGTTTTCCATGTAAAATCTGCAATAAAACCCGCCTCGTTTAAATAACAAAAAATAATAATTAAATATTTGATTTTCAATTATTTATAATTACATTTTTTTGTAAAAAAAATCAACAAAACCCCTTTATTGTTTTTGGAGCTGGGGTGAAGGAAGGGCATCTTTGTTTCATCAAACGCATAAGGAAGAACGACCAGGCTGTTCCATGGGTGTACCCATAGGAGCACTGGAATGTCATTTTGTCAGCGTTTGGGATTGGATGCCACTGGCAATCCGGCTTTTTAAAAAAACCAATACTCAATTGTCCTATGAAACATTTTTTCCCAAAAGCACTTTTTGTGCTAATGCTTCTCCTGCCATACACGATGTTTTCGCAAGAAGGATGTCGGGTTGGGGGCGAAAAAGAGTTTGTTGATTTATTGCGTAGAGATTTCGACAAAATTCGTCGTATGGAGGGGGATTTTGTTCGGGCTTCAGATGCAAAAAGTACTACGTTGACAAACCTACCTGTTCAGTTTCACCTGGTCAGGAGTTCCACTGGCCAGACTACTTTTGCAGAATCGAACCTGGATCGCTCTATCACCATCCTGAACCAGTACTTTGCCAATGCAGGACTGAGCTTTTATCAGTGTTCCAGGGTCAAGTACATTGATGACAATAACCTCCAAGACTTTTATGTCTCCAAACAATCTACTTTGCTGGCACGGAGTTTTGTAAAAAATGTGATCAATATTTATTGTGTTCCGAGTATTGAAGGCGGTATGGTAGGAGGATATACCTATTTACCTGGTCCCTTTTCACCTGACCTCATTGTGATGGACGATGGGCTGCTCACTTCCACCACGCTCACCCACGAAATGGGGCATTATTTCGGCCTCCTGCACTCTCATGGTTCTTCCAACTGCGGTTCTTCCGCGAATGCGACAGATGAGTTGGTGGATGGCTCCAATTGCCAGACTGCGGGCGATTATGTCTGCGATACCCCTGCGGATCCAGGCTTGCTGGGCGCAGGCTGTGCAGCTTATCAGGTGGATGCTTCCTGCAATTATATCGGAACGGCTAGGGATGCACGCGGGATGGCGTTTACACCGGATGTAAATAATATTATGTCCTATTCGCGTTCGTCTTGTCGTACGCGTTTAAGCCCAGGCCAGTATTCCCGGATCAATGCTTCCTATAAGACTTACCGGACCTATCTGACTTGTTCCGATACCACGAAAATCCCGGAATCCGCTTACTTGTCCATGGAGTCCCCCATTTTTCTGCAGCCCAATCCGGTTAAGGCAAATACAGCCTTTACCCTGAGCGCTCAATTAAAAAATACAGGGAAAGCTGGGTTCAAAGGCAGGATCCGCATGGTGTTGTTTAACAGGCTCGAGCAGCAAATTGCCATTATCGGTACCACAACGATATCAGATTCCCTGCGGGTCGGTGCAACGACTTCTCTGCTTCCTTTTAGCAATCCAAGCTTGCTGCTGGCACCAGATACCTACAAGGCAGGGGTGTTTTTTCAAACGGATACCACACAGCCTTTCTCGGCTGTCGGCAGTGAAAAATATAATTCCCTGATCAGTTTTACCGTGGAAGGTGCTCCCCCGGGTTGTGATGCCCCACAAAACTTAAAGTCCACCGAGGCTGGGGTTTCCCACGTGGCATTTTCCTGGGACCCTTCTCCTGTTGCCGGAGCTTCTTATAGAATCTCTTACCGGGAGAAGGACAAAACAAGCTGGGTGGAAATTTCAAGCTGGTCTCCCACACGGGTCATTATCCTGAACCGCAAGCCATGTACCTCATACGAATTTAGGGCAAAAACGGTCTGCAGTACCGGTGAAAGTGAATGGTCGCCTATTGCCACTGCTACCACCGTAGGTTGTGGCGATGCTTACTGTGCCAGCTATGGAAGTTCCATGCGCACGTTCATCGAGGAGGTATCTATCGGCGGTGGTAATACGGCCTCCCTTTTACTGGTGCCTGGTATGGCCTCAGGGGAATCCCTGCGCGTGGTGTTTTGGAGGGCATGGGCCGACTTTAACCGCGATGGCGATTTTGAGGATGCTGGGGAACTCGTATTCCAGGGCTCTGACCAGAACAACCGCTCGCTGAATGGCTCTATCCCAATTCCAGCTTCTGCGACTTCCGGGGATGTGCGTCTGCGCATAAGTGTGGATTCCCGGGAATTTCCAACTCCTTGTTCGGTTAATGATTTCCGGGAAGTGGAGGATTATACGCTCGTAGTGGCTGCCAGCGCTGCTTCCTTGCGCATCAACACCACCGCCCTTGATTTTACTAATAATGAATCCACTCAGCAGGTCACATTGGAAAGTTCCATGGCCTGGACAGCTACTCCATCCGCTTCCTGGATGAGGGTCCTACCGGGCAGTGGCAATGGCGGCACAGCTCAGGTAGCTATCACCTGCACGGCCAATTCGACCCTGGCGCAGCGGGAAGGAACGGTATCGTTTGTTTCGGGCAACCTGCAACAAACGCTGAGCGTGCGACAGCGGGGTGCCCTTACGACAGCTTCTGCGCTTTCTTTCCCTTCTGCAGGCGGTCAGCAATCTATCCTTATCAATGCGGATGCAGCATGTAATTTCACTAAAATACCTTCCTGGATTACCACTACCCTGGCTAATCCTGTCCAAGGCCAGTCAGGAGCACAGTTGCTCCTCACATGTGCACCCAACCCGCGCGAGAGCGCCCGGACCGATACCCTCCGAATGGCGTGGCCAAATGGTTCAACGGCGTCGGTACTGATTCAGCAAGGGGCGAATAATGGCCCAGTAACATGGACAACATCCCCAAGTCCCAGAAGGCATCTGCTGGTGCTACCCATAGAACTCACCGGCAATCTGAACGGACAAAATCTTTCTTCAGGGGATTATATCGGGATTTTTTATACGGATAATAGTCAGGAGCGCTGCGCTGGCTACGCACTATGGACTGGTCAGGCGGGATTGATGACGATTAACGGAGATAATCCGCTTACTCCTCAGAAAGATGGGATGGCCGATGGCGAAGTGTTCAAAGTCAGGGTTTGGAAACTCAGCAATCAGCAGGAGTACCGGGTTAATGCAAAATTTACTGCCCCGGTAGCTAACGGTCTGCCTTCACATTCCAATGCATTTGCCAACAATGGTGCAAGCCGTCTGGAAAACGTTTCTACCAATGCGGGTTTCTCCTTCCAACTCACGCTGAACGCCGGTTTCAACCTGATTAGCTTTCCTGTTACTCCGGAATCTTTGAGCCCGTTCGATGTTTTCAGCTCTGCAGGTACTGCTATCCGCGAACTGCAGGATGCCAACGGGGCGAAAACCTACTTTGCTACCCGTCGCAATGAAATTGGTCCGCTGAATCCCAAGCAAGGGTATATTGCCTTCATGGACCGGGCTACCACGGTGGAAATCAGGGGCGAGAAAATCCTGCCTTCTGGCAACCCCATCCCGCTACAGGCTGGCTGGCACATCATACCATTCTGGGCACTGACGCCTAAGCCCGTTGCAGAAGCTGTGGTAAGTCTCAATGGTGCGCTACAGATCATAAAGGATGTTGACGGCAAACCCTATCTGCCCGGATATGGCATCAATAATATCGGCAACCTACAGCCGGGCAGAGGATACTGGGCCTATTTGTCCCGACCCGACACGCTTATTTTTACCGATGCCTACATGGATGCACCGAAAAACGGTTTGGTAGATGTTCAGGAACCCCAGGCGCTGCGCACCAACCGCTTTTCACTCTCTTATGTGCAAAACCTGCAGGTCAATGCGACAATCGTGATTACCGCAAATGGCATGGAAAGTATCCTTGAAACTGGCGATGAGATCGGCGTATTCAGTGCATCCGGTAAACTTTCCGGCGCTGCGGTTTATCGCGGAAAGAACCTGGCAATTCCGGTCTGGGATATGCCACAGGGAGGTGCATATACCTTCAAAATCTATAAGCATGCTACTGGCGAAACGGTAACGATGGCTCCTGTTTTCAAAGCAGGAACAGATCGCACCTTTGTGGATAAAGGACTTACGGTACTCCTCGGCTTTGAATACGGAAGCGACCGTCCAGCACCGGCCCTTGCAAAAGGGGAGTGGAGCATTTTCCCCAACCCTGTACAAGGCGGTATCCTAACGTTGGACCGCACTTCTGCAGAGCCTGCAGTGGCCTTTTTAATCCACCCACAGGGCGGCATCATAAAGCAATGGCCAATCAACGGGGAAGGTCGTCAGGACCTCCAGTTGCCAAATCTTGCTCCTGGTATGTATTACTTACAGGTCAACGACAAAGCGGGCGCGCGTCGAAAACCAGTGATTATTCAGTATTAACAGAGGAAGGGGAGGCCTGGTCTTCTTCCTGGGGAGGATCTAAGAACTCTCTGGGCAATTTCCTGGTAGCTTTTGCCCCTAATTCCCGAATTTTTTCT
>CAZGOT010000068.1:11407-12796 GCA_964527495.1 uncultured Haliscomenobacter sp.
CCTGCCGATCAGCGAATCCCCATATCTCGGGGATTCGCTGAGTTTGTGCAGGGCTTCTTTATATGCAGTCTGCGCCTGGTCGAGCCGAAAGCCTATATTTTTGAGCTCCTCGACAAAAGCACAAAAGCGGTCGTACAATAACCCACTCTGCCGGGCAATTTCCAGAACACTCTTTTTTTGCTTTTCCTGCCTCCAGATGAAGGCAACCGTGCGCATAGTGGCCAGCAGGGTAGAGGGGCTGACCAGGACAATATTGCGTTCCAGTGCCTCCAGAAAAATTTTCTGATCCTGTTGCATCGCCAATCCAAATGCAGGTTCAATAGGAACAAATAGCAGTAAATAATCGGGCGTGTTGATCTGGTAAAGGAGTTGGTAATTTTTGCCTCCCAGGTCACGGATATGCCTGCGCAAGCTTTCCAGGTGCTCTTTAATCGCTTTTTCACGTCCTTCCACATCGGTGACGTTACAATAGCGCTCATATGCCCTCAGGGAAACTTTTGAATCTATCACCAGGTGTTTGTCTTCGGGCAAATGGATGATGAAGTCCGGCCTTTGCCGTCTGCCGTCCTCGCTTTGCATCGTAGCTTGTGCGGAATAATGGGTCCCTTTGTGCAGACCGGCCCTCTGTAAAAGGGTTTCTAACTGCAATTCTCCCCAGTCACCCTGGGTTTTATTATCCCCTTTTAAGGCAGTCGCCAGGTTGTTTGCATCACTGCTGAGTTGGATATTGAGCTCCCGGAGTTGTTCGATCTCCCTTTTGAGCGAGCTGCGGTCGCGGGTTTCCTCGATAAAACGCTTTTCAATGCCTTCTTCAAAGCTTTTTATCCTTTCGCGCAAAGGGGCGAGCAGGTGTTGCAGCTGCTCGTGGTTGTGTTGGGTAAATTTTTGGCTCTTCTCTTCCAAAAGCTGGTTGGCTACGCGTTCAAACTCTATGCGGAATTGTTCGCGGAGCTCTCCAATTTCTCCTTTCTGTATTTCAAGCTTTTCGAGGGCATGACGAAAGTCCTTTTCTCTGGCAGCAAGTTCCCCCGTATTTTTGCGCAGTTCCGCTTCCAGGTCCCGGGCCTCTGCCTTCCATGTAGCTGCCTGCTCCTGAAGCAGTTCGTAAGACGCGCGGGGAACGCTGCCTTGCAGGCCTCCGGTATTTTTCCATCGGTATTTGGCAATAAGCGTCGCGCTTAGCGCCCCAATGGCGAGGCCAAGCACCAGAAAAGCGAGTGCGAGCAGTAGGTTCGTCTCCATAAATTTGCTTCTGCTAAACGCGTTTGAAAAAAATATTGACACAAATATAGTCAAATAAAATTATTTTAAAAATAAATGTTTTAAGTGAATTGTGGGGTTGTGTAAAAAGTATTCCGCCGCCTACGGCGGCGAAATAAAATTTTGGCT
>CAZGOT010000069.1:0-8060 GCA_964527495.1 uncultured Haliscomenobacter sp.
GCCGCCGTAGGCGGCGGAATACTTTTTACACAACCCCTTCAAAATAACATTTGGCGGCGTAAGCCGAAGGACGGTCTCCAGCCCTTTTACACAACCTCGTTTAAACAACATTCTTTGACGGCGCTATCCGCCTAAAGACTCTTCGGACAGCCTCTTTTTCTGTCTGGCCAGTGAAGATAATAGTTAACCTTTTCTAAGGGGTGTGTGCAAAGTATTCCGCCGCCTGCGTCGCCAAAGGACGGCCTTCGGCTTTTTTACACAACCTCTTCGAAATATCTTTTCTCACAACCCCGAATATTTTTTTCGAGTGCTGTTTTCCCTGATTTTGCTTCGCAAAATCAGGGAAAACAGCACTCGAAAAATTTTATTTCGCCGCCAAAAGCGGCAAAGTACTCAGGCGCATGCCTCGACTCCGGATTATAGCTTTCTTGAACTCGAAAGTTCTACATAAAAGATGAGTTCTGAATCTGGCGGGATACTTCCTGCTCCGGAAGCCCCGTAGCCCAGTTCAGAAGGCACAAAAAGCATTGCTTTGCTACCCACTTTCAGCATGGCGATACCTTCGTCCCAACCCGCGATCACCCCGCCGGTGCCGAGCTGGAAGGGAAATTCCGAGCCACGGACGAAAGAGTTATCAAACATGGTCCCATCGGTCAGTGCCCCGTAGTAGTGGACAAAAACGAGATCACCGCTATCTGGGCGGATTCCTTTCCCTTCTTCGAGGATGACATATTTCAAACCCGTAGAGGTAGTTTGAATGTTGGCGATTTTATTCGCTTTATAATCCGCAACGAGCTTGTCAACTTTAGTTTTAACAGCTTTTTCTGCCTTTTCCAGGTCTTTTGCCGTTTTGACCTGCTTAACTGTGATGTCGTAGTACAGGAATTTAGACTTTTCAAAACCCTGTGGCTTTGGATTTACCGTATCCATAGGAGCAATAATCGTGAGGCTATCTCCCTGGCGCATGAGCAGGATAGCCTCCTCAATCGGAGAAAGCTGGCGGCCTGCGGAAGCTGAATCAGGTGCAAGTATCATCGGCATCTGGGGCTCGGCATAGCTGCTAACCACCACACTGTCGTCGTTGCGCATCTGGTACTGGAAATACACCATCGCACCTGGCTCGACCTTGGGTCCGCTAGCACTGGTGTGCAGGATATAATCGTATCCGCTGGGGAGTTTTTTCTTTTCTTTCTGACAAGATGCCAAAACAATCACCGTCAGAGCAAGGATAATGGATAATCTCATAATGAAAAATTAAATATTTAACGTTGAACAATTTGTATGGTCTAAAAGCATTCTTTTAACTGCAATTTTAGCAAACCCTCGCCTAAACACCCGACACCTCTACCCTATCCAATTTGTCCTTGTATAGTGGCAACAATTCCTTGAACTTCCGTACAGTTGGCCGGAGCCCAATGAAAGATGCCCCTCCGGAAGCATTCCGGTGACCCCCTCCTTTAAAATGCTGCACTGCGATTTCCTGCACTGAAAAGTCGCCTTTAGAGCGAAGGGATAGTTTCACAACGGTGGGCTGTTCGGAAATAAAAACTGCCAAAACGACTTTGGGCATCCGCAAAAGGTAGTTGACTATGCCCTCAGTGTCGCCGCGTTGTATGTCAAAGCGGGCATAATCTTCTTTTGCCAGCGTAATAATGCCGGTCCTGTACTCTTCCAGGATTTCCATTCGGTGGAAAAGACAATACCCCAGTAATCGCAGGTGCTTCTCGCTGAGGTTGTTGGCAATCAAGTCCTGCAACGCCTGGTCCTTTATGCCGCGATCTACGAGATCTGCAACCACGCGAAATAACTTGGCCGATGTACCGAATTTGAAGGAACCTGTATCTGTTATTATACCAGTATATATACAACTGCCCACATTTTCGTCCAGGAAACTCGACCAATTCAGCAGGTGGATAAAATCATAGATAAGTTCAGCCGTTGAACTCGCCCGGGTATCTGAAAGGATAAAATCAGCAAATGGCTCGGGATCCAGGTGATGGTCTATGAGCACTTTGGGAGCGGGGTTATCCATAATAAACTCGCCTACTTTATCAATTCTGTCGAGGCCGTTAAAGTCAAGACAGAAAATCAGGCTAGCGCCGGCAATAACCGTTTTAGCCTGTTCCTGCTGCTCATCGTACGAAATAATTTGATCCACTGCCGGCATCCAGGAAAGGAAATCGGGATATTCACTTGGGAAAACGATTTTGACCACATGCCCGAAGTGGTTGAGAAAATGGAAAAGGGCAAGCGAGGCACCCACCGCGTCGCCGTCAGGGTTCCTGTGGGAAACGATAACGATGTCTTTGGGCGATGAAAGGAGGGATTTCAGCTCTTCGATGCGTTCCATTGATCTAAATAAATAGGCAGACTTTTTCCGAAATCGGACATTGCGGTTAAATAGGTTAACGGAGGGCGAAGGTCGTTAAAAATCTGCATTGAGGCAAACATTTTATCCACAAACGCACTTTTAAGGGATTGTACTCTAACTCCAGGACAAAAAAATACGCTCCTTGGTGTCGTTATGCACAACATTGCGTACTTTTGCGCAACTTTTCAAAAAACAACGCACATGTCAGGAAACAGAACATTTACCATGATTAAGCCCGATGCTGTGAAGGCAGGGCATATCGGGGCGATTCTCGCTAAAATCAACGAAGCGGGCTTCCGCATCGTGGCCATGAAATACACCAAACTCTCTGCTGAAAAAGCTGGAGAATTCTACGCTGTACACAGCGCCAGGCCTTTCTATGGCGAGCTTGTGGACTTTATGTCCTCGGGACCAATTGTTGCCGCCGTGCTGGAAAAAGACAATGCCGTGGAAGATTTTCGAAAACTCATCGGCGCAACCGATCCGGCAAAAGCTGAACCTGGTACCATCCGCGCCCTTTTTGCCAAGAGTATCGGGGAAAATGCCGTCCATGGTTCCGATTCCGACGAGAATGCAGCAATCGAGATTGCTTTCCATTTTTCCGGTACGGAAATTTTTGCGTAAATACAATAAATGTCTTTCGCCGCCTTCGGCGTCGAAAGACATTTTTATATAGGGGTTGTGTAAAAAGCCCCTGGCATTTCATTTGGCGGCTGACGCCGCCAAATGTTATTTTAAATGAACGACGTTTTGCCTCATTTTGCAAAGCAAAATGAGGCAAAACGTCGTTCATTTAAAATTTCCTTTCGCAGCCGTAGGCTGCGGAAGTTTTTTTAGCAAACACCATTAAGCAAAGCTAATCAAAGTAACCCCATCCCCCCCCAATTCCGGTTCCGGATGGCTTATTTCCAGTGGGAAGTTGTATTCCTTTAATTTCATTCTTACCGCTTTGCGTAGTACACCATTCCCTTTACCGTGTACGATACGGAGCTGGGCCGTATTCGACAATATCGCCTGATCCATGAAGTCTTCAACAATTTTGAGGGCTTCCTCCATGCGTACACCCCGGATATCGAGTTTGGATTGAAAACCACTTCCCGGCAGTGTGGTATCGGTATGGATACTTTTGGCAGATTGGATATCGAGAGGTTCGTTGCCAAGTGCCTGAAGGTCACGTACTTGTATGGTCATGCGCATTTCCCCAACGAGCACAATGGCCTTATCTTTTTTAATGGATTCAATTTTGCCTGAAGCGCCCCCGTTAATCAGTCGCACAAAATCGCCTGCTTTGAGGGGTTTTTCTTTTCTGGCTAATTGCGCTGGTGGGTGATACACCTCTTCCTTTAATTCGACCACCTGTTCCTGCAATACTTTTTTCTCTACTTTTATTTCTGCGGCCAGCGCCTTTGCTTTTTCCAGGTTTTTTTCCTCCCGGATTTCCCGGATCAGCTTTTCCAGGACCTGGTTTTCCCTGCTGGTCTGTTGTAAAGCCTGTTCTTTCACCTCCAGTTTGTGCTTCTTTTTCCGAAACTCCATATCCCGGTGCATTTGTTCATACGTCCGGATAAGGCGTTCCAGTTTCTCTTCCCGATCTTTCATCGAGGAAAGCTGTTCGGTAAGTTCCTGCTTTTCCTGTTGGAGGTCAATGAGCAACTGGTCAACGGCCGTTTCGCTTTTTCCACTGCGCTTGCGGGCATAGTCCAGGATTTTTCCGTGAAGTCCACTTTTGGTAGCGATTTCAAATGCATAAGAACTTCCAGGCCTCCCCACTTTGAGTTCATACGTCGGGGACAAGGTTTCCTTATCGAAGTGCATGGCCCCATTCAAGATGCCGTTGGTTTTGAAGGCAAAAATTTTGAGATTGGAATAGTGGGTAGGGATTACCCCAAATATTTCTTGCACATCGAGTTCCTGAAGCACTGCCTCTGCAATAGCTCCGCCGATCTGGGGATCGGTACCAGAGCCAAATTCATCTATCAGCACCAGGGTGCGCTCATGGGCAACGCTGGAAAATAGCCGCATATTGGCCAGGTGTGAACTATAGGTGCTGAGATCGTCTTCGATAGATTGCTGGTCACCGATATCGGCAAAAATTTGGGTAAAAATGCCCATTTCCGTTTCCTGGCCGACTGGCACGAGGATACCGGCCTGCACCATGAGCTGCAAAAGTCCAACAGACTTCATGGTGATGGACTTCCCACCCGCATTAGGTCCACTGAGTACGAGGATGCGGTTGCCATGAGCCATTTTCAGCGAAAAGGGCACGGTTACTTTGCCTTGCTGGGCATTTTTGAGGTAAAGCAGGGGGTGCCTCGCTTCGGCGAGATAGAGGTGCGGTGCCTGCCTCAACTGCGGCTCAATAGCCTTCATGGCGAGTGCGACCCGCCCTTTGGCCTGAGATAGATCGAAGTACACCAAGATGCCCATATATTTTCGCATGGCACCGGCATAAGGTCGCAACAAGGCGCTCAATGCCTTCAGGATGCGGTATATTTCGCGCTTTTCCTCTTGCTCGAGGTCAAAAAGATCATTATTTACCGCGATGATTCCCTCTGGCTCGATGAACGCCGTTCTGCCAGTAGCAGATTCATCATGGATAATCCCTTTTACTTTCCGCTTGTGTTCTGCTGGCACGCTGAGTACCCGCCTGCCGTTGCGCAGACTCTCCACATTCTCTGTGAGCCAGCCTTTGGTGCGGTAATGTTGGACAATTTCGCGAAAGACTTTGTCCAATTCCCGCATTTTGGAGGCCATCCCCTTCCGGATGCGGGAGAGTTCAGGGGAGGCGTCGGAACGGATATTACCCTCAGGATCTACCACCCGGTCAATCTCCAGGATGAGGGTTTTATCGAAATGCGTTTCGCGGATGAGCGCATACAAGGCCTGATAAATTTCTTTGCGCATATCGCTAAAGAAATCATAAATACCTGCCACCGCAATTAAAATGGTATTGATTCGCCGGAGGCTATCTTCCGGAAGGACGTAGCCTTCGATTTCGAGCATGCGCAAATCCTCGGATATATCGTGATATACCGGAATTTTTATCCTGTCGTTATGCTCCAGTGTGCGCTTCATCTCCCGGGTTTCTCGCAACCTCGAGGCGATTAGCCGGGGATTGGCCCCTGGCCGAAGTTTTAAAGCGGCATCTTTTGCTAACTCCCCCATACATTCCTGGGCTATGAGTTCCAGCACTTTGTCAAACTCAAGCCGCTGAAAAACATCCCTGGGCTCCAATCGCATATTTTATAATTTATTGACTTCCAGTATAATTTGATTGACGAAACAGCAGAAAAGCCTATAATTGGACAAAATGCATGTTTAAGGCAAAAAAATAAAATCAAGATTAGAACAACAAAATTAGGTACAGGTTCCATTTTGCTTGTTTTCTTTGTAAAAAAAATCTACTGCATTGGGCGGAAACACATTTGGGAAAGCTTTTGCGATTACCACCTTTGGCGAATCCCACGGTCGGGCACTCGGCGTCATCGTGGATGGATGTCCTGCCGGACTGGAAATAGACGAAACCTTTATCCAGCAGGAAATGGCACGGAGAAGACCTGGTCAATCCGCTATAGTAACACAGCGCAAGGAAGAAGATATGGTGGAATTCCTCTCTGGTGTTTTTGAGGGTAAATCCACAGGTGCCCCTATTGCGATGGTCGTTTTTAATGCCGATGCACGTTCAAAGGATTACAGCCATATTGCCGATAAATTCCGTCCTTCCCATGCAGATTACACTTACCAGGCCAAATATGGCTGGCGCGATTACCGGGGCGGTGGGCGGTCTTCCGCCAGGGAAACGGCAGCCCGGGTAGCAGGTGGTGCTATTGCCAAGCTTTTCCTGCAAAGCCTGGGAATTTCCGTGCGGGCTTATGTCAGCCAGGTAGGAGGGATCGTCCTCACACAACCATATCAACAACTTGATCTGTCCCTTGTAGAATCCAACGAAGTGCGCTGCCCGGACCCCGAAACTGCTGAAGCGATGATTGCCTTAATCCGGGAGGTTAGAAAAGCGGGCGATACTATTGGTGGGATTGTCAGCGCTGTCCTACAGGGGGTACCAGCGGGACTTGGGGAGCCAGCTTTCGATAAGCTCCATGCCGATCTGGGAAAGGCTATGTTAGGTATCAATGCCTGTAAAGGGTTTGAATATGGATCAGGTTTCGCCGGAGCCATTCTAAGAGGCTCCCAACACAACGATCCCTACTTTGCCGAAAACGGAGAAATACGCACACGTACCAATTTTTCCGGAGGTATTCAGGGGGGTATTTCCAATGGCATGGATATTTATTTCCGTGCTGCATTCAAGCCGGTAGCCACCATCGTTGCAGAGCAGGAATCCGTCAATACCTCTGGTGAGGCCGTAACGGTTGAAGGTAAAGGGCGCCATGACCCATGCGTTTTACCCAGGGCTGTCCCCATTGTCGAAGCCATGGCTGCCCTCGTAGTGGCCGACCACCTGCTGCGGCAGCGCATGACTAAATTATAGCTTTGCGGTTATTTTCTTTCGCCGAGCAAGGTAGAATCCCTGGGGGCAGGCTCCGGAAGCCTGGATTTTGGCTTTTTCTTTCCCTCGGATTTAAAGGAGCGCAGAAACTCTCCGAAAGAATCAAATTCCTTGCGCAGGGAAAGACCGGTCCCAACCCGTAGGATACGACCGCTGATATCGGGCAAAAGTTTTTGATAAATCCGCAATTTCATACTGCGATCTTTAATCAACTGGTATTCAATCACCAGGTCATTACCGATAAACGCACCCGTTGCGCCGGTAGCGGTACGCCAGTTGTTGCCCAGATCAATATTACCACCGACAAGAATGGAAAGCCTGTCGTTGAAATAATTCTGTTTCAGGCTCACCTGCAGCTCATTACCCCGGTTGAGTCCGCCCGCTTGGGCAAGCCCTACATTTTGATACTGATTATAGGCAATGTCAAAATCCACACTCGACAATCCTTGTCCACCAACGCCAAGCAGATCAGAGAACAGCTCCGAGATCATCAGGGAAAGTTGGTTGGAAAGAAACTCGCTCACCGTATTGTACAGGATTTGAGAGCCCTGAAAAGAGAAGTCTGGCGGCAAAAATTGTCCTGCAACGATTAGCCCAAAGACCTGTTTGTTCATTTCGTTGGGGTCCTGGCGCAACAGGCGCAGTTTGTTTTCGGTATAACTCAGCAACTGCCCCCGGAGATTGGGAAAAGACATATCAAAAGAAATTGAAGGGCTAAGCAGTTCCCCCTGCAGTTTTAGCAGTAGGTTCACTACCGTACTTTGCGAGGCTTCAGATCGTACACTCTCCCCTGCATTTGCCATAAATTCCTGTACGAAAGTGCTCACTGAAGTATATAGTCCTTTATACTCCGCTTCCAGATTAATCTGTGCGCGGTAGGGATCCCCGCTCCAGGTGATAGAGCTACCTCTGCGGATGGTAAAGTTCTTATTGATTACATTATACAGGGTGAAAAGGTATTCTCCGCGCTCGATAACTACATCCCCATACATCTGGAAGTTGCCATCCCTGGGCACTACAATGCGCAAGGCACCACGGCCATTACCTTCGATAATATCCCCAGCCTGCTCGTTAAAAATGATCTGCATCAGCGCTGCCTCGTTGATAACGAGTTCCATTTCGATGGAAACGCCTTTAATCTCGGGAGCCTGGGTGTTATCCCCCGTAACCGAAGTCCCATTG
>CAZGOT010000069.1:8070-12781 GCA_964527495.1 uncultured Haliscomenobacter sp.
AAACTTCATTTGTCCTGCATCGCGCTCTGAGCTAATGGGAATTGCAACGCGGCTGCCTTCTATCGCTTCGGCGTTCACATAAATGTTGGGCTGGGCAAAGCTGCCTGAAAAAGCGACATACCCGGCAGCGATAGCCTGACCGTAAAATAATTTATTATCGCCTTTTTTGGTATCCAGCCCCAGAAAGCGCGAGGTAGTAAGGCGGGCATTAAAACCAAAATCGCGGAGGTGCCGATGCTTAATCCCCCCTTGAATCCGGGCCGTATTATTGTATTTATCCTTTAATATGGCATTGCTGGCATCGAAAAGGAAATTGTCCACATCCACAATTGCCCTATCGAGTGTATAGGTTGTTTTAAGGTAATTCACCTGAAGGGAAGCATCGAAAAGGTACATTTTCCCCTCTACATCCGGTTGACTGGACTGCCCGCTGAACTGCAGGTTTGCGTCAAAATATCCTTTGACCTGGCTCACTGTGCCCCCGATAAAATACTCTGCAATGGCAAGTGGATAAGAATGAATATTGAGATCGAGGTTGAAAAAATTCTTTTTTTGCCAGAAAGCATCCCCGAAATCCGATAGATTATAATAGCCCTCTGCAAGCAGCTGGGCCGTATCCCGGGTGAGGTTGAAATAAAAATGCAGGGGTTTGCCCAGGTCTTTCAAAGAGGCATTGACGAGGAGGATTCCCGCATCGTCCTCGTTAAGGAAAAGGGAGTCTGAGACCACAGCCAGGGACAAATCGGTCATTTTAAAGAGATCCCCTATGAATACCGATGCATTCACGCTTGCTTTGAATTGTATCGGTTCGAAATTAATCAGTGGGTTAATCTCGGCCAATTCGAAGTTCAGAAAATCCAGTTCAATGCCTTTATCCCCATAACTTTCCAAAGAGACTGCCTTATCATCGCGAGTTAGCACAAAATCCTGAATCTGAAGCGTTTCTTTATTAAAGGTAATTGCATTATTCCCATTGATTTTCCAAACACTTGCAAAAAGCACGACCTCCTGCAACGTAACCTGATGGCGCAGGAATTTATCCCCGTAGAGGAAAAACATTCCCTCGATATTAGCAAAATCCAGCAGGGAAGGATTTTTCAGCCGTTCTTTATTGGCATAATTAAGGGCATAGCGCAGGGTATCCACGCTCAGCGAAGTGATCAGTGCGAGCGCATCAAACTCCTGCCGCTCATTGAGGACCGTCCGTTTTACCCCCAGGTCAATCCCCCCGGTAGCTTTTTGAACCTGAATATCCACGGCGACATCTTCGAAATATGCCCGGTCGAATTGAAACCGGTCTGCCACCAGCTTGGCGGAGAATGTCGCATTGCGGTTATCAAATTTTCCAGAGACCTTCGTTCCGCTAAGTGTGCCCATACGAGGATCCAGCAGGGTTTCAAAACCTTTGCTGTTGAGAACTTCCAACTCAAAGTCAAAATGGGTCGGGCGAAAAACCGTGTCCCGTACCACCAGCCCCAGGCGCGAAGAAAAACCTGGATAAAACCGTTTAACGTGCTGCAGGAAAGCCGTAGGGATCTTCTCCACGTCGAATAGACCATAAAGTTGGGCATTCAGCACATCGGAATGGACAGAAAGGCGTTTGTTACCGAGGGCATCGAAATAGGATTGAAAAAACACGGAATCCAGTTCAAAAACCTTACCCCGGTCATCCATCCGGAAGTTCGATAGCCAAATACTACCCTCAATATCAGCAAAACGCTTGTTGCGCAGGTTCAGAATGGCATTTCCAGAAAGGACGAGATCATTTTTTACGGCCAAATTCAATGGTTTAAGTGCAAGGCGCCTGACATCCAGGACAAAGTCATACAGGGGTACATCTTGTCCAAGATCGGCCCGGCCATTAAACCGAAGGTCAATGTTTTCATCCTGGATAGCAAAATCCCCTGCAAATTTATTCGCCTGCAACCTGCCGTTCAGGGTTGCATTTTCATAGGAATACCCTTTATATCCGAGGCTTTGGATATTGGCCTGCAAAGTAGCGCTTGCCGTTTGTGCCGTAAGGCCCCTCCCCTCTCCAACCTTTGCGGACCCGCTGATTTTCCCAAGGTCTGCATTGCCCGTCCACTTGCCCAGATCAAAGTCGGTAAGGGTGATTTTGCCTTTGTACCGGGCTTTTTCCGGACCTCCATCCAGCACCATTTGCATGTCGGTCTGGGCGCTGCCCAGATCGGTTTTTAAAACGCCGAAAGCCACAAAATCCTGAAAAAAGCCCGAGAAGTTGCCTTTAAACTGCAACCGTCCCAGGCGGTCAAAATTGGAGGGCAAGACTACCCCTGGCAGCAGCCTGCGAAAATTCGAAGCTGAGGAAGCGAAGCGGTCCACGTTGAGGAGCAGGAATGCTTCACCGGGGACGGCCAGATTCCGGGAGGTAAAATTCCCTTCAAAAACACTGCCATTTGAAAGGGACATCCTCAGAGCGGAACCTTTGAGATTATTGACCTTCCCCCGGACTTTTCCGTCCAGCTTTACTGTTTCTTTCAGGGTATTGCGGAAAAAAGGCGTGCGCAGAAGTCCGGGGGCGAAGGTTATGATATCGGATATGGCCGCTTTGCCCCCGATAAAGCGGATATCCATGTACACCCGGTCGTTAAACTCCTGAAAGTCGGAAAAGGTATTGAATTTGAATACAAGCGTGTCCCCGAGAGTAGAACTGGGGGTAATAAGGCGCATGCCGTTTAGGGCGATCCCACGGGAATGCACTTTCGCCTCCCGTGCATAAAGTTGATCCAGTACGAACCCCTGCTGCTCACGGAAAGCCAGGTTTTCTATGGCACCGGAAAATGTTTCACCCTGGTACAGGAAGTTGCGCACTGCTATTTGAATATCCTCAACGTCCAGATGCCGGTAGTTCAGCTCACCTGGTGGGCTGATGCGTTTTGGCTCCAGGCGGTAATTATGCAGGGAAAAAGCCCCCTGGGACAGCCGAAATTCCTCGATTCCAATGTCCCATATCAGGCTATCCCCGACGGGTTGGTCAGGGCGTTTTTCTATCGGCACTTCCGGATTGCCTTTTCCTTGTCGGTTAGTTATCCGAAGCTCAGGGCCCAGGAGGAATAGGTCCTGGATGCGCAGTTTTTTTCCCGGGATATCCATTGCTTCAACCCTTGCGCTCCCTTTTTTCAGGTACACCTCCGTGAAGCTTCCGGTGCCTGGATTTTCCAAATTCAGGCAGATGCGCTCTACGGTTAATTTTTTCAACAAAACGGCAAAGGGTTCTTTTTTTTGCGGTTGAGGAGGGAAAAGGCGGTCCAGCAACTGTTGCAGGTTACTATCTTCCTCCTTTGGCGCGGTATACAGGTTCAGACAGGCATCCCTTAAAGTAAGTTCTCTGATTGTTAGTCCATTCCGAATCAAACGGAAGAGATTGGGATCAAATCGGGCGACCAGGGTCCCACTGGAGAGCAAGGTATCCGGACGCTCATCAAAAAGGACGACATTTTTGAGAACGAGGTTGCCCATCCATCCAATCCGAAGATATCCGATAGAGACTTTGGTTTCCAGTTTATGTTCCAGGGCAGAAGTTGCTTTTCTGGCTGCCCAATTCTGGAACCAGGGAAATTGCAGCAGCACGCCGATGAAAAACAGGAATAGAAAAAGCAGAAGAAAAGCGCGGTGCAGCGCATTCAGCACTTTTTGGGGCCACCTTGACGGCGGTTTTCCTGTTCCTTCCTTTTCCGGCGTTTCCTGGTTTGAATATTCTTTTTCCATAAAAGGTTACACTGTTCCAACCGGGGCTGTTCGCGTATGTTATGCGACAATTAATCCACCTTTCTCCCACCGCGCAAATCCGACTGCAGGACCCGGAGTTCTTCCCAGCGCGCTTCTGCAGCTAGTTGTGCCTGTTGTGGCCAGGTTGAGGGATCCATCATGGAATAAGCAGATCCGGCATTTTCCAGGATCCCCTTCAGGGACGACCCTGTTTGCACGGCAAGCTCGTTCCAGTTGGCAATACCCGCGGCCTTCAGAATTTGTTCAACTTTAGGGCCTATTCCTTCTACAATTTTTAGGTCATCTGGGTTTGAATTTGCCCACGCGGCACTTCCTGATGCTGTATTTTCAGGAGCGGGAGGCACGGCATCCGGATTTGGGGATAGGTTCTGCTTCTGGGCTTGTTCCAGGCGACCGCGCAGGGCCATATTTTCAGATTCACTGGATCGCAGGGCAGCTTTAATCCCCTCTAATTCTTTAACGCAGGCATCGTTTTGGTATTTTAACCCGGCTAATTCTGTTTCCGCTCGGGTCCAGTTGCCGTGATATTGTGCACTTTCTGCCTCCAGAGCGCGAAATTTTTCCTGGAGCCGCTGCCGGAGGATCCAGTAGAGCAAAAGCCCAAAAAGGAGGGGCAGGATACAAGCCAATAATAGTAAATGCAGGCAACTTGCCTGAAGATGTAGAAAAAGCGTATTGTATGGCATAGCGATTAGTATTAAAGGTGGAACAAGCATTATGGTTTTTTCATCAGGCGCACCTCGGCCCTGCGGTTTTTTTGGCGGCCTGCGGCGGTGGAATTCGGAGCAACCGGTTGCGACTCTCCTTTAGATGCCGTGGTCACCTGGTCCTCCGGCACCCCGCTTTTCAGTAAAATTTTGCGAATCTGTTCCGCCCTGTTTTTTCCAAGGGTAAGGTTATTGCCTTCCTTGCCGTTATTGTCGGTATGCCCGGTGATTTCCACTTTTTCTCCTGAGCGGAT
>CAZGOT010000070.1:0-12706 GCA_964527495.1 uncultured Haliscomenobacter sp.
ATGTTATGAGCATAACACTAGGTTCGCGTTCATTGATGCGCCTGGAGGGCGTCCTCCTGGTACTTGCAATAGGCCTTAGCCTGGGCGGTCCAACAGGATATGCCATCAACCCCGTTCGCGATCTGGGACCCCGGATAATGCACGCTTTTCTCCCCATCCCTCACAAGGGAAGCAGCGATTGGGGATATAGCTGGGTGCCCGTCCTCGGGCCAATGGCAGGAAGTGCAACAGCTGCTGCCCTATTTACCCTGCTAATCGCATGAGTTTACGCAAAAGTAGGTGAACCTGATTTACCTGTTTTTGGTTTAAATGAAAAATTCAGCGAATTTTCGCCGAAATACCTTGTATGCGTAAACTCAGAATTGTATTCCTTGGCACACCAGAATTTGCCGTGCCTTCGCTTAGGATATTGATTGACAATGGTTTTGAGGTGGTCGGTGTGGTCACTGCCCCGGATAAACCTGGGGGAAGAGGGCGACGCGAGACTATAGCAACGCCGGTCAAGCAGTTTGCCCTTGCCAGTGGATTACCCGTTTTTCAACCTGAAAAACTGCGCGATGCTTCGTTTCAGGAGGAATTGCGCCAAACCCGGGCGAATTTATTTGTCGTAGTCGCCTTCAGGATGCTCCCGAAATCAGTTTGGGCTATGCCCGAATACGGCACTTTTAACCTCCATGGTTCCTTGTTGCCCCGGTACCGTGGTGCAGCGCCTATCAACTGGGCGATTATCCGGGGAGAGACCGTAACGGGGGTAACTTCTTTTTTTATCCGGGAAGAAATTGATACAGGGAATATCCTTTACCAGGAACCTCTGGCAATAGGACAGGATGAAACCGCAGGGGAACTCCATGACAGGATGATGCACCTGGGTGCGGAAGTGGTTTTGAAAACGGTAAAAGCAATTGCCGAAGGATCCGTGGAGGCCTTTCCGCAGGATGAATCCCTTGCAAGTCAGGCACCCAAAATTTTCCATGATACCTGTGCCATTGATTTTAACCAGGCTACACGGGTGGTCCATAATTTTATTCGCGGCCTCAGTCCTTACCCGGGTGCCTGGACATCCATGGAAGGCCAAAACCTTAAAATTCTGCGGAGTATGCCGGAGGAACAGCCCCACCCCTACCCGCCTGGTTACTTTTTTAGCAACAAAAAAAATATGCTCAAAATCAGTACCCGGGATGGATTTGTACACCTGCTCGAACTTCAACTGGAGGGCCGCCGCCGCATGGATGTTAAAAGCTTTTTGAATGGTTTTTCTTTTGAAGATTTTCCTGGCGTGGAAACTTTATCTGAGTAAAATATTTTTACAAAATAGTAATAGCTCGTAACTGACATATTCCATAACTTACCAAAAAAATCCTGAAATGGCCGAACAATACGCCAGTATGCGCAACCTCCGCTTCCTGCTTTTCGAAATGCTCCAGGCGGATCAACTCCATCAAACCCCGTATTACGAGGGGTATGACCGGGAGGCATTCGATCTTGCCCTTGACGCTGCTAAGCAAATCAGCGACAAGTATTTGTTTCCTAGCTTTAGGGTGATGGACAAGGACAAAGCCAGGTTCGAAAATGGAAAGGTCATCACCCACCCTTCCATGCGCCCTGCGATCAAGGCAATCGCGGAAAGCGGGTATATTGCCGCCCACCATGCCTACGACCACGGAGGGCAGCAAATGCCGGTTACCCTGCTCAATGCTTCTTCCTTCCTTTTTTACTGCTCCAATGCCAACCTGGCCAGCCATCCTTTTCTGACTTCTGGCTCGGCCAATCTCCTCATGGCGTTTGGGAGCGAGGAGCTCAAAGCGACCTATTTGCCGAAAATGTTCTCAGGAGATTGGCAGGGCACAATGGCACTGACCGAACCACAGGCGGGAAGTTCGCTTTCCGATATTATTACACAGGCGGTACCCAACGGAGATGGGACGTATTCCGTTAAGGGTCAAAAAATATATATTTCCGGCGGTGACCACAGTGCCGCCGACAACTTCGTCCATCTTTTACTCGCACGTATTCAGGGTGCCCCAGCGGGTACAAAAGGGATATCCCTTTTCGTCGTTCCCAAATACCGCCCGGAAAATGGAGCGCTGGTGGACAATCACGTCACCACAGCCGGAATTTATGGCAAAATGGGCCAAAAGGGTTACGTTGCCGCTCACCTGATGCTCGGTGAACAAGGAGAAACCAAAGCTTATCTCGTCGGGGAACCCAATAGAGGCCTACCCTATATGTTCCAGATGATGAATGAAGCCCGTATCAGTACTGGACTTATGGCAACGGGTTCTGCTACTGCAGCTTATTATGCTTCTCTCCAATACGCCAACGAGCGGTCCCAGGGACGTCACCCTTCCAACAAGGACCTTACCCAGCCTCCTGTGCGGATTATTGAACATGCCGATGTGCGGAGAATGCTCCTGTTTCAAAAAGCCGTGGTGGAAGGCAGCCTTAGCCTACTATTGCAATGTAGCTACTATGCTGACCTGATCAAAACCAGCAGTCCGGAAACTTCAAAAGATTATCACCTGCTGCTCGAACTCCTCACCCCGGTAGCCAAAACCTACCCCGCAGAGATGGGTACCCAGGCTGTCAGCCAGGGAATGCAGGTATTAGGAGGGGCAGGATACACCGATGATTTTCCCCTGGAACAGTTGTACCGGGATATCCGGATTAATTGTATTTATGAAGGGACGACAGGTATACATGGACTGGATTTGCTGGGCAGGAAAGTTCTTCTGGAAAATGGCAGGGCAATGACCCTTTTAATGCAGGAGGTTAAAGCAGTTATTGACGAGGCCATGGGCCGTCCTGCACTCAAATCTTATGCAGAGGCGCTCGCACAGCGCGTTGCCGCCTTGCATCAAACAACCATGCACCTGATTCAATTGGCAATGTCTAAGCCCGCAGAAGTATTCCTAGCCGATGCAACCTTGTATCTGGAATACTTCGGTGTTGCTGTAATCGGCTGGCAATGGCTTAAACAAGGGCTTGCACTTCCTGAAAATCCCGAGACTTTGCCCGATAGCCCGGAAAAAGATTTCTATTTGGGCAAACAGCATACCCTGGCCTACTTCTTCGAGTACGAACTACCGAAGACACTCGCCCTGGAAATCCGGCTCAAAAGCGAAAACCGGGTGACCCTGGACATTCAACCTCAACATATTAATTGATCCTCTTTAACGCTCCTCATGGTACATCTTCTTGACCTGAATTTCCAACAACTCCCGCATACCATCGGCTCGTTTCTGCTCCTTACGGACAAAGGCCCGGCACTGGTTGAAGCAGGACCCTATTCTACCTTTCCAGCACTGCGGCAGCAACTGTCTGCTTATGGCCTCGCCCCGGAAGATATCCGGCATGTATTCCTGAGCCACATCCATTTGGACCATGCCGGAGCTGCCTGGGCCCTTGCCCAAACCGGTGCAACGGTCTACGTACATCCTTTTGGTGCTAAACACCTCATGCAACCAGAGCGCCTCCTCAATTCAGCACGTCGGATTTATACAGATCTCATGGATGTGTTGTGGGGGGATATGCAGCCCATTCCGGAAGACCGGATTCATATCACCGCACATGAGGAGTGGGTGGATTTGGGCAATGTCCAACTCCGCGCCTGGCATACACCTGGCCATGCCGTACACCATATCGCATGGCAATTGGAAGATGCTGTATTCACCGGTGATGTAGCCGGAGTAAAAATTGACGAAGGGATTATTGTGCCGCCCTGCCCTCCCCCGGATATCCAGGTAGAAGATTGGCAGCAATCCCTCAACCTCATCCGACGATTATCGCCCAAAAGGCTCTATCTGACCCATTATGGGGAAGTAACTGATGTCGCCGGGCACCTGGATCAACTCGAGCAGCGGCTCCTGACATGGGCAGACTGGATGTTTCCCTATTTTGAAAAAGGCACTTCGGCGGTGGAAATTACCCCGTTGTTTCAGGAGTTCGCCCAGCGTCAGTTAGTGGAAGCAGGAGCAAATGAAATGACTATCGCACAATATGAAGCTGCAAACCCCTCCTGGATGAGCGTGGAGGGTCTTTTGCGATATTGGGCAAAAAAGACAGCAGCCCAACAATAAGCGGTTCAATGTGGTAGAAAAACAAGAAAAACGAAAAAATCCGAAAGGAATTAGTTAACCGGAATTAACCTTTTGCCTGCTTCCAGGAGCTTTCTGAACAACTGCATATCGGGCAAAGGGTTTTTTCTGGCTGGCGTTTCTTCATAACTTTCAAAACGGGTTACTTCGCCTGGCACGCTGGTGGCCAGATGAAGGGAAACCCGGGAAGGATGGTTCAGGTATGCACAAGCACCTAAACTAAACGCTAATAAAATAATCGGAAAAATTGCACGGGAGGAGATTATTTTCTTCATCAATTTTCGATTTATAGGTGTTATTCATATTTATTGACAAGCAGCCCAGGCAAAGGTTGCCTAAAACCTGAAATATTTTTTCAACCGATCAATCAGTGAGGTCGGGGAACGGCAGCCAGCAATGCCCGGGTGTAGGTATTTTGAGGATTGGACAAGATTTCTTTTGTGATGCCGGTTTCAACTATTTTGCCCTCTTGCATTACTATAATCCTTTCGCTCATAAAGGCCACTGCGGCAAGATCATGGGAGATAAACAGGTAGGCGATACCCAATTCCGCCTGAAGGTCTTTCAGCAGGTTCAATACCATCGCCTGGACAGTTACGTCGAGGGCGGAGACTGCCTCATCGCAAACGAGGACCTTAGGATCCAGGACCAGTGCACGGGCGATACTCACCCGCTGGCGCTGGCCACCAGAAAGCTCATGGGGAAAGCGATGCAGGAACTTTTTCGAAAGTCCGACTTTTTCCAATATCCCATTTACCCGCTCCTTGCATACCTGTATATCTTTCGCATAACGATGTACCAAAAGTGGTTCCAAAAGGGCCTCTTCCACGCGTTGACGGGGGTTTAGTGTGCTAAACGGGTCCTGAAAAACAATCTGGAGCTCCTTGCGCAGCTTTTGCCACTCCGCCCGGTCTGCTCCCAACAACTGCTTTTCCTGGTACAGGATTTTTCCCTCTTCAGGCGGAATCAGCCCGAGTAAAACCCGGGCAAGGGTACTTTTTCCCGAACCTGATTCTCCAACGATTCCAAGCGTTTCCCCTGCATGCAGTCTAAATCCTACTTTATCCAGCGCCTGCAATCGCCCCGCACGCTTAAAGATTCCGGCAGGCCGTAGGCGATATCCAACACTTAGGCCTTCTACGTGCAACAAGGGAGTTTCCGACTTTATCTTTCCCACTTTTACATGGACGGATGGACCCACCTCCTGACTTTCAGGAAGCGGCGAAACAGGCAACCGCTCTACCTGGCTTCGCATGGAAGGCCTGCAATCGAGCAAGGTACGCGTGTAAGGATGCTTTGGTGCCTGAAACAACCCTGCTACCGAATTCTCCTCTGCTATTTTTCCTTCGTGTAGGACAACAACCCGGTCGGCCATTTCTCCTATAATATCCAAATCATGCGAGATAAAAAGGGCCGTAAGACCAAGTTCGCGCTTGAGACTTTTGATTAAATCGAGGATATGCCGCTGAACAGTTGTGTCCAGAGCGGTAGTAGGCTCGTCGGCCACCAACAAACGGGGACGGGTGCAAAGAGCTGCTGCGATCATTACCCGCTGTTTTTGTCCCCCAGACAACTCATGCGGAAACGCGCGGAAAATCCGTTCTGGCTCCGGTAGCATTACCCGCTCTAACCATGCGAGGGCCTGGCGTCGTGCCTCCTGGTTTTTCACCCTACCGTGCTGCCGGATCGCTTCGGCAACCTGCTCGCCACAGGAAAGGACAGGATTGAGGCATGTCCCCGGGTCTTGAAAGATATAGGCGATTTCTTTTCCTCGCAAAGGGGCAAATTTTGCTTGCCGCCAGTCCTGCAAATCCAGTATTTCCCCATTTTGCAAAAACCAGGAGAACTTTGTGCAGGACACCTCCGCCAAAGGAGGGAGCAGCCCTCCCAGAGCCAAGGCAGTTAGCGATTTCCCTGATCCAGACTCCCCCACAATGCCCAGGGTCTCCCCGGGATAAAGGCTCAAGTCAATCCCTCTGAGCACATCTTCCTTATGCGCCCCATTTTGGAAAAAAAGCCGCAGCTCTTTAATTTCAACAACAGGCCTGGAATTATCTGGAATGGAAGGCATCATAGTCGAGGCGAAGGGCAATTTCTTCCGTGCCCAAATGAATATTCAGGTTTTTGAACTGTTCCAACCACTGAGTGAATTTTTCGCCAAATAGCTCCTGTCTCCAGCCTTTGCCAAAAAGTGCCCGGGCATAGGCAGGGTCTTCCTGGATTTTCCACAAGGCATTTCTGGGAAAAGCAAGGTGTGCAGATACACCATGCGCAAGACAATGGTGCTTAACAATCAGATAAAGGAGTTCAAGCAGCAGCTCTTCACGCGGGTTTTCCTGGTCTTCTTTCTGAACGCGCTGCAGGATTGCCTTTTCTTCAACAGTAATTTCTCTTTTCGCAAAATCCTGAAACCGCTGCCAGTGGTCGTGAACCAGTTTTACCGGCACCCGTCTGTTGTCCAACAGCGTCTCTTTACCACCTTTAATCCCCTTCACAATAAATCCAATATACTTGGCAGGCAGGATCATCTCCCGCGAATAGTTCTTCCTCTCTGCCTCCCTGGTCCGCCAATCCAACAAACGCAATAGAATGAGCTGCTCTGAACGGTTAAGCGATTTCATCATCTGGTTGCTAAGGGCTTCGTGGTGGGGATCTTTGGCGTAGCTGGCTTCCTGCTCTAACTCCCGGCACTCTTCCAAAGCCCAGTCCAGACGGCCTGCACGCTTCAACTTTTCCTGCAATAATTCCCATAATGGGTGTAGGGGCAGAATATCGTGTATCGCATACTCCAACTGTTGTGGCTTAAATGGACGGGTTTCCCAATCGGTTACCGCATATCCTTTTTTCATCGTCGTACGCAATTCTCCCTCTACCAATCGCTTGAATGCGACGGGAAATTTATAATGGAGGAAACCTGCTGCAATCTGTGTGTCAAAAACGTTACGGGGCAAAATGCCGTAATGGCCATAAAGCAGGCGATAGTCATTGTCCCCTGCGTGTGTAATTTTGAGGATGGCCGGGTCCTGGATCAGGTCGAGAACCGGGTCAATGTGCTTCAGCACGATTGGATCAATGAGGTAGTTCCCAAAACGGGTGGCGACCTGCAACAAACAAAGGCTGGTCAGGAAGCGCTTCTCTCCCATAAATTCGGAGTCAAAACCCATCCATTCCGCATTTTTATTGGCACGCCAAAAATTGTCGAGGTCGTTGGGGGTATCAATCAGCGTAAAAGAAGAGGACTCCATATTTCGGTTTTGCCTTTTTTCGTATTAATGCCCCCTGAATACCATTTTCCCTATTAGATAAAACAGCACCGGGGAGTTGAGCGTTATAATTAGGTGCGCAAGTGCTATTTTTTCCTGCGTACGCTTGCAAAGATAGCAATATTTTGGGGCACACCTGCAATAAACCATATCACTGGCCATGAACAAACGCAAAAAAATAATCCTTGGGGCGCTGCTCGTTTTGACCTCCTTATTTTCCCTGTTGGCACTGGCTCCGTTCCTGTTTAAAGACCGTATTTTGGCTAAAGCCCGTGAGGCTATCAATACCCACCTCAATGCCAAAGTGGACTTCAGAGACGTATCATTTTCGCTTTTCCGGAGTTTTCCGGATATCTCCATGTGCCTTTATGACCTGAGTATCCAGGGAACTGGCACCTTTGAAGGGGTTACCCTCCTGGATGCCCCAACCTTTGAAGTCGGCCTCGACCTGACCAGTGCCATCCGCCCGAATACCCCGCTGAAAATACATTCCATAAAAACGCGTCAACCCCAGTTGCGGCTCTTCGTCGCCCCGGATGGTTCAGCCAACTATCTCATTTTAAAAGCCGGCCCGGAGGAAGAAGTCCCTCTTGCTGCCCCCGCAGCATTAGATTCCACCAAGGTAATCGCCAAAATAGAATCCTTTCAAATCGAATCCGGCAGTATATGGTATGAGGATGCCCCATCCGGTTTAAAAATGCACCTGGAAGGCCTGGATCATTTAAGTTCAGGAAACATTACTGCAACCATATATGACCTGGACCTCAGCACCCAGGTAAAGCGCCTCTCTGCCACTTACGGCGGCCTGACCTATTTAAAAGATGCCCGGGCCACAATGGACGCAGCAATCAAGGTTAACCAGGCCACTTCTACCTATACCTTGTCCCGGAATACCATGCACCTCAATGACCTGACCTTTCAGTGCAATGGCTTTTTCCGCCTATTGGAACGTGGATACGCCATGGACTTGCAGCTAGGCGCTACAAAAAATCAATTCCGGGATATCTTTTCCCTTATTCCCGGTGCATATCTCCAGGGCTATGCATCAGTGAGCGCCTCCGGTACGTTTGACCTCGAGGCGGATATCGAAGGCGTTTATGACGACTCTCTGGGACTTTTTCCGGCTTATGACCTCAAACTCCGGATAGAGGACGGGAAAATAAAATACCCGGATCTCCCCCTGGCCATATCAGGGGTCAATGCCGATTTGCGCGTTTTTAACCCGGTTTCCGACCCCGACAGCATGCAAGTGAACGCACCGACCCTTCGTATGACCATCGGGAGTAACCCTATCAACGGGCGCTTTCACCTGCGCACCCCCGTAAGCGATCCTTATGTGGACGCGGAGGCTCGGGGCAAGCTGGACCTCGGAGAGCTGGCAAAAGCTTTCCCCATGCCGGAGCTGAAAGGGCTTCGGGGACAGATTAGCGCTGACCTTACCCTGCAGGCCGCAATGTCGCAGGTGGAACGGAAACAATATGAAAAACTGGACATCAGCGGACATCTTAAAGCCACTGATATCTTTTATCCGCAGGAAGGGCTACCCTCCTTGCAGATCGAGCAGATGACCATGGCATTTTCCCCGCAATTTGTCCAGATTGACCAGTTTAAGGCACGGGCGGGCAGAAGCGATTTCTCAGGTAATGGTCGGATTGACAATCTCCTGGCCTACTTTTCGCCTAAAAAAACAATGCGGGGACAGCTTTTCCTTCGTTCCAAACGCATTGACGCCAATGCATTTCTTCAATCAGAAGTACCAAACACTTCAGCGCCACCTATTGCGACAAATCTCCCGGTAAGCGCCACACAACAAGCCCCGCCTACCCCGTTCGACCGCTTTGATTTTCAGCTTGACGCAGCAGCAGAGCAGGTGCTGTTTCAAAGCCATGACATCCGTAGCCTACAGGCACGTGGCCGGCTAATGCCCAACCGTTTTGCCATAGACGAACTCTCTGCGAAGGTCGGGGAAAGCGACCTCAAAGCCTCTGGCACCATCACCAACGCCTTTGACTACTTATTCAATAAGGGGGTCCTTGGAGGAAATATAGTGCTCCAGTCAAAAAATCTGGACCTCAACCCATTCATGTCCGGACTTTACGAAACGGCGGAGCCGCAGAAAAAAACAGCAAATGGAGAAACAGCGCAAGTGACACAGGAAGAAGGCGTTTTCCTCATACCTAAAAATATCTCCCTGGCACTCCAGGCAAATATCGGCAACCTGCAATATGCCCAATATACCCTTAAAAATCTTTCAGGCAAAATAGATATCCAGGAGCGAGCTGTCTCCCTGCGCGATATCAGCGGCAATACCCTTGGTGGAACTCTTCGGTTTAACGGCATTTACGAAACCCCAGAAGCCCGAAAACCCCTTTTCAATGCCAAACTCGATCTGGATAAGATGAATTTTGCCGAAACCTTCCAGGTCATGAATACCTTTCAGGCGCTCGCACCCGTAGGCAAATTCGTAAGCGGCACCCTCAATAGCAGCATTTTGCTCGAAGGCCAGCTTGGACAGGGTATGATGCCCGACCTGGAAGCCCTCAGTCTTAAAGGCTTTTTACAAACCCTCAACGGAAGTATTAAAGGATACAAGCCTTTGCAATCTCTGGCAAATGCGTTGAATATCCAGGAACTCAAAGGAGATATTCCTATCCAGGATAGTAAGAATTGGATTGAGGTAAAAAAAGGAGTAGTCGAAGTCAAACCCTTTGATCTCAAAATAGGCGATATGTGGTTTACCATAGGGGGCAAACACAGCATCAAACAAACGATGGAATACGATATCAAGGCCAGGATTCCCTGGAGTACCTTTGAAAAGACCTCACTGGGAGCATCAGCCGGGCCGGGGCTACGGCAGGTCCAGGAGCAGGCAGCCCGATTGGGCATTCCGTTATCCGCCGGAGCGTATGTGGAAATGCTCATTCACCTGAGCGGAAGCATCCGAGAACCAAAATTTTCCTACAAAGTCCTGGGTGCCGGTGGCAGTGCGGCAACTATAGAGGAAACCATCGCCTCTAAAGCAGCACAACAACTGGAAACAGCAAAAAAAACCATTACCCAAAAAGCGGAAGCAGAAATATCCCGGTTTGATAGTCAGGCCCGAGCAGGAGCAAGTAAAATTGCTGACTCCCTGGCCCGGAAAGCCAGAGAAGAAGCAGAGTTAAAAAAAGCAGGACTTTCAGAAAAAGCCAGGGAAGTCTTGGAAAAAGAAGTGGGAAAAACCCTTGGAGACACCCTGGAAAAGACAATCCAACGGCAAGCAGAAAAAGTGCTGGACACCCAAAAAGCAAAGGCCGAAGCAGATAAACTTAAAAAAGAACTCGAAAAATTTAACCCGCTGAAAAAAAAGACTGCTGTGGATACTGTTGCAAAAAAAGAGAATTAAAGTGAAGATTTCTTCAACCTTATTTATTTTGTGCTTTTAATATCAATTGGCTTATACATTCTGCAATTTTACAAAAGACTTCTAAATGAAAAACCGATCAACAAACAAAATGCTACGAGGAGTATGGGTACTTGTCGCCTTTTTCTGCCTTACCCTCAGCAGTCAGGCCCAAAATCCGTTTTATTCCGAAAACTTTAGCGACTCCCTGCAATCTATTACCAGCTGGCGGCATGGTGGTACCAACGGAGGCTCCGAAAGATGGAAATGGCGCCGCAACGCGACTACCCGGCTTTTTACGGGTCAGCCTGCTTTTGGAGCAAAAACCGCGGCTACCGGGTTTATGCTCTTCGATTCTGATGCTAATGGAGAATTCCCCCACGACGTGCACCTCACCTCGTCTGCTATCAACTGTACTGGACAGAGTGCCGTATGGCTCCGTTTCGAAACCCAATTTGCCTACTTTAACCCGCCTACTATCTCCATTGCTGAAGTGGGCGTCTCTACGGATAGTATCAATTTCACCTATTACCGGGTATTGACCAATATCCCACGCGACGATGTGTCCAACGCGGTTACCCCTGTTATCTTGGAATTACCTACTGCAGTCAATCAACCAAAGGTTTTCCTGCGCTTCCGTTGGCGCGGGAACTACGAATACATCTGGAAAGTGGACGATATCACCCTTGGCAACAGCAACCCCACACCTAATTATGACCTTGCAGTTGCTGACCCGCTCGTCGGTCTGAATTTTGCCGAACCAGTAAGCCAGGTGGATACCATGTTTGCTATCTTCTCCATCACCAACCGGGGTATCCTGGATCAAAGTAACCTCACGGTAAAAGTGGAAGTCAGCAGTACCAATGGACAGACTACCACGGCTACCCAAAATATTCCTTCTCTGAAGAAAGAAACCAGGGATACTGTGCTTTTTGAGAATTTGTTTTTCCCCAAAGATACCGGCTCTTACACCATCAGGCTTTCCGTGAATTCAGCTAACCAGGACCAGGACACTACCAACAATAAAGCGGCTGAACAGTATCTGGTCACCAGCAATATTTTTTCAAAGGATGATACCCGCATTGTAAGTGCTACCCAACCCGGAGAAATCCGGGGAGATCTCTGGGAAATCGGGAATTACTATGAAATCGTCAAAGGGGGATTTGAAGCCCACGAGGCCGTTTTTTCGGTAGCAGCAAACAATAATGCCCACTGGGGGAAATCGGTTTCAGTCCTTTTATACAAGATTAAACAAAATACAGACAACGTCTTTGATGATAAGGATGTAGAAATCGTGGGGTATGGTTTTCACGAATTCAAAAATGAGGCCAATTTCGCCCTGGTTACCACGCCCCTGCTCAGCATTACCACCAATAATCCAGGCGTAACGCTGGATTCCAGCACCTCCTACATGCTCATGATCCAATATACCCCGGAAATGTTCGTTCCCTTTAGCCGTAAGCCCTATCCCTATAACGTCATTTCTACCGTGGTTAAAAATGGAAGCTGGTTCCTGGGAGGGTTTGAAGGAGATGTTACGGCACTTGCCCGGATGCGGATCCGGAAAACAATGGTCACCTCCGTGAAGGAGCCCGAATTGGCAGGCAACCGCTTATCCGTGTTCCCCAACCCTGCCGATCGCGAAGTACAAGTCCGGCTCAACCTCAACGCACCCTCTGATTTAGTGGAACTGAAGGTTATGGACGTCAGCGGCAGAACCCTGCTGGTACGCCAGTTCGAAGATATGCAATCTGGTGACCTTTCCCTGGATGTGGGTAATTTCCCCAACGGCAGCTACCTCCTGAAAGTGCGAACGGAAGAAGGGACCAAAACTCAACGTTTTGTCGTTCAGCATTAACAACTACAATAATTTTTCCTTTGGAAAAATTATTGTAGTTGTTTAAAAAGTCGTTGGCCTGTTAAAGAGTATGGGGTTGTGTAAAAAGTATTCCGCCGCCTTCGGCGGC
>CAZGOT010000071.1:0-2564 GCA_964527495.1 uncultured Haliscomenobacter sp.
GTTCCAGGTCGGCCCTTTCATCGTTGAAAAGCCCGGGTAATTGTACTTCCGGATCATATACAATGGAGATGCCTCCACTCATTCCAGCGGCGAAATTCTTTCCCGTAGCACCAAGGACCACAACAGTCCCGCCGGTCATATATTCGCATCCATGATCGCCGACGCCTTCTACTACCACGCTGGCACCGGAATTGCGCACAGCGAATCGCTCACCAGCCATTCCACAGATGAAGGCTTCCCCGGAAGTTGCCCCATACAGTGCAACATTGCCGATGATGATATTTTCGTGTGCGGGAAATCGGCTACTCCGATCGGGTAGGACGATTAGTCGTCCGCCGGAAAGGCCTTTCCCAAAATAATCATTGGATTCCCCTTCCAAAGTAAACTGTATCCCAGGGGCACAGAAAGCACCGAAACTCTGACCTGCAGAACCCCGGAATTGCAGGCGTATGGTAGCATCAGGCAGGCCTTTTGCCTGGTAACGCAGAGAGACTTCGTTGGAAAGCATAGCACCAACGGCACGGTCGGTATTCCGGATGGTGAAACTGGCCTCCACCGGCTTGCCGTTTTCCAATGCGGGCATGGTCTGCCGAAGGAGGCTCCTGTCGAGCACAGTATCAATGCCATGGTCCTGGGCGAGCTGGTGGAATTGCCCAACGGATTCCTCTGCAGGTTCTTTATACAGTATGGGGCTCAGGTCGAGTTCCTTATATTTCCAGTGGGTTAAATCCTGGCGGAGTTTGAGCATCTCCACTCGGCCTACCATTTCGTTGATGGTCCGGAAACCGAGTTCGGCCATAATACTTCGGAGGTCTTCAGCGAGGAAGGTGAAGAACTGAACGATATGCTCTGGCTGCCCGGTAAAGCGTTTGCGGAGTTCAGGGTCCTGGGTGGCAATTCCAACCGGGCAGGTATTGAGGTGGCACTTGCGCATCATGATACAGCCCTCGGCGACTAAAGCTGCGGTGGCTATGCCCCACTCTTCGGCACCAAGTAAGGTTGCGATGGCGAGATCCCGGCCTGTGCGGAGCTGACCATCGGTTTGCAATACGACGCGGTCCCGCAGTTTGTTGCGCACCAGGGTCTGGTGCGTTTCGGCAAGGCCGAGTTCCCAGGGGAGGCCTGCATGGCGGATGGAGGTGAGAGGAGAGGCTCCTGTGCCGCCATCATGTCCGGAAATGAGGATAGCATCGGCATGGGCTTTGGCAACGCCGGAGGCGATGATGCCTACTCCGGCTTTGGAAACGAGTTTGACATTGATCCTGGCTCTCGGATTGGCATTTTTGAGGTCGAAGATGAGCTGGGCAAGGTCTTCGATGGAATAAATGTCGTGGTGCGGTGGTGGCGAGATCAATCCTACGCCTGGGGTAGAATGACGCACCCTGCCAATCCATTCGTCTACCTTATGCCCGGGCAACTGTCCGCCTTCCCCGGGTTTGGCGCCCTGGGCCATCTTGATCTGCAACTCATCGGCATTGCTCAGGTAATAACTGGTAACCCCGAACCGTCCTGAAGCGACTTGTTTGATAGCTGAGCGCTCCCAGTCGCCATTGGCTTTTCGGGCAAAGCGCACGGAATCTTCACCACCTTCTCCACTGTTGCTTTTGGCCCCGATCCGGTTCATGGCAATAGCGAGGGTAGTATGTGCTTCATGGGAAATCGAACCAAACGACATAGCCCCGGTGGCAAATCGTTTCAGGATATCTGCAACGGGCTCAACTTCGGCAACGGGTATGGGCTTACCTCTCCGGAAAGTCAATAATCCGCGCAAGGTCATGGCTTGCTCGCTCTGCCGGTTAACCAGTTCGGAATATTTCTTATAAGCATCAGCATCGTTTTTCCTGGCAGCGAGCTGGAGGAGGTGGATAGTAGAGGGATTAAACAGGTGGGCTTCGCCGCGTTGTTTCCATTGATAAATACCTCCTGGCTCAAGCTCTCCGTTTAATCGGCCCTGCTCCGGATAGGCAAGCCGTTGGCGTACCAACACTTCTGCTGCAATCCCGTCAAATCCCAGTCCCTCAATCCGGGAAACAGCCCCCGTAAAGCACTTTTCGGTCACTTCTGCCGATAGGCCCAGGATTTCAAAGATCTGGGCTCCCTGATAGGACTGTAGGGTCGAAATGCCGATTTTGGACATTATCTTGAGGATACCTTTGTCCACGGCTTTATTGTAGGTTGCAACGAGCTTTTCCAATGGGTAGGTAGTGCGGAGCGATTGCGTACGGCGCAATTCGGCGATAGAGGCATAAGTAAGGTAGGGGTTTACCGCACTGGCGCCAAAGCCGAGCAAGGTGGCGAAATGATGGGTCTCCCTGGCATCACCGGTTTCGACTACTATAGAAGTCTGGCTGCGCAGTCCTTCCCGGATGAGGTGGTGGTGGACTGCGCCTACGGCAAGAAGAGAGGGGATGGGGGCGTGGTTGTTATCGGCATTGCGGTCAGAGAGCAGGAGGATATTGGCACCGTTACGGGTGAGGTCTTCGGCAGCGGCACAAATATGTTCGATAGCAGCTTTCAGGCGGCCTTTTTGTCCATCAGCGCGGAAAAGGATATCTACAAGACCC
>CAZGOT010000071.1:2574-7940 GCA_964527495.1 uncultured Haliscomenobacter sp.
GGCCCGTTTTAAAGCAGGGCTGATGAGCATGTTTGATAAGGTTCAGGTCCTCATTGCTGAGTATGGGGCTGTCGAGGTGGATAAAGCGCGCACGCTCCGGGAGCAGGTCAAGGTGCGGGGGTGCACCTCCCAGCATAGCCAGAATAGACATGACCGAGCGCTCCCGGATGGGGTCTATAGGCGGGTTGGTGACCTGGGCGAAGAGTTGTTTGAAATAGTTAGCCAGGTGTTGACTTTGCTTGGACAATACGGCTAATGGAGTATCTGCCCCCATTGAGCCTATGGGTTCCTGTCCTTCTTCGACACTGGGTTGGAGGATGATTTTGAGGTCCTCCCGGGTCATACCAAACAGGAGCTGGTTGCGGAGCAGGGTTTTTTCGTCCATTTCAACCGTGGCGGGTATCTGGAGGGGTATGTCGGCAATCCGGATGCGGTATTGTTCCAGCCAATCGCGGTAAGGTAACCTTTTACAAATAATAGACTTGACCTCTTCGTCACCGACGATGCGTTTCAGGTCCAGGTCGGCGATCAGCATACGGCCGGGCTGCAGACGGCCCTTGAGGAGTATTTTGCTTTGATCCACTGGCAATGCTCCTGCTTCGGAGGCGACTATCAGGGTATTGTCTTCGAGCAGGCAGTAACGGGAGGGCCGCAGGCCATTGCGGTCGAGTGTGGCACCTACCAGAATACCATTGGTAAATACCATGGATGCAGGGCCATCCCAGGGTTCCATCATGGTAGTGTGGTATTCGTAAAAGGCCTTTTTGCTGTCGGCCATATTGGAATCGTGCTGCCAGGCCTCCGGGATCATCATCATAAGGGCGTGCGGCAGGGAAAAGCCGCCGAGGACTAAATATTCCAGGACATTGTCAAAATTGCCGGAGTCCGAGAGGTGTTCGCCGCATACCGGCCGTATTTTCTGGAGTTCTTCCTGGGTAAAGACGCTGGATTCCAGCAACCGCTCCTTGGTTTTCCACCAGTTTAGGTTGCCGGTAATGGTGTTTATTTCCCCATTATGGGCGATATACCGGAAAGGCTGCGCCAGTTTCCACTTGGGGACGGTGTTCGTAGAGAAGCGGGAGTGGATGAGGGCTATTGCCGAAGATAGGCGCTCGTCCTGTAAGTCGGGATAGTAAGGGCGGAGCTGATAAGTAGTGAGCTGACCTTTATATACAACGGTTTTGTAGGAAAACGACGCGATATAGAATTGCTCCCTGGATTGCGGGTAAATGAGGTGGATATTGTGGGTCACAAATTTCCTCAGAACGTATAGCGCTCGTTCCAACGCCATTTCCCCCAAGGGGGCTTTGGGGCGCACGAAAACCTGTTCGATCCGGGGCTCAGAAGCAACCGCGGAATCTCCGAGTAGTTCGTTGTCGGTAGGTACTTTGCGGTAGCCCAGCAGTTCAAACCCTCCTTCATCTACATAATCGTTGAATAAGACCCTGCACTGATTGCGCAGGTTGCGTTCTGCAGGAAAGAAGACCACACCGACGCCATAGCAACCGAAGGGGGGCAACTCAAAACCCAGTTCTTTAGACTTGAACCGAAAAAATTCATCCGGGGTCTGGAGCAGGATACCAGCACCGTCGCCAGTATTGGGTTCACAGCCACAAGCTCCGCGGTGCTCCATATTGGCCAGCATTGTCAGCGCATCTTCGATGAGTTGATGCGATTTGATGCCGTTGAGGTTGGCAACAAAGCCCGTGCCACAGGAATCTTTTTCCAGGGATGGCACGTATAGCCCTTTTTGGGGAGCCTTTTGGTCAGGTTCCATAGCTATGTAGGTTTAAAAGGCGCCCGTTCTGTGCATCGTTCAGGCAAAATGAAAAGTTGTCTTCGTAAAGATGCAGAAAGGGAGAGGAGGAAAAAAGGCAAAATACGGCAGTAATCCGTTGGGAAAGTACGTTTTTCAGTGCTTCCAGTGGGAAGTGGGCGTCTCTGCAATTTTTCGAATTGAAAAATTAAAGCAAATACATGCCATTATGGAAGAATATAATTTTGTTTTTTTTTATTTATCAAAATAATCATAGGGTGTAAAAATGGGAGTATGCATGCCCATTGCCGGGGGGTTCTACAATGTCTATTAGGAGAAGAGTTGATATACTAGTCCCGTGTATAACTCGGTTCGCCTCCTCCCATCATAATGCTGCTGCCGTATTCATCGGAATGGGCGTACGTGCATCCCATCCTGCCTCTGGAGCCGATGATGGTCAGTTCGCTTTGCTGGTCCCATTCCCAGCGTCCCTGATCGGTCAATGCCCCATCGCTAAACAATAAGAAGGTGCCATCGGGGTTGAGGAGGAGATTTTGTTGATACCCGATGGCCAGGTTGCGGCTATAGGAACCAGCGGGGGATTGTATCCCACTTTCGGTATGTTCGATTTCTACCTCCGTGACAGAGGAATCTTTTTCAAAGTAGAAATAGGAAAAGGCCGTAATCGCTAAAAAGCCTATCCCCAGTAAGAAGGATCTGTTCATAATATATAGGTTTTTAATTAAATAATATCTGTTTCGTCAAGGTCTGCTTTTTTTAGGTCTTTGATGGTGAAAAGTACAAAAACGGCAGATGCGAGGATGAAGAGGTACAGGCCGAACTGGGGGGTAATACTTGTGCTTGCACTGGCATTTCCGAAAGAAGAATTGAAACTGTAGCTGGATTCTGACGAAACATTGAACCAGCCCAGCAGATAGCCCAGTCCATCTATAACATTAATAATTCCCGTAGCAAAAGCCCATTTGATTTGCTTAAAAACCATAAAACCACCGACAACGGCCATTGCCAGCCCGATACCTCCATACCCCAGCGACAAGCCTGGGATTTTACCCAAAGAAAACGAGGAACTGTATTCCCCGAAACTGGATGTACCGGAAGGTTCCACCCATGGGAGAAAAACGGAAAAAGCAGCAATCCCAGCGGCTGCCAGCGCTACAAAATTGATCTTTTTCATGTGCATTGATTTTTATGTGTTTTTCTCAAAAGTGGACATCGCTTGCTAAAAAAACAAGAAATATTAGGGGAAATGGGATTTCCCCTAATTGCAAATACGGGAAAGCAGGATTTCCCCTAACGTATTTGCCGATTTTTTGACACAGACGTTGACTTCTTTTTTGTTAAAAATCGGTCTTTCCACAATATGCCTACCCTAAATGCCGCTTCTCTTCGGTCGGCTGATCTTTATCCGCTGACCAGATTATTTTACCCTTAAAAAAATGCCAAATGAAGCTAAATCAAGATTTGCATGGTGCTGGTCGTCTGTTAATTTTTTGTCTTTTTATTGCCTTTTTACCCTTTCCGGGGCTTAGCCAAAAATCGGCCAAAGCTGCAAAGCGCGAAAAAACTTCGGTTGTCGCTGATCCCGAAGCGCAGGAAGAAGTAGATAAATTAGAGGGGACAAGAAAAAAGAGAAAACGGAGTAAGGCGATTATGGACGAAGAATATTTTTTTGTCGAGGAGGACTACGAGGAAATACCGGAGCCACCGCTGCCCAGAAAACTTACCGTTCAGGAGTTGCGCAATTATGCTATGGTCTTTGTACCGGGCGGTACCTTTAAGATGGGCTGCGACAGTCAACTGGACCCCAATTGCTTTGAGGACGAAACTCCTGTTCATGAGCAGTCAGTTTCAGATTTTTATATTGGTAGCCATGAAGTTACCGGGAGGGTATGGCGCTCCGTGATGGACGGTGACCCCAAAGTTTCGGGGGAGGCGTTCTGTGACGAATGCCCGGTCGTAGATGTGAGCTGGGAAGAGGTCCAGGTCTTTATCGCCCGGCTCAACAAAATGACGGGAAAGCAATTTCGCCTGCCTACCGAGGCGGAATGGGAATTTGCAGCAATGGGGGGTAAAGAAAGCAAGGGCTATATCTATTCCGGCAGCAATACCCTGAGCGAGACGGTCTGGTACGAGCGGAATACGGGAATGGAGCTACAGCCCGTGGGTACCAAATTGCCCAATGAACTGGGTATCTACGATATGTCGGGCAATGTGTGGGAGTGGTGTGCCGACCTGTACCGCAAATACGGTTCTTCAGAAGAAACCCCGGTTTCAGCAGGCGAAACAAAACGTTACGTCCTGCGCGGTGGCTCAGCAGAGGATAGCGCCGCTGTCTGCCGGGTGAAATCCCGTGTGGGCTATCCGCCTGTTTTCCAATCGTATAGCTTGGGCTTTAGACTTGCTGCTTCGCAATGAGGGGGAATAGCTTTCTTTTTACCTGGCTAAGGATCAGGGCCAGTAAAATCTAATCTCTGCTCCTTGTCATAAAATAATATGCTGAATGCACATCGCGATGTGCGTTCAGCATATTATTTTGTGCCGGGTTGGAGTATTTCCTTGCTTTCAACCTCCCATTAACCATCGATTTTCCCGAAAAACCGGGGTAATTAATACCACTATGCAATACAGTGCACGTATCGCGGGCATTACCCGCCTTCCGCTCAAAGGGATCGAGCAAACCGTGAACCTGCTCAAAGAAGGGGCTACCATTCCCTTTATCGCCAGATACCGCAAGGAAGTGACCGGATCGCTCGACGAGGTCGAAATAGCTGAAATTCAAAAGGTGCTCAAGCGCCTGGAAGAACTGGATAAACGCAGAGAGACAATCCTGCACTCTATCGAGGAACAAGGAAAGCTCAGCGATGAGCTGCGCAGGAAAATCGAAGCAGCTGAAGACATGACCGAACTGGAAGACCTCTACCTGCCGTATAAGCCTAAGCGCAAAACCCGGGCTTCTGTTGCCCGGGAAAAAGGCCTGGAACCTCTTGCAAAGCGGATTATGATGCAAATAGACCGCGATAATCCTGAAAAACTGGCCGAGGCTTACCTAAACGATACTGTCCAAAGCGTTGAGGAAGCGCTGCAAGGGGCCCGGGATATCCTGGCAGAGGAAATGAACGAAGATCCCGAATCCCGCAACCTTATGCGGCATATCTTTGGCAAAACAGCCATTATCCGCTCCAAAGTAGCAAAAGGCAAAGAAGCAGACGGAGCAAAATACCGGGATTATTTCGATTTCAGTGAACCGCTGAAAGATTGCCCTTCGCATAGGCTCCTGGCTATGCGGCGCGGCGAAGAGGAAGAAATTCTTCGCCTGCTAATTCTTCCGGAAAATGAAACGGATGCTATACAAGCCCTTCAAAGCCGTTTTGCAAAAGGGTCCGGGCCCTCTACGGAGCAGGTAGAAATAGCTGCCCAGGATGCTTATGAGCGTCTGCTTGCCCCTTCTATCGAAACGGAATTCCGCAATGGCTCCAAGGAAAAGGCCGATCAGGAAGCTATCGAAGTTTTTGTCAAAAACCTCCGGCAGCTCTTGCTGGCTGCTCCGCTAGGACAGCAGAGGGTGCTGGGTGTTGACCCCGGGTTCAGG
>CAZGOT010000071.1:7950-12704 GCA_964527495.1 uncultured Haliscomenobacter sp.
CCGCCACAAAATGATATTAGCGGAGCGGAAAAAACCCTTGCCTACCTGGTAGATAAATACCACATCCAGGCGATTGCTGTTGGCAATGGCACCGCAGGGCGCGAAACCATGGCGCTCTGCCGGAATATCCCCTTTTCCGTTCCTGTTGAGGTATATATGGTCAATGAAGCAGGGGCCTCGATTTATTCCGCTTCAGAAATTGCCAGGGAAGAGCTACCGGACCAGGATATCACCGTGCGCGGGGCCGTTTCCATCGGACGTCGTTTGATGGACCCACTGGCTGAGTTGGTCAAAATTGATCCAAAGTCTATTGGCGTAGGACAGTATCAGCACGATGTTAATCAATCTTCGCTCAAGGAAAGCCTGGATCAGGTGGTGGAAAGCGCGGTGAACAGTGTGGGGGTCAACCTCAATACTGCTAGCCGGCACCTGCTCACCTATATTTCAGGCCTGGGTCCCGCCCTCGCAAAAAATATCGTGGAATTTCGCTCTTCCAAAGGTCCTTTCGAAAGCCGGGAACAGCTTAAAAAAGTACCCCGCCTTGGGGAAAAAGCTTTCGAACAATGTGCAGGGTTCCTGCGCATTCCGAATGCTACCAATATCCTCGATAATACCGCCGTGCATCCCGAAAGCTATGGAATCGTTCGCCAAATGGCGAAAGACAACAGCTGTTCCATTGAGGAGCTTATTGCCAGTCCCCGCCTGCGTAAATCCCTGGACCTGCGGCGGTATGTCAATGATAAAGTGGGTATGCCCACCCTCAACGATATCCTTTCCGAATTAGCCAAACCGGGTCTGGATCCCCGGGGGAAAGCCAAATCTTTTTCTTTTGCCGAAAATGTCAAATCCATTGACGACCTGTTTCCAGGTATGGTGCTTCCGGGAATAGTCAATAACATTACCAATTTCGGGGCCTTCGTGGATATTGGCATTAAAGAATCCGGACTGGTGCACGTTTCTCAGCTCGCCGACAAGTTTGTCAAAAACCCTGCCGATGTGGTGCGATTGCATCAGGAGGTAACGGTAAAAGTGCTGGACATTGACCGCGCACGCAGCAGGGTACAATTGACAATGAAGGGGGTCTGAATCAATCCAGCAGATATTCGATATCTCCCTTTGAAAAATTAGCCTGACGGTTATTGCCTATAATGTCTTCTGCCAGCCGGCTTTTGCGGCTTTGCAATTGGAGGATTTTTTCTTCAATACTGTCTTTGGTGATGAATTTAACGGCAAAAACACTTTTATCCTGTCCAATCCTGTGGGCCCGTGCAATAGCTTGCTGCTCGGTGGTGGGGTTCCACCAGGGATCGAGGATGAAGACATAGTCAGCAGCCGTTAGGTTTAAGCCCACGCCTCCCGCTTTGATGGAAATGAGGAAGGCCTGGACATTGGAATCCTCTTCAAAGCGGCGGATTTGCTGGGCACGTTCCTGTGGGCTCATGGATCCTGTGAGAATGGAATAAGCCTGTCCTTCCTGCTCGAAAGTTTCCCGAAACAAATCGAGATACTTTACAAAAGAGCTAAAGAAGAGCACTTTGTGGTTACTTTTACGAATGACCTCCCATTGTTCGAGAACATCTGAGAACTTTCCGCTTTCGCGAAGGAAATTTTCGCTGGCCAGCACGGGATGGTTGCAAAGTTGGCGGAGCCGGGTCAGGGAGCGGAGCAGCAGCAGGCGGTACTGGGGACTTGTAGCGTCAAAATTTTCAAGCAGATAATTGCGTGCTGCGGATTTTTCCCGTTCGTATAATTTCTTTTGCTCTGTGGCCATCTCGGAGAAAAAAATCTGTGTACTCAGAGGCGGCAGGTCCCTGGCTACTTCTTCTTTAGTCCGGCGCAGGAGATAGGGGGCCACAAGGGCACGCAAGCGGATTTTTTTGGCCTCATCCTGGTATTTTTCAATGGGGGAAATAAATTCATTTCGAAAAAAATTAAAAGCGCCGAGTAAGTCGGGGTTGATAAATTGCATCTGCGCCCATAGATCGGACAGCGAGTTTTCGATTGGTGTGCCGCTGAGCGATATTTTGTGTTTTCCGCGCAATTGATTGATAGCACGGAAGATTTTGCTTTCCCTGTTCTTGATTTGCTGGCTTTCATCCAGTACGATGTACTCGTATTCCAGTTCCTGCAGCAACTCCTCGTCGCGCAAGGCGGTTTGATAAGTTGTTAGAATAACATCAAAACGGTTGAGCAGGCGGGGATCGCGATGGCGTTTTGAACCGACATGGCGATATACATTGAGGCTAGGGGCAAATTTCTTTAACTCGCTCTCCCAGTTGAACACCAGGGATGCCGGCAGCACAATCAATGCCCGTAAAGGCAGGAGAAAACTCTCGTCGTCTGCAGGTCCTCCAAAAAGACCGAGCTGCAGGGCACTTGGAACTGCTGGTTTTTCTTCGGGGACCGGAATATGTTCTTTGGCATAAAGCAGGGCTGCAATGGTCTGCAACGTTTTTCCGAGCCCCATGTCGTCTGCCAGACAAGCGCCAAGCTGGTTGTGGTATAACTGGACCAGCCACTTGGCACCTTCCATTTGATAGGGGCGTAGGGTTGCTTTTAGGCGCGGGGAAGGGGTAAAAGATACTTCCTCCAGGCCAGTCTCGTCGGTAGCATGTTCGGCAAGACCGATTTCCGTAAGCAGGGTAAACTGGCTCTTGTTGAGTTGCAGGAGATTGCCTTGCTTTTTGGCAAACTGGGCCAGCGGTTTATATTTTTCCATCCACTCCAGGGGGATGAGGAAGAAAGTTCCGTTTTGAAGCAGATAAAACCGATTGCCCTCGCGGATGTTTTTTATCAACGCAGGAAAGGGGATCTTATATTCCCCGACCTGGACTTCCCCATGCAGATCAAACCAGTCTATGGCGCGTTGTACCCGCAAATCCAGGGAAGCAGGGTGTAAATACAAGACTTTATCCTCCCATTGCAAAGGACTCACCCTGAAGCCTGCCATTTCGAGGACATGGCGATGGGCGATGAGCCATTGTGCCAGCCCGAACCAGTCCAGGGCTTCTCCCTCCGGAACGAAATACTGCCTATCCTCCGATTCCAGGATGCCTAAGTCGCCGAGCTTATTCAGCAGGATCTTTTCAGCATCAAAATTCCGCCTGACCTGGATAATTCCAATATCTTCATTGTTGATTTCCAGGCTAGTCCGTTTAGATTTGCGTTCCTTCCAAAGAAACTCTGCAGTAGGATAGACCATATATAAGGACAATCCGGGTGCTGACATGAATAAGCCCTGGCTCAGTTCGATCCTGCAGTCCAACAACTCGTTGTACGAGATCAATTCAAAACCTTCAACTTCGATATCGAGCTGTGAAGCTACTTTCAGGATGAATTTCTGAAAATATGTTTTCACTGACGCATTCGGGATGCGCACCTCATCGCGCTGCCGGAACGGCTTGATCATATTGCCATTGACATGGGCAAGGCGGAAGAGGGTGTTGTTCAGGAGTAGCCAGGCAGGATGGTTAGTAACGGGAATTACATCCTCGATTTCTGAGATTATCAAGTAGGAATCGCCTTTTCGCAATCTAAGGCGATACAGCACGCCCTCCTCTGTGCGTTTGAACCACAAATCGGGTTCCAGGACTTCATTGGAAACCTGGACCAGAAAATCCTTAACCAACACCCGTTTGTCCACATTCCAGGTCAGGGGGAGGTGGTTTTCTACAATCAGCGACAGGAACTCGTCCAGTTTTCGGTGTACGTAGGTAAGCAGCGCTTTCTGGATTTCCGGCTCCTGGAGGAGCTCTTCCAGATTTTTTTCTTTTCTGCGCGGGGGACTGAATTTCTTTTCCAGTTCTTTGGCCTGAAGGGACGCAATCAGGCCAAAGAGGCGGCCACGGACTTCGTCCATTGCGAGTTTAAAGTGCCCGATTGTTTCTTTCACCGCCTTTTGGCGAATATGGGCCAGTAGACCCTCCTTGTCCCGGCTTACGATATAGGCATTCGGAAGGTACAGGCCCTCGGCTACTTCTACAAGGTTATAGACTACATCGTGTTCTTCTGTTACATCCGAAGCGAAAATCATACTTGTTTTTTTAATCTATGCGGTTTCGTCAGGCTGATCCAGCAACACTATCCGATAATGATGTAGGATTTAATCCACAAAACACTTCAATTTTTTCGGCCAGGGTACGAGCGTGGCCTTCATTGGATTCCCAGGACCAGCCAGCGATATGCGGGGTGAGCACAGTGCGGTCAGAATGAACAAGGTACTGAAAGGGGGCAGGAAGGTGAAGCGGTTGGAGATTTTCAAACGACATTTCCTCGTACTCGATTACGTCCAGTGCGGCACCGGCAACTATACCACACTCCATAGCCTCGACGAGTGCGGCAGTATCCAGTACGGTGCCCCGTGCAGTATGGACCAGAAATATAGGTTTGGCAAAACCTTTAAAAAAAGCGGCATTGACGAAATAATGGCTCCACCCGCCGTGCAGAAAGGCGTAGGTAAGCAGCGTCGCCAACGCCGCGAGGCCGTCCGGGCTCGCAAGCGAGATTTTCGCTACGGCGTCGGGATCAATCGTCCTGTCGGAAAGATGCGCGAAGACATCGGCCGGCGATAAATAGAGGCTCAGACGAACAGGAATGAATGCGAGCGCGTCATAAAGTCTTTCGGAAACTGTCTGCGGGCCATAGGCGACAATACATTCCACGCCGCCGAGCAGCAGAAGCAGGATGGTGACGACGCCCGGCAGATTTATGAGCTTTTCTCTTTCCTGTTTCACGCATTCCCCCGCGCATCGCGC
>CAZGOT010000072.1:0-12699 GCA_964527495.1 uncultured Haliscomenobacter sp.
CACAACCCCCATTCAAAATTATTGTTGGCGGCGCAAGCCGCCAAAAGACTTTTCGAACAGCCTCTTCAAAACTTTCTTTCGCCGCTGATGGCGGCGAAAGAAAGTTTTGCACCACATTAATTATTATTTACCGTACTTATAGTGGGGCGTGTAGCCGTAGCAGTAGAACCTGCAAGGCCCCTGGCCACAACGGTATATTTCTTACCCCGGACGAAATTGAGGCTGGAGAGTGTGCTCAGCGCCGCCGTAGTACCGATTTGCCGCAAGACCACGGTGAAGCGGGTTGGGCCAGGCTGGTCGAAAGCAATAAAGTCCTCTTTGCCTGAACTGACTGCTGTTTTTGTCGAAGCCACTACGTTATTGACCACGAATTCAATACCACCAGTAGGTGTAGTGGCCATTGCATTGACAAATCGCACATAGGTTTTGGTAGCATCTGGAACACTGAGGTCGTCCTCGGTCACTGCAAAGCTATAGGTACCTGCATTTCCAATGGCATGGACCGTATAGTATTTTCCGTTGTCCACATTCACATTCGCATTGAGGTTGACCTCCTGGGTAGTTGCAGTGGCAGGAACGGTCACTTTTACACGCGCTGTTCCGCCTTGTACCGTTGCATAATCCTGGATAGGAAAAAGACTACCGTAAGTTACACCGGCAGGAATGTTATTCGTGGTATTCAATACCCCGGAAACGATTTTATCGTTAACGGAAATAACCACACCAGGTACGTCCACTGCAGCGTGGAAAAACTTTACCCGGGCCCCTTCAGCAACCTGAACGCTTTCGAGGAAATTCCGCTCATCCCCACAGGACAATACCAGGCCGGAAAACCCAGCAAGGAGGCAGATATAAGCGATTATTTTTTTCATAAACATGTGTTTTGAAAGATTAAAAAACGGGCCTTACTTTTGGGTAAACCACAAAGGCTTGGTGTGGTAATCTGGCAAATCCGCGCCAATTTTAGCCAGCGCATCGCGATTCCAGACGTATTCCGAGTTGAACCTCGGGCGGACCCGCTGTGCAGGAAGATTGTTATTGTCGGGAAATAGCGATGTCGGCAGGGCAAAGCCGGTATAGATATCCGGGCTATAGTTATATCGGCGCATATCCACCCAGGTCTCCAGACCACCATGTCCATAAAGGGCAATGAATTTCTGTACCATAATATTGCTGAGTGTCAGCGCAGCAGCAGATTGAGGGAGAGCCCTGCTTGTCAGGTAGGCAGTTTTTGCCGCTGCAGGGACTGCACAAAAATCGAGTGCTGCATTCACCCCGTTCAGAAATGCCGCATAAGCCATAGTCCTGTCCCCTTTGATAAAGGCGGCTTCTGCTTTGATAAACTGCAACTCCATGTAAGTTAGCAGATAATGGGGCGCATTATTGGTAAAAATCCATTTACCCGGTCCAACCCCAGTACCAAGTTCGCCAAACATATTCGGAATACGACGTACGTTACCAGACTGTGCGTTTGGATCACCTGAACCAGCAACGGCACCCCGGAAGATTCCATCCGGACTTGCCGTGAACATAATTGGCAGGCGTGGATCCCGTGCACCGAGGATCGTCGAGTCCATTAAACCCACAATATAAGAGGAGCGCAGGTAAGAGTTCAGGTTGCTGCGCAGCGGACCAAAGAAATTATCGGCATTACTGCGAAAAGACTTATCCACGTATTCGATGACTTTGTCCGGGCTGTAGCTGCTCTTGTTGCTAATATGATGGGCGTTGCGTGCCAAAACAGCATACACAAAACGCGTCCATTTATCCGTATCGCCACCATATACCAGGTCGCCCCGGTTGAGGGATTTGCCATAATCGGTGCGCGCCAAATCTTTCAACGATTCCTCGCAAAGCCGACGTACTTCAGCATAAATCTCCTCGTGGGAATCATAATCGAATACATAACGGTTGGGTTCAAACGCCTGCTTTAGGATCATTTCTCCATGATAATCCGTGCTGGACTGCCAGCTCCAAGCCCGGATGGCCTTAGCTGCGCCGACATAATCCCATTTGTTGTTATCCACGCCATCTTTGATCACCAGGTCAATGTTGGTACCAAGGGCCCAATAGTGCTGGCGCCATTTTTCGCCCATTCCGTCGGAACCCGCCACATATCCATGGCGGTCATGGGTATTACCGGCTGATGCCGAAGCCCAATACTGCACGTACTGATTGATGAAACGACTATCGAAAGTTTCCCCGCGCGCCATATTGGCAAGCAAAGGGGGAAAAAGGGCGAATCCTTGTGCTACCTGAGGAAAACTGGGATCCTGGTTAATGTCCAGGTACTCGTCGCAGGCACTTCCTAACACCAGGAGGCAAGAGAGGAAAAATATATGTAATTTTTTCATTTTCAATATATTTTGAAAATTGTGATTCAAAATTCCCGATTTTCATTACAAACCGATCCGGATACCCCCGGAAAGTGTCCGGGGAAGGGAAATCGCACCAAAGTCGAAACCACCGGCGCCCGCTCCACGGGTAGTGGCCGAGTTGCCGTTCACGTTGGGATCGGCACCCGTGTAGTTGGTCAACAACCAAAGGTCCGTACCCGTAACAAAAATCCGGAGAGAACGGATTCCGGCCTTGCGCAGCGACTGGGCTGGAAAGTTATAGCCCAGAGAGACGTCCCGAAGACGAATCCAGTTGATATCTTGCTCAACAAATTCCGATTCCGGGAGAGCGGAGAAAAAGTCGGATCGGGTCAAAGGGGAAACCTGGATAGTATTGACCGTCGGGTTTTCGGAATCCTGGCGGCCATCGCGCAGTACGCCTTTAAATACATAAGGCTGGGAGCGGTCGCTAAGACGCGTACTCAGGCCACTGCGGAAGAGGAACATTTCGGTACCATTGAATACATCCCCGCCCTTGCGAAGGTCGAGCAGAAACGAAAGTGAAAAATTTCCAACGGTGAAAGCATTGGTCAAACCAAGCGTGAAATCGGGATTTCTGTCGCCAATCGGCAAAAAGTTGGTATTCACTACGGGAAGACCTGTAGCAGGGCTGATCAGCACATCGCCATTTTTGTTGCGCAGATAGCTATAGCCACCGATTGCCGTAGCAGAGCCCAAACCCCGCTGATTGCCAGAAAGGTTGAAGGTGGGATAAAAGCGCTGCAGGTCGGAAACGAATGCACTGGACCGGGCGTTGCCATAGAGCCAGGTATCGGAGTTATAGAATTCCGCCTGGTCAGCAGGAAGGTTATCCACAGAAGTTTCAAAGGTCGTGAAGTTGGCAATGATATCCCAGTTGAACTTTTTGGCCTTTACCGGAGTGGCATTGAATTGAATTTCATACCCGTAGTTGCTGAATGTACCCCCATTCACCAGGCCGAAAATAAATCCTGTACCATAGCTCAGACGCTGGGATACGATTTGATCGAAGCGGGTATTTTTAAAGTATGCAAAGTCCACCCCGATCCGGTTTTTGAAGAATTTGAGTTCGGCTCCAAATTCATACCCTTCCGTACGCTCGGGCTTCAGGTTGGGGTTGCCACCGAAAAAGCCGTAAGAAAAACCGCCGCCAGTTGTCTGCTGAGCTGTGAGGACGGGGTTGATCCGATAAGGTGGCGCATCCTTACCCGTTTGGGAGATCGTTCCACGCAGTTTTCCATAGGACAACACCCGGGAATTAGCAAACATAGGAAGCTCGGTGAATACAAAACTCAACCCATAGGATGGATAAAAGAAGGAGCGGTTTGCCACCGGAAGTGTAGAAGACCAATCGTTACGTCCTTTAACAGAAAAGTAAAGGAGGCTTTTATAGCCGATATCGAAACTTCCCAGCAGGCTCACCAGGCGCTGACGGGTAATCGTCAGCTTGTTGCGCTGGGTGGTTGGTTCCGTGTTGTTGATACTGTTGTAATCCGGTTCGAAGAGTTTTTCCCCGCGAACGGAAGTAACTTCGTAGTTGCGGTCGTCAATAGAGCCCCCAAAAGTTAAGGTAGTATTGAAATCGCCGAAACTTTTCCGCGCCGTACCGATGAGGTTACCGTTCAAAAGCAGAGAGACCTCGTTGTAGCTTTCCACAGAGCCTGCACCTGCTATACCGAGGGCCGATTGTGGATGCCGGAACTGGTTGCCGATAGTAGAATAGTTATCAATACCAAATCGGCCTGTTACAGTAAACCACTTAAACGGGTTGTAAGCAAGCGAAAAGTTACCTATAGAGCGCTTGGTACGCGTGCGGTTTGCATTTTTATAGACATTAAAGAAAGGGTTATCTGCTTCCGTGGTGATGCCCGTGAGCAGACGGCGGGTACCGTCTGTGTTGAGATAGGAAGAAGCATCGTCATAGGAAGGCCAGGAAAGGAGGGCGATAAGGTAGCCGTTTGCCCCGCGCTCTGGAGCCCTTACATCGCTCTGCACGTAGTTGAACGAAGTGGTAGCTTCGAGGTTGGGACGTATTTTTGCGGTACTGCTCAAGCGGATAGAAATCCGGCTGAAGTCGTTGGTAGGAATAGTACCGGTCTGATCCGTATAGCTGGAAGAAAGCCGGTAGCTGACATTTTCCGATCCCCCTTCGAAACCCAGGTTATGCGTTTGGGTAAAGCCATTGCGGAAAAAAGCGTCCACATTCTCGAAGCGCTGCGTCGAAGCAGGCAAGATGGGGCCAAAGAAAGACCTTGTCGTAGGGTCGGCCGCACCATTAAAGCCGGTAGCATAATCTGTGGTAAATTGGGGGAAGCGGTAAATATTTTCGACCCGGAAGAGGTTATCGTAGTTGATCCTGCCTTTTCCTGCAGCCCCTTTACGGGTAGTGATGATGATGGCACCCGAAGAAGCATCAATGCCATACAATGCCGCAGCTTCCGGGCCCTTCAGGATTGTAACAGACTCTATATCGGCGGGGTTGATATCCCCTGCGCGGTTGAGGTAGTCTGCCGTCCGGTTAGGCTGGTCAGAAACCAGGGCACCCTGACTGAAGGTACGGTTATCAATCGGGAGACCATCCACTACGAAAAGCGGCTGGTTGTTACCGTCAATAGAGCTGGGGCCACGCAGCTGTACGCTTACAGAAGCGCCTGCCTGGCCACTCGAAGGGGTCATGTTCAGACCAGCGACACGGCCCTGGAGGGAGACGAGGAAGTTGTCCCGGCCAGTATCGTAAATTTGATCGCCTTTGACCTCCTGGACGGAATAGCTAAGTTTCTTCTTGTCTTCCTTGATTCCAAGAGCGGTGACCACAATTTCCTCCAAGGCCGTTGCTTCGCTTTCCAGTTGCATATCAATGACATTGACAGCTGCAACGGTTACATCTTTTGAGGAATAGCCCGTGTAGGAAAAGCGAAGCACCTGACCTGCCGATGCCTGAATGCTGTACTTTCCGTCCAGATCGGTAACCGTCCCAACCGTTGTACCTACAACAAGGACTGTAGCGCCAATGAGTGGTGCGCCATCCTGGGCATCTGTAACGGTACCGTTGATGGCCCGCGTTTGCCCTAACACCCCGGTAAGGGGGACAAGGAAGAACAGGAGCGACCAGCTCAACAGTTTAAATTGGTTCTTCATAAACAGCGATTTTTAGTTAATAGTGAAGGAGAAAAAACCATTTCATCAGTTCAGGGATCGGAATAGCGGACAGGGGTGGCCTGCTTGTTTAAACTCGTCCTAAAAGCGGCGGCCGGAGGATCAAACCCTGCCTTTTGAATCAGCAAGGTAGGGCAAATCTTTCATTTCTAAACCGTTTTTTGGAAAAAAGCAGGTACAAAACGAAAAAAATTAGCCTATACAATCAATTTACCGCTTATCTCAAAGAAAAGACCGTTTCATAAAAAAAAAGACCGCTATCCTTGCAAAAGAGTTTTTTTTGGTGCATTTTTGAAGAACATTTTCCTGTCCCAAAACCGTTTAAGAAAAAAGGGTCAAACCGAAATACAGGTTCCTTTTGAAAACGATGCAAAATTCCCGTGGACTGGCAGTCTCCCCCCATCTGCCCAAATGATGCACTATGAAAAAGTTGTTCTGCTTTGCCGTGTTGCTCCTGTTCGGGGTGACAGAGGGGAAAGGGCAGTTACTGGAAATCAGTCTGGCAAACGGCCCAAGTCTTTGCTGCGGCTATGGAAAAGACAATCAGGCCTGCATCCTGGTCACCAAAATGCCCCCCTTGAGTCCATCCGAAGATCCCATTATCGTTTATACCTGGTATGCCAAACACGAAAAAAGCCTGAAAAAATGGAACACACCAGTAGCAGGTCGTTGGGTCCCTCTGCCTTGGGCGGGAACGTATGAGGTGTGGGTGATTATGCAATATATTGATCAAAGGTCAAAGCGTGCTTATGCAGCGTTCCCTTCCAATGTTCTGGTTGTGCCTGCCCACTATTGTGCAGCTCCCCACCCAACAGAAGGGGATCCCAAAGATTAGTTTTTCCAGCGTTTATTGCTGGCGAATATTTTTTTGAAGAGGCTGTTTCCCAAGACATAGGGTTGTGTGAAAAGGCCGGAGGCCGTCCTTTGGCGGCTTGCGCCGCCAAATAATTTGATAGAGAAGTTGTTTTTTTAGGAAAAATAATTAGTTTAGAGTCCGATTTCTTGCATTCCATATTCTGGACAAACTTCATGGCGGGACGTGTTCTGGCCGATTTGCAAATTACCAACTATGATTCCAAACATTGCAGTTATCCTGACCGACCCAAATAAACGGATTTTATGGGTGAATGAAGATTTTTCCCGCATTACCGGATACACCGCCATGGAAGCTATCGGCAAAATCCCAGGGGCGCTGCTGCAGGGACCAGGCACCGAGCAAGATGCTATGCACCGCATCCGCAAAGGGCTCCAACAGAAAATTTCCCTTAAAGAACAATTGACGAACTATCGCAAAAATGGAGAACCCTACCTATGCAGGCTCGTCATACATCCGATTTTTGATGCCCGCCATCAACTCACTAATTTCATTGCTTTTGAGATAGATGCCACCCATGCCCCGGAAGATTTACAGGTCCCACTCCTGGAATTCCCGGATAAATACCGCACGAGTTCGCTTAAAGGCATAGAAGAAACCTTGCTCTATCGAAAACTCCGCCTGCTCCTCGAATCCGAAAAACTCTACCTCAACCCCGATTTAACCTTGAAGCAAATGGCAGACAAACTCGCAACCAATACCAAATACCTCTCTCAGGTCATCAATCATCAGACAGGGCTCAACTTCCAACAATTTATCAACAGGTACCGCGTGGAAGATGCAAAAAGTAAAATTGCCAACGACCAGCTCAAGCACCTCACCCTCTACGGGATCGCCCTCCAATGCGGATTTAAAAATAAATCCACCTTCTATAAGGTCTTCAAGGAAATTACACAGGTTACCCCAAGGGAATTTATGCTGAAAGAATAAGGCAATCCCACTACATTTAAGCCCTCCCTTCTATTCTCAAGATATACCCTGGAGACACGCCAAAATAAATATTTGGGAAATCATACCAACCGCTCCACCTGAAATTTGCTTTGCATACTTTTTTAAGGCAACTTGAACTGTCATTCAAAAACGAATAAAAAAGTATGTCAAAAATCAAAGACCTGATGGGGCTGTTGTTCTTTATGAACGACAGGAAGCAGCCTATTATAGAGAAAGTATTCAGAAAAAACAAGCCACAAGAAAGTAGAGCCCATGCTCAGAAACAGCATTATGCTCAAATGTCCGAACACCAGGAAAGCAAAAAGGATTTCAAAAAAGCCGAGCCTTAAAGATCAATCCCCAATTTTTTTGCCTTTCCGGTAAGTATACTCCAACACGACGTTTCCGCTATCGTCAAAAAACCGGTATGGGCCATCCAGTTCACCATTCTTGTAGGAGATTTCTTTCGCCAATTTTCCTTCCCCACGATAAACTCTATACACTCCATCCAGTTTTCCCTGCCGGTATTCTGCCGAAAAGGCAAGTTCGCCATACTGATAGCGAAACCACTTCCCATGCAGCAGGTTATTCTCGTAATTGGCCAAAAGGGTGATTTTATTATCCTTACTAAATTCTATATAAGGCCCGTTTAGCTTTCCTCCAACATAAGAGGCAACCGTTTGTGGGAAATCCGACCCAAGCTGGTAAATCGTCCAGGCACCTTCTCTTGCCTCCCCCTTTACAAAACCCTCCTCCAGCACTCTCCCCCCGGCATCGAGTTTTTGTGCACGGGAAAGGCCAGTAGTACTAGTCTCCAGCAAGGTAAAACCAGAAAGTTTGCTCCCCGCTGGTGCAGGGGTTCCTTCTTCTTTACCGCCCCCACAAGCACAGAGGGCAACAAGCGATAACAAAACCAATTCTTTTTTCATTTGCTCAATGTTGATTTCAGACCTTATCTTTAGGCCACAAAAATACCTTTGATTTTCTAAAAATGGAAAAATGAGGGGAAAAACAATCGCAGGAACGACGGTACTCCTCCTCACATGCCTTGCAATCGCCGTTTACGTCTGGACTGTTTACGGAGGCAAAATCGCATTTCGCCCCCCACTCTTCCAGTTTGAAGTGGATGCAGTAACGGCCCTTTCAGTGCGCAAAGGCCAGGAGGAAATTATTTTTAGCCGCTCGGAACAAGGGTGGACCGTGAGTGATGGACAACGCGGTGGGCGCTCCCTGCCTGTTACCGAAATCCACGCCGCACTCCGCAGTTTGCTGACCCTTTTTCCTGAAGGTATGTCTGCTACACAATCAGAAATACCCTTGGGGAAAGGCGCATCCGCATTGGTGCAAATACGCTTCCATGACCGAAAGGACGAAGTTTTTACCCTCTTCCTGCCTGATGGACAGCAAAAACCCGCATCGCTTCGCTTTGAAGGGCAGGAAGAAGTATTTTTTGTGCCCGCCCCAAAAGTGGCTTTCTTTTTTCGCCCTTTTGCTGATTTTAACGATCATCTATTTGCCCGTCCACCCCAACCAGAACAAGTGGATAGCCTCACCTACTCCCTGTTCCGGGACTCCCTTGTGATTTCATTTTACCGCGATAGCAGTAAATGGTATTTTAATTCCCTGGATACGCTCTTACTTGATCCAGAAGCTTTTTTGCACTGGTGGGCACAACTGGATAATCTTTCCGCACCTCTGCCCTCCCTGGATTTTGACGAGGTACAGGAGGCCAATAGCATAGACAGGACGATTGTTTTCTGGTCGAAAGGCCGGTCATTACTGGAATTTGAAGGGTTCACCAGGCCTTGGAAGGCAAGCCCTTATATTGTTCATACCAGCCAACGCCCGGGCGATTACTTTGATGGAAAAGCGACCGGCCTTTTCCGGCAAATTTTTGCCCCGCTGGATTCTTTAGTTTATCCAACGCTCAAAAAATAATTATGGAAGAGCAGGCTTTCACTTTTTTGCCCCAAACCGGAGAAGAACAATGGTGGTTTTGGGGAGGCGCCGTTTTGGCACTTGCTGCCGGGACATCCACTTTCTTCCTCCTCAGACGATCCTGGAATCATAAAGCTAGTGCAGGCAAGACCCTACCGGCCATGTTATTGTTTTTTCTCGCCCTCTCCGGATTGGGATCTGCTATCTTCAGCGGGGTACAACTCTTACGCCTTCAGCGACTGAAAATAGACAGTGCTGGCCTCGACCTGAAAAAGGTTCGGGTACCATGGGAAGACATTGCAGAGGTTCGGGTTCAGACTACCCAGGATCGAAATGCCCTGAATATGGCCTCTACCGATACCCGAATCCTGATAATCCGGACTACCGGGGGGCGCTATTTCTTTTTTTCAGGAAAAAACTACCCGCTACCTGAAATGTTAGGGCGTATGCAGGAGTTTCAAAAGAGGGATTGAACCTATGGTATTTCGCCGGTTTCGGCGGCGAAATAAAATTTTAAATGAGAGTGTCCAGGGTTGTGTGAAAAGCCCCTGGCCTGTTATTTGGCGGCTTGCGCCACCAAATTTTTTTTCTGAGGTTGTGTAAAAAGGCCGGAGGCCGACATTTGGCGGCTGACGCCGCCAAATTTTATTTTAAATGGACACCTTTTTATCTCATTTTGCGAAGCAAAACGAGATAAAAAGGTGTCCATTTAAAAAGTTCTGACACCCCCTCTTTAAACCTTATTTCCTATTCATAGGCTTTTCATTATTCAACGGCACGATATCGGTACTGCTTTGGTAATCGCCTATAAGATGGCGGGCGAAATAATCCGTACGCAACCAGAAAAAGTACTCGTTCATGTCGCCAAAGCCGTGGCGCTGACCAGGAAAAACAAAGAAATCAAAGCGCTTATTGGCTTTTATCAACGCGTTGGCCATGCGGATAGTATTCGCAGGATGGACGTTATTATCAATATCGCCGGTACATAGAAGAAGTTTGCCTTTGAGGTTTCTAGCCAGTTCCGAGTTTTTATCTATATCGTATTCAAAAGTGATATTGCCTTTGGCATCCCGGACTTCTTTAACCCCATCGTGTTTTTCGCTCCACCAACGGTTGTAGATATTGTTCTCGTGGTTGCCCGCAGAAGAAACGGCAACCTTGAAAAAATCTGGATACACGAGCATGGCAGCAGTGGACATAAACCCGCCCCCGGAGTGGCCGAAAATTCCTACTTTATCCTGGTCAACAAAAGCGTGGCGGGCGGCGAGTTGTTCAATTGCAACTTTTTTATCTTCCAGGCCATAGTCCCGGAGGTTGCCGTAGCCATAATTATGATACCATTTGGAGCGGCTGGGGTGGCCACCCCGGTTTCCAACCGTGATGACGATTAAACCGGGTTGGGCCTGACGATCGGTCCGGTCCATATTGGCAGAAAAGGATTTATTGACAGACTCGGTCTGTGGTCCGGGATATACATAGGCGACAATAGGATATTTTTTGGTAGAATCGAAATCAAAAGGTTTGTACATCACGCCGTACAAGTCTGTTACCCCATCGCCCGCTTTAACCACAAAGGTTTCGGGGAAATGATACCCGGCAGCAAACAAGTTGGAGAGGTCGGCAGTTTCGAGGTCCATGATTTTATTGCCGAGGTTATCCAGTAATTCCGATTTGGGAGTGGAATTCACCCTGGAATAATTATTGATAAAGAAGGAAGCTGCGTCGTTGTTTGAAGTTGCATGGTTAAAATCCCCTTTATTGAGTAATTTCAAGCCGGTACCATCAAAATTAACGCGATAAAGATGGGTATAATAGGGATCTTCACCAGCTTCCCGACCGTTAGCCGTGAAATAGAGCACCCTGTTTTTTGAATCAATCGCTTCTATGCTCTCACAATGCCATGGACCGGTCGTAATCTGGTTTTTGAAATTACCATTTTTGTCATAGAGATAAAAATGCGCCCAACCATCGCGTTCTGACCAGTGGATGAGCTCCTCGCCGTTGTTTACCAGTCCTAAATCCCGGATTTCCACATAGGTGTTCAGCCGTTCTTCTATCAGCGTTTTAACGGTACCGGTTTCGGTGTTGGCCAGACAGATATCAATACGCTTGAGGTCGCGGCTGGTGCGGGTGAAGTAAAATTCTTGTGCACTTGGCCCGAGCCAATAGGAAGGCTGGAAGAGGTCATCGCGGTTTTTAGCCAAACGGGGCGCCCTAAGCATGCCATAGGTTGGATCTTTAAACGTATCGGCAGCTATTTTTACCATTTTTTTGGAGGAAAAATCAAAAACCAGCATCTCTGGCTGGGGGGCATCTTTTTCCCCCGGCATGTGGTATTTATAGGTTTCCAGCGTAGGACGCGGCTCTGCGATGGAATTGATGACCCATAGATCTTTTACTTTGCGGCTGTCAGTGCGCATAAGTGCGAATTTGCGTGCATCCGGAGAAAAAAGAACACCAACCGACTGACGTTTACCCTTATTTTTTTCTAAATCGGCATTGGTCTGGCCGAAATTTCCACTTCCATAACCATAGTGTTCTACCCCGTCTGTAGTCCATTGATTTTCTACGATGGTAGTATCTTTTTCGTCTTTAACGGCCTTCAGGAAGTTCTCCTTGTCCATCCAATACAGGTTATGTTCTTTGGCAAACAGGACGTAGGAGGAATCCGGAGCAATAGTTGCCCAGGAGGGCTTCTCTTTGGGCTTCTCATAGTCTTCGAGCAAGCGCAGGGACCCCGAGGCCAGATCGTATTCAAAATAGAAGGTCCGCTTTTCCGGCTTTTTGGATGCTGCGGATTTATTTTCTTTCATATCGTCCTCTTCCCCGTCTTTTTTGCGCTCCTCATCCGCAAGTTTACTTTTCACCTCAAACTGGATCGCTGTTTCGTTTTTGATAAAGCGCAGGTTGGTGATATCGAGATGCTGGGCATCAAAAGGGTCTTTAGAAAGGCGGGACATATCTGCCGCCATTTTAGCGTTGTCGAAGAGCACTTTCCTGGTCCGCTTAACAGGATCAACCAAATAATAGGTCTTTCCGGAACTGGTTTCATACACATACCAAAAGCGCTCGCTTTGTTTTAACCAATGGGCATCTACCGCGGTAGAAAACACCATGCGCTTCAGGTTTTCGGGCGAAAATCGTGCCGCGAGGTCGTAATTCGCTTTAGTTACGGGTGTCTGCTGGGCGTTACTGCTTAGCGCCAATAACAGCAGAAGAAAAAAGAAGGGTATTTTTTTCATTTTGGCAGTCTGTTATTTTGTTAGGAAGGTGTTTGGTAAAAAAATATCTTGGGTGTATCACAATTCCTGGGGATGTATGGAAAGTATGAGGTTGTTTAAAAAGTATTACGCCGCCTTCGGCGGCGTAATAAAATTTTAAATGAACGACGTTTTACCTCATTTTGCTTTGCAAAATGAGGTAAAA
>CAZGOT010000073.1:0-12616 GCA_964527495.1 uncultured Haliscomenobacter sp.
CCAGGGATTGGCTCTCGCGGTTCGTAATGGATTTCGTGATCTTTAACTGTCTCATCTAATTATTCGCATTTTGCACCACAGTAATGGATGGTTAACGCCTGGAAAAAGAAAAAGGTTGAAGCCGATAAAATAAAGACGAAGATAATCTGGGGTCCAGGGCATCTCCGGATACAAAAGCCAGGGATAACCAAAAGGATAGTATCACTGCCCGCATAGGCTGTTATTTCAAAGATTACAAGCAAAAACAGGTAATCAATGGCAAAAGTACCGGATTAATTATAGTGAGTCAAGACTATGCGAAAACAAGCATAAAAAAAGTTTTTCTTATGGACAGGGCAAAGAAAAAAAAATCAGGTTTGGAATTATCGGTTTTTTCTTTTTTATTGCGCCTGATTGGCGTATTTTTTCTATCGCCTAAGACCATTTTAACGACAAGAATATGAAACGTGTCAGGATCAAGATGGAATTTATTTTCCGTGCTTCTCCGACTATTCTCTATCAGTTTCTGACAACGCCTGCTTGTCTGGTGCGCTGGTTTTGTGACGAGGTAGATATTAACAGCGATGTGTACACATTCTCCTGGGGAGATTTTGACGAGGAAGCGTTGCTGATTGATGATATCGAAGACGAGCTCCTGCGTTTCCGCTGGCTGGAAGCACCTGATGAGCGTGAGTATCTCGAATTCAAAATCTACGAATCCCCGGTAACGGGAGAGACAATTCTTGAGCTTACGGATTTTTGCGAAGCAGGCGAAGAAAAAGACCAGAAACAATATTGGGCTACGCAGATGCAGAAGCTCCAGAAAGAGACCGGGGGTTTTGGATAGGTGTGCCCTGTTTTCCTATGAAAATCATTTTTGGACTTTCGTTGGACCGACCGCTGTGCCCACTTCCGGAGTGGGTTGGGGAGGGTATGGGTTGTGTAGGTCCGAGGAAGCTCCTTCAATTGCTGGAGGGTTATTTGGGCCTGCAGCAAATTGCCAGGGAAACGGACTATCTGAGGGTAGAGGAATATCGGCAAGCTATCCGGGCATACCTGGATAAGGCTGTCGGAGAAGTTTTTTTTCGCAATGCTTTTCTTGCAGATCCTTTTGCGGTTGCTGCCGAGCTCTTATCCAGGCGGGATGAGTTGCTGCTCGCAGGCTGGGATCTCCGGTCAGATGCGGTCATGCCGCCCCGCCTCGCTTGTCTGGCAGGTATCGAGCAGGGCCTTCGGGAAGGCCATTTCCCTTTGTCTGTGGGTTTTGCAGAGCGATTGACTTCCGTACTCCACACCCTGCCTCACAGGTATTGCCCTATTGACCGGATAGCATTAGTTGAACCGCGTAATCTCTTTCCCGTTCACTGGCGCAGATTGTTGGCCATCCTGGAAGAAAAGGGGGTGGAAGTTGTGGAGCATGCCCTGCTACCGGAGTGGCTTGACCGCAATCCTGCCACGGGGGATACTGATTTGAGGCGTTTTCAGCGTTTGCTGGCATTTGGGCAGGTGGAAGGTTCCCGTCTTCAGGGCGATGGTAGCCTAATCCTGTTGAAAGGCAGGCGCGATACAGATCTTGCTGCATATTTTGCTGCCTGGGCAAAGCGCGACCCTGATTGGGCGCCAGTATTATTGCTACCTGATTTGTCGGGAACCCTCGACTATGCCTTGGTACAAGAAGGCCTGCCTAGTTTGGGACTACAGTCGGCTTCTTTAGCCCGTCCGGCGCTTCAGGCCTTAAAATTACTTCCGGTTTTCCTTTGGCAGCCAATAGATTTGTACCGGTTACTTGAATTTGTATCCCTTCCTGTTAAACCTTTGGAAGAAGAATTGGCTGCGCGGATTGCGCGTAAGCTTGCAGAAACACCAGGTATAATGGGGGAGTCCTGGAGGGCAATGATTGGCGAATATTTTCGCGACCTGGAGTCGGGGCAGTATATGTCTGCAGAGCCGGTTTCGGCTATCCGAAAGCAATATCAATTCTGGTTTGAGCGTCGTAGATATGATAGTGCTGGAGTGGCGCCAAAAGAAGATGCCCTGGAGATGTTTCGCTATCTGGCGGATTGGGCAGGAGAGAAATATGGAAAAGGAGAGGGAGGTATTTCCCTGTTGCCGCTTCGGGTTCAAGCCCAACGCATGGTAGAACTCCTGGAGGCACTCCCGGAGCGCAGCCTGAGTTTATTGGAACTCGAGCGCATTGTGCGGACGATATATGAAGCGGCTCCTATACAGATGCGGGAACAGGAAAAGGGCAGTTTTGCCTATGCCCAGGAAGCTGGTGCCATTCCAGGAGAAGTGGATAGCCTTGTCTGGTGGAATTTTTGCCAGGATGACCCGGCCTTTATTTTTTCGCGTTGGTCAACAGAGGAGCGGGCCTATTTGGAATCAAAAGAGATATATCCTGATGGCCCACAGCGGGTAAATGCACTGCTGCTTTGGCAAAGAAAGCGCCCGGTTTTTTTGGCACAGAATAAACTTGTCCTTGTTCTTCCAACATTTTCAGAAGGGGCAGAAATGGTGCCCCATCCGCTACTCGGCGACCTGGAGGCCGGGTTTGAAAGCCTTGACCCTATCATCCTGGATATTGAAAAGCCAGTATCGGGGATGGTGCTTTCGAAATTGCCGGAATATAAGGAGGTTCAGCACAGGCAGCTTGGTCAGCCGGAGCCATTTATTCTGCTTCGGAAAAATGTGCTTCTGCCGCGTGAGGAGGAAACTTTTTCCAGCCTTGAAACCCTTTTATACTATCCACACCGGTGGGTGTTCCGCTATGCCCTGCGCCTGAGAAAATCGGCCATCCTGAGTATTGTCGAGGATAATACTTTGTACGGCAATCTGTCCCACCGGCTTTTTGAAGGGCTACTTCGACAACCGGGTCTGGTGCAATGGGGAAAAGCGGATGTTTTTACCTATATCGCCCGGGAAGCCCCCGGCCTTTTTGCCCGGGAAGGCTCTGTCCTGCTATTGTACGGCAGGGAACCGGCGCGAGTGCAGTTTGTCAAAAAAGTGCAGTATGCCGCTTGGAGCCTGGTTTCCCTGCTGAAGAGTAACCAATGGGAGCCCGAAGGTGCAGAAATGCCTCTTTCGGGCAATTTTGCCGGGTTACAGATAAATGGCCGTGCCGATATTGTCCTGCGCAGGGGTACGGAAAAAGTAGTCCTGGATTTGAAATGGGGAGGACATAGGTATAGGGAAGAACGCCTGCGCAACCGGGAGGATCTGCAGCTCACGCTCTATGCCAAATTGCTTGGGGGGGAAGGCCCATTGCCACATTCTGCTTATTTTATTGTGGAAAATGGACGGCTGGTCGCACGCAATAATCTTGCTTTTAAGGAGATTACCGCTGTCGAACCGAAGGCAGATCATGAGGTAATACAGAAAGAAATCCTGTCCCGTATGGAGGCAACTTATGCATGGCGCCTGGAGCAGTTGAGGCAAGGTCAGGTCGAGGTGCGTTGTGGCCGCACGGAAGCAGCCCTCAATGACCATTACCAGGAAAGTTTGTTAGAAATACTGGAAATGCGAAAAGATGATGGCCGTTTTGAAGAATATCAAACACTTATAAACCTTGTACGGTAATTTTTTTGTTTATCGTTAATGCAGATATTGGTTTGTGCGGAAATGCCGCCAAAAATCCCTACTGTCAACAATAATACCTGAATAGCTATGCTGCGTCAAGTCTTTGTTTCCCTGCTGTTTTTTTCAATGGCCATGCTGGCCGCCAGGTCTTTATTTTCCCAACAACTCCAGGCAAGTGCAATGAGCACCAGTCTGTATCGCGAAATTGAACAGAGCGCTCCGGAAGATTTCCATGAGGTTTTTATCCTTATGAAAGACCGCGTGGATGTGGAAGCCTATCAGACGCGCACCCTGCGTGCGGGAATTTCCCAGCAGCAACGGGTTATGGGCTTGCTGCAAGACCTGCAGGCGAAAGCAGCAACGGTACAAGCCCCGCTTTTGGCTATGATCCGGGCTTCCCAAGAAGTGGACGCAGCTTCTGTAGAGCAGTTCTGGGCTATTAACGCCATATATGTGAAAGCACAGAAAAAGCTGATAGCAGCATTAAGTGAGCGGCCTGATATTGCCTGGATTGAGAAGAACGAAATTCTGGACCGTAGCGCCGCGCCAGAATTTGACAGCCCCGCAATGCCTGTCCCCAATGGCCGTGAACCCGGCCTGGATGCAATCCGGGCACCTGCACTTTGGGCATTGGGCTATAGTGGCTATGGCCGGAAGGTCCTGATTGTGGACAGTGGCCAGGATCCCGACCATCCCGCTTTGCGCAATCAATTTGCCTATCATAATGCCCCCATTGGACATGTATACCTCAGTTCCGCATTGCCTGACTTCTGTGACTCCCACGGTACTGGTGTGGCTAGTGCAGCAGTGGGTATGGACGCGGTGACCCGCGATACGCTCGGGGCAGCTTTTAATGCACAGTGGATGGGGGGGCCATTCAGCAACCTCAGAAATATTGATACAGATGAATTTTGTGTATATAAGGGATCTGTGCGCGATGTGGTCACCGTATTGCAGTGGGCGTTAAATCCTGATGGACAGATTAGTACCGTTACCGATATCCCGGATGTGATCAACAATTCCTATGGGCGGACGATTTCCAATACGGCCGAATGCTCCCAGGTCTGGCCAGATTTGTTCCGCAGCCTGGATGCCGCTGGTATCGCGATAGTGTTCAGTGCCGGGAATAATGGCCCGGATCCGTCCAGTGTTGGGCTGCAGGCTTCTATCAGCATTAGTGATGTCGTTCCTTTTTCTGTGGGGGCGGTAACTTCCTCTTCCACAATCGCTAATTTTTCCAGTCGGGGCCCATCTCAATGTACCAATTTGTTAAACTCTGCCCTGGATATCAAGCCCGAGGTAGTTGCACCAGGTTCGGGCGTGCGTGTGGCGAACACAGGCCGTGTTCAATATTCCACGACCTCCGGAACCTCTTTCTCAGCGCCATATGTCTCCGGGGCACTCCTCCTCCTAAAAGAAGCTTTTCCCTACCTGCCAGGGCGGGAACTGGCCAGGGCATTATATAATACTGCTGTTGACCTGGGGATTACAGGGGAAGATAATACCTATGGCAAAGGCCTTATTGACGTTTTTGCCGCATATCAATACCTTATATCTCTTGGAAACCAACCTGTTGTACCTGTTAGGGCTAAAATAGATGTACAACAACTGAATACTTCGGCGCGATTGCTTAATTGCGGCGGGAATGTTTTTTTGGAAACGTCTTTTCGCAATAACGGTACGGAAGAACTCAAAAGCCTGGATATCATCGTTCGGAGGGAATCTTCGCCTACACCGCTGTTTTCAACAAAATGGACCGGAAGGCTGGCACCGGGAGCAATTACAAAAGTGGTCCTGCCAGAATTTTCTTCTGCTTTCGGTACCTATGTCCTGGAGATTGAGCTGAACAACCCGAACGGGGTTCAGGATGAGCGCACGCTTAATAACAAGTTTAAGCGCAGGGTTACAGTAAGTCCACAGCCTTTGTTGCCACAGATCAATCCTGTAATATCGGCAACCTGTGCCGGTAGCCGGGCGCTGGTCACTGCTAAATATGAGGGCGACGGCACGTTGCGCTGGTATGGCCAGTCTGAGGGCGGTACGCCACTTGCAGAGGGGCTGCAATTTTATACCGGGCCACTGAATCAAGATACTACCGTGTTTGCAGAGCTCCGCTTTGTCCAAAAAGTGGGTAAGGCCGATAATAGTGGCGGTAGCAGCGAACTTTCTACCAGCAGTACGGGTGGATTGGTATTTTCAGCACTCACAAATTTTACGCTCCGGAGCGTGCTGGTCTTTGCTGAGGTAGCCGGCCCCCGGAATATCCGTCTGAAACGGCCTGATGGCAGCATCCAACAGCGCCTGGTAAACGTCCCTAAAGTCGGTGCAAACCGCCTGAACCTGGGTTTTTCTATCGAGCCCGGGGATAATTATGTACTGGATATTTCTGTTGGACGGGAATTGTATATCAATACCACCGGGACGAGTTTTCCATACCTCATCCCCGGTGTCCTCCGCATTGACAAATCGGAAAATCCCGATCCTGCCACTTATAGTTTCTTCTTCGATTGGGAAATTGAATATAACTACCCCTGCGGACGATTGCCAGTGCGCATTGGTATCGCTTCCACATCGGCAGCTGCGAAGGCGGCATTTAGCGGCCCTGCAGCAGCGGTTCCGCTGAATAATGGCACGGCATCGGTGACCTTTCAGAACAGTTCCGCTTCTGCCAGTCAGTATTTGTGGAATTTTGGCGATGGGAATACCAGTACTGCGGCAAATCCCACTCATCAGTATACTAAAGTAGGGAAATATATTGTGAGCCTTTTAGCAACAGGGAGCGGTGGATGTAGCGATGTCGCTATTGGCAATGTCGAAGTTAGTCTGATCTCGGCTGTAAAAAACCTTGATCTGGACGATGAGCAGCTTCAGATTTTTCCGAATCCCGCCGGGGAAAAAGTTTTTATCCAGCTAGCCCTGGATCGCCCTGAAGCGGTTAGGATTACTCTGTGTGATTTGTCCGGACGTCGTTTGAGGGTTCTGGAACTGGATAAAGACAAGGATTTCCAGCAGGAACTGAACTTATCGGGCCTTCCTGAGGGTATTCTGTTGGTCACCCTCACCGGTGATACTTTTCAGGCTACGAGAAAGGTGCTGGTGTACAGGTAGCAGATTCCTGCCCTCATTATCCTTCTTCATCGTCTGGTGCCAGTTTGACCCGCAGGCCATCCAGTGCTTCGCGTATCTGAATCTGACATCCAAGTCGTGATTGTGGGGTTACGAAAAATGCCTGATCCAGCATATTTTCTTCGTCCTCTCCCATTTCAGGCAGATTGTGATCGCTGAGTACATACACGTGGCAGGTCGAACAAAGGGCCATACCCCCACAGGTACCCTTCACCGGCAGCTCGTGTGCTTTACATACTTCCATGAGGTTCATATTCATATCAGTGGGGGCTTCAATTAGGTGTTCCCGGTCTTTTCGGTCAATTACGGTAATCAAAACCATATGCTTCTGCTCCATGCTGGTTATTTTGGGGCGAAAATAACGCAAAGCCTGGACTTTGTGCTAATCCTCTGTTGCTTGTCTGAAAATCTCCGGCTTTGTTTTTCCGGGCTAAATGCAGTGCAAATAAATAGTTTCGGTTTTTTTAAAAAAAGACTTGACAAGAGAAGTATATTGATGTATCTTTGCATCACTAAAAATCGCGGCGTGGAGCAGTTGGTAGCTCGTCGGGCTCATAACCCGAAGGTCGTAGGTTCGAGTCCTGCCGCCGCCACAAAAAAAGGTCTGTTGTTCTCACAACAGGCCTTTTTTCATTATGGGTTGTGGATAAAATTTTTGAAACGGCGTATTAAAGAAATATTTACGGGGGTGTGTGAAAGTTTGCCATGGGGTTGTGTAAAAAGGCCGGAGGCCGTCATTTGGCTGCTGGCGCCGCCAGATAATATTTAACTTTCTTTCGCCGCCGCAGGCGGCGGAATACTTTTCACACAACCCCCATTCAAAATAGAGTTTGGTGGAGCAAGCCTCCAATCAGGCATTCCCGTAGGCAAGGGCACTGAGCAGAAAAACGATAATTTGGGAGAAGCCTACCAGAAAAAAGTAGAAGATATGGAGAATGGTGAATTTCAAGAAGGTTTTGCGCCAGCCCTGGGCATAAAAGCGCTTTATAGCCAGGAGGCCATATAGGAAAATCAGCAGCAGGAACCAGCCCAGGAATTCGGGGCGATGGAAAGAAAATTGGAAGAAAAGCCCCATCAGCGCAAAAGCGAGGGTATGGTAGTGGAGGGAAAAGACGAGGTGTTCTACAAAATAGCGCTTACGCCGAAGGTAAAGTAACTGGAGTACTATTGCCAGGGCGGGAACGAGGAAAATAGCCAGCCAGATGAGTTTGCTTAATAGGAACTGGACAAAGCTATCCGGATTTTGTAACATTCGCTGGATTACCTGGACTTGCAGACGGGAGAAGGGATCCGAAAGGGCATATTTTTCCAGCATGGATTCCCTGGGTAAAGTAATTAAATCTTCGAATTCAATAGGTATTCCTGGAGATAATTGGCCGTTTTTTAATGTCATGATGCTGAAATGGCCATCCAGGGTAGTGGATTTTCGGGGCTGGTTTTTTGCCCTCAGGGTATCCAGGGCTTTTTTTGCCTGCGGGAAAGCTGCCTGCGTTTCTCCAATCAGTGTATCCAGGCGTGCTGCGTATTGCTTTGCATAGGCACCTTTTTGTTGTTCCAGCTCAAAGCGCTCCAAAAAGGCCCGGTTATTTCCATGAATGCGCACGGCGAGTATGGCAAAGTGGGCCACGGCGACGATGAAAAAAATGCGAAAGGGCGTCAGCAGTCGGGCACGACGCCCCTGGAAGTAAGATTCGGTAAGCTTACCTGGGATAACCATTTCTGCCAGGGTGCGCCAGAGCCTGGATTCCAGGTTAAAAAATGAGGATACGAGGTCAGCAATTAACTCACGCAGTGATAGCAGCTTTTTTACTCTTTGCTGGCCACAATGCGGACAATATGCCATCTCCGCCGGCAAAGGACGGCGGCAGTTCAGGCAGGTGTTGACTTCTTCCTCAGATACCATTTGGGCATTAATCGAACGATTGGTTGCCGGCTTCGGCAGCTTTCACCAACGCATCGTATTCTTTAGGACTCAACCCATCGAGGACGAACGCGATTGGGTTTACTGGTTTTCCGTGGAAGTGGACTTCGTAATGGCAATGGGGCGCGGTAGAAATACCCGAGCTGCCTACTTTGCCGATAGGCTGTCCGCGCTTGACCTTTTGACCTTTTTTAACGAGAATTTTATCCATGTGGGCATACAGCGTTTGATAGCCGTAACCGTGTTTTATTATTACACAGCGGCCATATCCGCTTTTGTAATCTGCTTTGATGACAACGCCATCACCAGTAGCCTGAATGGCAGTGCCCTTAGGGGCTGTAAAATCTATACCCGAGTGCATGCGGAGCACTTTAAAGACGGGGTGGACCCTGTAGCCAAAGCCAGAAAGCAGGCCAACGCTTTTAGACAGTTTGTCGGAGCGCACCGGTTTGATGGAAGGCATCGAGGCGAGCATATTTTCTTTCTCCTTCAGCATATACATTATGGAATCCAGGGATTTGGACTGGACGACCATTTTATGCTTCATCTGGCGAACTTTATCTTTAGTCTCCACGAGGATTTTACCCGAACCCATATTCCGATAGGTCGCATACTCGTCTACACCTCCAATACCCCCCTGGAATACATTGTCGTCAATCGGTTGCATGCCAAAGACCATCCGGTAGGCATGGGCATCGCGCTCGCGAAGGTCGCTAAGGGATTTATCCATGACCTTGAGGTCGTCGAGTAATCTTTCGTATTCTGATTCCAGGATGGATATTTCCTGCTGCAGGGCTTTTTCCCGTGGGGACGGGAAGAAATTATGCAGGACGAACGTAAGCAGAAAGGCAGAAACTGCCACAGTACTTATAAACCCAAAAATCCGGGAGATTTTTTGCTGAACGGTTTCTTTAACCTTCTCGTAGCTTAGCGTGTGGGCATTAAAAACTAACTTTTCCTTTCCCATAAGTAATCAACATGTCTTTTTAAACTAAATTTGCACCAGCCGAAATCCCGGTGGTATGCATATTCAGCTTTCTCCGGTTGTAAAGCCGCGCTGGAGCCAGGGCGAAATTACAGTAGGAGTCATTTTTTTCAAATAAATAGCCTCTTTTTCCTGAATAGACTGTATAATATATACGCAGAAAATTCGAAAAAGATTAGTTTCAGAAAGTTGAAATGGGACCCTCTGTTTGTCCTTAATAACAAGGAAAAACTTAGTGTTTCAGAGGTTGTGTTGGATACGTCGGCATAAATATCTGATTTTTTTTGGAAAATACACCTTTTTAATTGTTTTTTAACACCCTTAATCTTCGAAAATATCCGATTACATGAAATCATCTTCTGAAATCCGGCAGCAATTCCTGGATTTTTTTGCTTCGAAGGGCCATAAAATCGTACCCTCGGCACCTATTGTGAACAAAGATGACCCCACGCTTATGTTCACGAATGCGGGCATGAACCAGTTCAAGGATTTTTTCCTTGGAAATGCCGTTCCGGACAACCGCCGTATTGCAGATACCCAGAAATGCCTACGCGTATCGGGTAAGCATAACGACCTGGAAGATGTTGGGTATGACGGCACCCACCACACCATGTTCGAGATGCTGGGCAACTGGTCTATTGGGGATTATTTTAAAGAGGAGGCGCTGGCCTGGTCCTGGGAGCTGCTCACTGAAGTGTACGGTCTGCCCAAAGATCGCCTGTATGCAACTGTCTTCGGTGGCGATCCCTCAGACGGGCTGCCTGCCGATGAGGAGGCTCGTTCCATTTGGCGTCGCTTTTTGCCAGAAAACCAGGTCCTTTATGGCAGCAAGAAGGATAATTTCTGGGAAATGGGGGATACTGGCCCCTGCGGCCCTTGTTCAGAGATTCATGTGGACTTGCGCAGTGATGCAGAACGTAAGCAGGTTCCTGGTCACGAACTTGTAAACATGGATCATCCCCGGGTAATCGAAATCTGGAACAACGTATTTATCCAGTTCAACCGCCGTGCGGATGGTTCACTGGAAAGTCTGCCTGAAAAGCACGTGGATACGGGCATGGGGTTTGAGCGCTTGTGCATGGTACTGCAGGACAAGACCTATACGTATGACACGGATATTTTCTCTCCGTTCATCCAGTTTATCGAATCAGCTTCCGGAAAAAAATATACCTTCAGTTATGCCCGGGATGCCAAGCAAGATATTGCTATGCGGGTAATTTCCGATCATATCCGGGCCATTGCCTTTGCGATAGCCGATGGGCAGCTTCCCAGCAGTTCGGGGGCTGGCTACGTAATCCGTCGTATTCTGCGCCGTGCTGTGCGTTATTATTATTCTTTCCTGGATATTCGCCAACCTTTTCTGCATAAGCTCATCCCTATGCTTGCAGCTTATTTTGGTGAGGTTTTCCCTGAACTGAAGGCTCAGGAACGCCAGGTGGCCCGGGTTATCGAAGGGGAAGAGCAGGCGTTCCTGCACACCCTGGAGAATGGACTTCGTCGCTTTGAAGCCCTTGAAGTGACTGAAAACCGTATCAATGGCGCTGATGCTTTTGAATTATACGATACTTATGGCTTCCCTATTGATCTTACCCGTCTCATTGCAGAAGAGCGGGGCTATAGTGTAGATGAGGCAGGCTTCGAGGTAGCCCTTCAGGAGCAGAAAGAGCGTTCCAGAAAAGCTACCGAAAAGGCGTTTGGCGACTGGACTGTTTTGGAAGAAGGCGAAACGGGGTTTGTCGGATATGACGATTTACATGTTGAGGGCGCAAAGCTGCTAAAATACCGGACCGTCAAGCTCCCGAAAGGCAACCAATACCAGGTTGTGCTGGACTGGACGCCTTTTTATGCAGAAAGTGGCGGGCAAGCAGGAGACACCGGCTACCTTTGGTTTGGGGAAGAACGGATTGCCGTTTTGGATACCCAGAAAGAAAACGATCTGATTATCCATATCATCGAAAAATTTCCGTCCCGTTGGGATGGGGCTGTACGGGCTGTTGTTGATGCTTCCAAGCGTCGCGCCACTTCGGGTAACCACTCTGCTGTGCACCTGATGCATGCGGCTCTGCACAAAGTACTTGGCCATCATGCCCTGCAAAAGGGGCAGGATGTGAACGACCGCCGACTGCGTTTCGATTTCGCCCACTTTCAGCGTCCATTAGAATCTGAGTTGCTTGAAATTGAGCAAATAGTAAACCAGAAAATCCGGGAAAACATTCCCTTGGAAGAACATCGCAACCTTCCCATAGAAGAGGCCAGAAAATCTGGAGCAATGATGCTTTTTGGGGAAAAATATGGGGATTCGGTGCGTATGGTGACTTTTGATGCTGGGTTTTCCCGGGAACTTTGTGGCGGTACCCATGTGTCCTCCACTGGCGAAATCGGAATTTTCAAGATTGTATCGGAGGGGGCTGTAGCCGCCGGGATCCGCAGGATAGAAGCCGTGACGGGAAGCAATGCGGAGGTATTTTTGCGCGAAGCCCTGGATGAACTCGGGGAAATCCGTGCTATTTTTAAAAATACGCCTAACACCGTTCGTCAAATTCTCAACCTGCAGGAAGAGAACAGGCATCTGCGCAAGGAAATTGAGCGCCTTCAAGCCGAAAGGGCAGGAGCACTTAAAGCAGAACTCCGCCAACAATTTGAGACCATCAACGGATTTAATTTCCTCGCGGTGAAAGTTCCCTTGAACGACAGCAATGCCTTAAAAAACCTGGCCTATCAGCTCGAAGCCGAAATAGGCAATGCGCTGATTGTTTTCGGTGCGGAAATTGGAGGAAAACCGCAACTCATGGTAATTGCGAGCAATACTTTGGTTGAAGGGAAAGGTATTCACGCAGGCAATATGGTGCGCGAACTGGCCAAGGCTATCGATGGCGGGGGAGGGGGACAGCCCTTTTTCGCAACCGCCGGAGGGAAGAAACCAGAAGGGCTCGATGCCGCTATCGCTGCAGCGAAAAGGTTGATATAGAATGGGGTTGTGTAAAAGCCCCTGGCATTTCATTTGGCGGCTGACGCCGCCAAATGTTATT
>CAZGOT010000074.1:0-12582 GCA_964527495.1 uncultured Haliscomenobacter sp.
TCTTCCGCCGCCGCAGGCAGCGGAATACTTTTTACACAACCCCTTCAAAATTTTATTTCGCCGCCGAAGGCGGCGGAATACTTTTTACACAACCCTGTCCCCAAAAAAGACTTTATCAGGCAGCGTCCTCCATATTTTTTTTCCGCTTCATGCGGCAAAAAAATATGGAAGACACTCACAGTTTAACCCATTTTTCTCGCCATAATCTGCCAGAAACCTCATACACCACCAGGATGTAACAGGAAGGAGGCAGACCGTCCACACGGACTTCCTGGCGGATCTCCATCTCCTCCGGCAATGTGCCTTCAAGGACAACGCGACTGCGTAAATCCAGCACCTTCCAATGCGGACGCACAGGACGTGACGGGAAGTCCAGCTCTATAAAAAGACTGGATTGTACAGGATTGGGAAATATCCTTCCAACAGGTCCTGGTACATAAGTATCCTTGGTTCTGGTGCTCACTAACAAAAAGGAATCCTGGCGGGTACATCCGTTGGCATCGGTAACAGTCAGCAAAAAGCGGCCTGGAGATAGGCCGTTTAAGCGCATCGTGGTATCCCCGGTATTCCACTCAAACCTATACGGAGCAGTACCACCGGAAATTTCTGCTATCAATGTACCATCATTTCCCATCGGCCCTGGAACTGTGCTGCTCCAGGATAATTTCAAGGCCTCTGGTTGCGCCACTTCGTATCCGAAGGTTGCGTTGCATCCTTGCTGATCCACAACCTGTAGCTGATATACCCCGGCTTTCAAACTATCCAGGCGCAGGGTGTCGAGTGCAATTTGCTGCCCGCCTGCATTGCTCCATATTGCCTGAAAAATACCCTGGATACCCCTCAAAATCACTTTTACCCCTCCGTCCTTTCCACCAGCACAACGAACTGGTGTTAATGCAGCACGGGCTTCGATGCCCAGAGCGGGCTCCGCAATCTGGAACAGAGGAAAGGTCGTACGGCAGCTATCCGCATCTGCGACCAGAAGCTCATACGTCCCCCCTGGTACACCCCGCAGAACAGCACTCCCGATTTTACCATTCCAAAAATAAGTATAAGGCATTCGCCCGCCCTCCAGTTGAACTTCGATACTGCCTTTTTTGTCGCCTTTGCAGGGATTATCGGTTATCAATGGGGTTCCTGCCAGTCGAAGCGAGGAACGTGTCGGGATATTGATAGCAGCTAAGGTATCGCTGCAAAGTCGGGAATCCGTTACGACCAGACGGTAGTTTCCTCCCGGGAAAGAAACCAGATCCTCCGTAGTCGCTACTTCCCTACCGCTAGCCACATCAAACCAGTTGAATGCATACGGGGGCGTACCGCCACTGGCCGTCACATAAATCGCCCCGGAATTCGGTCCATTACAGTTTACCAATTGAATACTGTCTCTGCGCACACTCAGTAAAGGCGGCTCCCGAAGCGGGCGGTCTGCAGTTTCTATCCTACAGCCCAGAGCATCGGAAATAACAACCCCATAGCTGTTTCTTGGTCCCAATCCAGTCAGATTCCACTGGGCCTGAAAAGTCTGTACCGTTGTTGCCGTTCCTTTGAACACATAGGTAAAAGGCGGGCGCCCCCCTTTTATTGTAACGTTCAGGCTCCCATCCTTTTCGCCAAAACAACTGATATCCCGAATCTGAAAACCCGCCAACTCCAAAGGCTTTCCTAAGTCCCTAACCTTGTATGTAGGCGTTACCTGCTGGCAACCATTGCCATCCTTTACAGTAAAAGTATAATCCCCTGATGGTACATTGTTCAAGACTGGTTCTGTCTTCCCATTGCTCCAGCGCAAACTCAAAGGAGGCACCCCACCTGAATATATTGCCTTCAGTTGATTGCTTGTATCCCCTTCACAGATATTGCCGATGAAAACCTGTGCATCTAGACGCAAAGCAGCAGGTTCCTGCAGATTAAAGGTCGCATTCATCGGACAACCTTTACTGTCCTGGGCAAAAAAGCGATATTCCCCTGCACCCAGGCCGTACGCAGAGGCACTCTTTGATGGGGACCCAATCCAGCGATACGTATAGGGCGGCACTCCTCCCCGTACTTCCAGTTCCAGAAAACCGGTACTATCCCCTTTACAAACAATATCTCCTGTCCCCGTCAGCTCATAAGAAAGCAGAGGCGGGTTATTTAGCCTTAACGTTTCAACATGCCGGCAGCCGGCACCATCTGAGATTGTAACTGTATATACTCCTTCCCGAAGTGTACTCCGCTCCCGGTTAACTGATCCGTTTTCCCATTGGTAGGCAAGTGGAGGATAGCGCACCTGTTGTGGCTCCAGCCGGATCAGACCATCCGAACCTCCGGTACAGGATGGAGGTATAGCTACAATACCCAGCTTAACAGGCATTTCCTGCACGCCCAATTCAAAAGATGTATCGTACCGGCAACCGGCAGCATCCCATACCGATACTGTATACCGGCCATTTGCCAGCCCGGATAGTGCAGCCGTAGTGTCGCCACCTCCCCATAAAAACCGGAACGGTGCCCTGCCGATAGGCATAAGGGCTATCTGCCCCTCCGAACGCCCTGTACAAAGCGGCTTTACGACAGAAGCACTCCACCGCAAACCTTCGGGGGGCGTTATGCGGATTTCACTGGTATCCGACAAACAGTCGCTGCTGTCGCGGATCCAAACACGATACACTCCAACCCCGGCATTATTTAGTACCGGCCCTTCGGCCCCATTTTCCCAGAAAAATCGGTACGGCAGCCGTCCTCCCTCGCCCACAGCTCCCAAAACTCCGGAGGAATCCCCAGGGCATAAGGGCAAAACCTGAATAGTAGCAGAAGCCTTCAATGCAGCAGGCTCCGATACTTCTAAAGCCGCGTTTGCCGTACAGCCGTTAAAATCCTGTACGGATACCCGGTACGTTCCCGACCTGAGCGTCTCCCGAACCGGGGAACCAGAACCGTTTTCCCAGGAATACTTGAAAGGTGCCGTACCGCCTTTTGCCGAAATCCGTATATAGCCATCGCTTCCCTTTGGGCAGTGCACCTCGGACAGGCTATCGGCGATTATTGCCAGCGCAGATGGGGAAGCTATCTCAAACTGTTGGGTTAATGTACAACCTTCGATATCCGTAATCGTAAGTGGATACCGCCCTGGGGAAAGTCCGGAAATACCTGGAGTCAAAAATCCATTTCCCCAGCGAAAGCGATAACCGCCACTGCCCCCGTAAGCCGTCACGGCAACTGATCCATCACTGCGATCCGTGCAGGATGCCTGTTTTGTTTCTGCCAATACCCGCAAAGGCAGGGGTTCCGGTACAACAATGCTGTCCAGGATAGAGGTACACCCGTTTTCCTGAATTGTCACGGAATATATCCCACTGCGCAACCCGCTCACACAGGCAGTACTATCTCCCGAGCTCCAGCGGAAAGAGGGATTTGATTGCGCCGATATCTCCAGACATACGGAACCAGTGGGCGTTCCGGCACAACGCGCTGGCGTTATGCGTATACCCTGCACCTGCGCGCCCACCCCATTGACAAAAGTTGGCGGCAGGACAAAAGCACATTTTTCATTAGAACTATCCGTTACCGTGATCCGATATGTGCCTGGGGCAAGGTTATTCAGCGAAAAAGGAACGGTGGTAACCCCAAGACTTTCTCCCCTGGCACCATTGCTGCCCGTCCAGCGATACGTAAAAGGAGGGACCCCGTCAAGGGGGCGCAGCATAATTTTGCCGTCCTCCGCCCCGCATGCCCCTGCGCCTACTACTTCCCGCAAAAGAGAATCAATACTGCTCGTGGTGATATATACCAGGCTATCCGATGCCTTGCATCCAGCCAAATCTATAACCTGGACGCCAAAGGCAACACGTCTGCCCGGGACCGTGCCGCCCAGGACTTTGGTAAACGCCGCAGTATCCCCGTTTTGCCATAAAAAACGGTAACCGCCAGCACCACTGTGCACCATCGCCTCAACCGTCCGAAAAGCACCTGTGCAGAGTGCAAAAGTGTCGCCCGGAACAAGGTCAATCTCGGGAATCGTTCTTTGTTTCAGCGAAAAAGAATCAGAAAATACGCATCCTTCGGGACTCGCTAATAAGTAAGCAAAACGCTGCCCGTCAAAAGGAAGGATTTTCGTTTGTGCCATGCGATTGGCTGATGTTGCCGGAAGTCCCGTATGGAAGCTTATCGCTGCACCTGTTAAATGCTGGTCTTCTACAGGTAAGGTTGCCAACTCTATGGAGTCTCCCGGACAAAAAGCCGGAGCAACAGCTAGTTTGCCCGATGGAAGGGGATGGACTATTACCACCACTGCTGTCCGCTCTGCAGAAAAACAACGCAACTGATCGTCAGCTGCCTGGGCGTAAAAGCGATAGGTCTGCGGGTAACTTCCGGTATTTAGCGGGAGGGGCGGGGTGAAATCGAGTGAAAAAGCCAGCGGAACGCCTCCTTCTGGCACATCATACCATAAAATGACTGATCCTACAGCAGGAGTAGCACGAAGGACAGCCTTTTCGCCGGAACAAACCGTGTCTCCTGTGGCAACAGGCGGTGGAAGCAGCATATCATCAGGTAAACCGTTGCAGTTGTTGTCCACTCCGTCACAGGGGATCTCCTGCGCACCCGGGTATACCGAAGCCGAAAAATCGTTACAGTCGCCTGTCCGGCCCACATAGCCTGCGGGTGCCAGATTAACACAACGGTCAATAAACATGCCTGCATCCCCATAGCCATCACCGTCCCTATCGGCATAAAAACGAAATCCTGGCATCCCCAGGTAGGTAGAGCCGTGAAAAGCAATTTCTGCAAGTCCTATATCGCCCAAGGGGCCATTTCCTTTAGTTGCAATAAACCTAAACTGTATCAGGCTACCATCGGTAAACTGGTTTAGGGAGATATATACCTTTTTCCATTCATTCCCCTGACTACCCTGCAAGCGCCATAGTGAAGCCCAGGTTACCCCATCAGCAGAAGCCTCCAGGCTGAGAGACCCGATATTCGCGCCAAACATGTGATAGTTAAAGGATAAATGACAGGATGAGGATTGTTTTTTATCCAAAAGGACACAACCCGAACGCAGGATAGCCCGTCCGGTGCACTGGTTGCCACTGGTTTCGATATACACATACTTCCCTCCTGGAACAACTCCATCGACAGGACCTGTACCCTGTGTTGGGGTACTCCCCTGATACACGAGCCAGTCAAAATCATCCCCTCCGGTATTTTGCCAGATCCCATTAAGCGTACAGGCCTGACCGCAAATCGGCGCACAGACCGCTGCAGCACTAAAGTCTTCCAGCGTTTTGGGGCCTGGAGGCAAACACCCTGTGCGGAGGGCAGTGGGACAGGAATTTGCAGAAAAAATTCCAGGGCTACAGGATTTCCGAATATACACATCTATATCTGCATCCGGCGGCAAATCCCTTAACGCAAATGGTGGACACTGTACTTCTATCACTTTGCCCATTGGCCCCGGAAGAGCCTCACGACCTGGGGTGAAACCCCTGGGGCCGTATTCTATTAAGGTACGTATATCTGCACAGCCGGTGGAAGAGGCCCAATCCAGCACAGCACTGGTCGTATCCTGCTGCAGGATCAGGACGGTCTGCACCGGAATACATTCAACCCGGTCAAAGACCAGTTCAACAAAATGCACGCGCCCGCTATCCTGCTCCGAATCATCACAAATCTGAAGCGTCCAGTCCCCAAGCGGGTTGCTACCATCATCAAATTTAGACAGTGGCTCCTCTGGCAAGTAGGCCCCCTCGAGAAAAGGGGCGCGACCAGACTGCACCGGCAGGCAAGAAACCGCAGCAAAGACTGTATAATCCGAACAACCTGCAGAATGTCGGCCATAATCATCTTCCCCCCCCCCATTATCGGAAGTCAGCATTACCTGCTTTCCGGCAGGGGACAGCAAAAAAATGTCCAGGTCGGCAGTCCAGGTATGGGAGATAATCAGGCGGACTTCCTTGAGATAGACGTCCTGCCCCATGCGGTTGCCAGGTGCATTTGTAACGCGGACTTTGAATACATTCGGTTGAAAATACCCTCCGTTTGACGGACAGGTATTATCCTTTACCAGCCCGATGTCTGCACATTGGGAAGGATTTGGAAGTACAGGGATTTGTGCTTGCACCTTGCCGGCAACCAGCAACAGCAGGAGCACACGCAGAATAATGCGATTCATATTTTGGGACTATGGATTTTTCGCTCAAAGCGCCCTTCACTCGTCTATCACAATATTAATCATGCGCTTCGGGATAACAACCACCCTTTTTACCGTTTTACCGTCAATCCACTTGCGGATGGTTTCTAACTGGAGTACAGCTGCCTCGAGTTCCTGAACCCCTGCATTTGCAGGAAATTCCACAGAAGCCCTTCTCTTTCCGTTGATGCTGACCGGGTATTCCACCTGGTCCTCCTCCAGATAAGTAGGCTCAAAGATAGGATAGGTGGCCTGGTGTACTGAACCTTTGCAGCCCAGTTTGCGCCAGAGTTCTTCTGTGACAAAGGGGGCGAAAGGTGCGAGTAAGACGACCAGCTCCTGCAGGATTGCCCTTTTATTGCAACCCATGCGCTGTAATTCATTGGTAGCAATCATAAATGCACTGACACAGGTATTCAGGGAAAAACGCTCAATATCTTCTGTTACCCTTTTGATTGCCTGGTGCAGAATCTTCCATTCCTCTCGTTGGGGCGCGTCTTCAGAAACTGCAAAATCGCCCTTTTTATCAAAAAATAAACCCCAAAACCGGCGCAAGAACTTATACACGCCATCTATACCTTTAGTATCCCATGGCTTAGCTTGTTCTACCGGCCCAAGAAACATTTCATACATCCTGAAGCAGTCGGCGCCATATTGCGACACCACATCATCTGGATTAATCACGTTATGCAGGGACTTGGACATTTTTCCGACTTCTGAAACGGTAACCATACGGATTTCCCCGCTTCCTTCAGTGATGGTAAATTTTCCATGCTCAAACACCCAGCCCTTTCCTTCAAAAATAGCCTCCCGGTAATCCGGACGCCAGTCGGATAGCTTGCGAATACCCGCTTCGTCCAGGCAGGAAGCAGAAGTACCATAATCCTTGACAAATTCAATAGGAATAGAGATTTTAGAGCATTCCAAGCCGGCAGCTTCCTTTTCCGGCACCAGGGAAGCACAAATAAAACGGGCCTTGCCGCCGGTTTTATCTACCAGTCGGTAAACCTGTTCGATCGTCCCCTGGATCATCCCCTGGTTGATCAAGCGACGATAAGGTTCTTTAGTCGGGACTTTACCCAGATCATACAGAAATTTGTGCCAGAAACGGGAATACATCAGGTGACCGACAGCATGCTCGGTACCTCCGACATACAAATCCACTTCCCGCCAATAGTTGACCGCCTGCTGGGAAGCGAAAGCATCGGGATTAGTTGGGTCCATATACCGCAGGAAATACCAGGAAGACCCTGCAAAACCAGGCATGGTATCCGTCTCACGTGTCCAGCCGTTAGGCAGTACAGCCCATGCCGTATTGCGCGCCAGCGGGGATTTTATTCCGGAAGAAGGCTGAAAATCCTCTTGTTCGGGCAATTCCAATGGTAATTCTGCCTCAGGGAGGGCGTGCGCCACTCCATCTGTGTCATAAACAATAGGAAAAGGCTCTCCCCAGTAACGCTGCCGGCTAAAAATCGCATCGCGGAGCTTGTAGTTCACTTTTCGCTTGCCGAGCCCCTGTTTTTCGATATCCTGAAGTGCCTTTTCAATCGCCTCTGGCACTTCCAGTCCATCCAGGTAACCGGAATTAATCATGACGCCTAGTTTATCATGCCGGGTAGCTCCAGGATAAGCAGATTTATCAATGACATCAATGATTTCCAGGCCAAATTTTTGGGCAAATGCCCAGTCGCGGTCATCATCGCTGGGTACGGCCATAATTGCACCGGTGCCATAATCTTTCAGGACATATTCTCCGATCCAGACCGGAATAGGTTGTTGGGTGAAAGGGTTGATCGCATAGGAGCCGAGGAAGGCTCCGGTCACCTCTTTCACCTCTGCCATCCTTTCACGCTCAGAGCGGCTACGGACATAATCCAGGTAGGCTTCCACTTCCTGCCGTCTATCGGCAGTAGTAAGTTCGGGTACCAGGTCGTGCTCTGGTGCGAGGACCATGAAAGTAGCCCCAAAAATCGTATCCGGACGCGTAGTGAAAATTTCGATTTTGCGGTCCGAACCTGCCACATCGAAAAACATCTGCGCGCCCTCGGAGCGCCCAATCCAGTTAGCCTGGGTGCGCTTCATCGCATCGGAAAAATCTACTTCCCCGAGGTCACTCAGCAGACGCTCGGCATAAGCTGTGATCCGCAGCGACCATTGAAGCATCGGCTTGCGCTCAACAGGATGCCCCCCGCGTTCTGAAACCCCATCCTTGACCTCGTCGTTGGCGAGTACGGTCCCCAGGGCTTCGCACCAGTTCACATAACTTTCTTTGCGATAGGCCAAACGAAAGTTCATCAGCACATCGGATTTTTCTTTGGGGGTCATTGCCTGCCATTCCGCTGCGTTGAACTCCAGGTCTTCACTGCATGCCGCATGCACCCCCGCGCTTCCGTGCTGTTCAAAAATAGACTCCAGTACCTTTATCGGTTGAGGCCTGGAAAGGCTTTTATCGTAATAATAGTCAAACAATTGCAGGAAAATCCATTGCGTCCACTTGTAGTATGCAGGTGCACAGGTGCGCACCTCCCGTTCCCAGTCGAAACTGAAGCCCAGGTTATCGAGTTGTTCCCGGTAACGATTGATATTGGCTGCTGTGGATTTGGCAGGGTGGATTCCGGTCTGGATAGCATACTGCTCTGCAGGCAGCCCAAAAGCATCATACCCCATTGGGTGCAGCACGTTGAAGCCTTTTAGCCGCTTGTACCGGGCATAAATATCAGAAGCGACATAGCCGAGCGGATGCCCGACATGCAGTCCAGACCCCGAGGGGTAAGGGAACATGTCCAGCACATAAAATTTGGGCCGTTCGCTTTCATTGCTGACACTGTAGATTTTTTCCGCTCTCCAGATCTCTTTACATCTGGTCTCAAATTCTTTTGGACGATACTCCATAACACGTGTTCCTGTCGTTTATTTGTTGGGAGCGCAGCAATTGCACACCGTATAGCAGGGCGAAAATACAAAAAAAACAAACTCTTTCTTTTCCAAAAATGCAGACTATTCCAGCGGCTTATAATTTTCTGCCCGGGAAGCGATACGCGTAACATCCAAACGGCAAAAAAAATGTTACTATGGTCATAGGTCAGGACTTTCCTCAAGAAGGAACTGACTTTAAGACTGCCAGATAATTTTTTTATGCGCTTAGTGCCAAATTTCGGACGAGCTCGCCCAATTATTTTATTAATCCGACAAAAAAACGCAAACAAGCATGAAAAATCGCCCAACACTGTCTTTTTTTATCCTTTGCCTGGCCGCAGGGTTGAATTCCTGTTCTCCTAAAACTGGTGGACAAGTCACCTCTACTGCTGCCCCCCTCAACCAGAAAGTCACTTCGCACGAAGGCGAGCCGATACTGCTCGGACAAGTGAACCGTACCGGCTTTATGGAGATGCCTTTTAAAGGGTGGTTCGAATCCACCTATTCGGAGTACAAGCCCAGAGAAAGTGCCCTTGAAGGAGTTGCCGCCGCCCTCAAAAACGTAAAAATTACCGTATTTATGGGCACCTGGTGCAGCGACAGCCAGATGGAAGTCCCCCAGTTTTACCGCATCCTCGATTATCTGAAGTTTCCGGAAAAAAACCTGACGGTTTATGCCGTGGATAACCATCCTGACCGGAATAAGACCACGCCTGGGGGGGAAACTTCCACCAACAAGATCGAGTTTGTGCCCACTTTCCTCTTTTTCCGCGATGGAAAAGAAATAGGGCGTATCACTGAATACCCACAAAAATCACTGGAGGCCGACATGGCCGCCATCGTGAAGTAAGTATTAATTAGCCTGGAGGCGCGGGTGTTCCAGATGATGTGCAGTAACCCGCTGGAACGCCTGCGCCAGACTCAGCGCCATTCCCTCCTCGTACAGTTTTGCCGTAAAAGAAATGCTCGTCGGACGACCATTGGATTGAAATCCGTTAGGTACAACGACACAGGGGTGGCCGGTAAAATTAGTTATCGTAAGACTACTGCCCATAAAAGAGGGATGGACGTAGACATCCACTTTGGAAAACACTTCGCGTTGCATCGCTTCAATAAGCTCTGTACGCCGCCTGTTGGCCTGGATATATTCCACCGCAGGGATAAATCGGGCACTGCGAAAAACATTGGGCCAGGCATTGCGCACCTGGCGCACCATCAGATCATCTTTGCCACTGCGCGTTAAGTCATCAAAAGCAGCGGCCGCTTCTGCTTCCAGAATAAAACGGATATCCGGCAGTGCAGGAAGCACAATGGGAATCAATTCTACGCCCAATTCGCGCAGGCGCTCTAAAGCAGTGCTATCTTGTTTTTTGAAAAGATAAGGCATTTCAAAATCGCCTTTCAGATACCCCACCCGAAGCTTCTTTGGATTGTCCCCGGCATGGAAATTAAAAGGAATGTTGGCGACGGAGAGGTCTTTACCGTCTGGACCGTAGATTGCGCTGAATACAATGGCACAATCCTCTGCTGTCCGGCAGATTGGTCCGATTTTATCCATAGACCAGGCAAGGGCCATAGCACCGTGGCGGCTCACCCTTCCAAAAGTTGGACGCAAGCCGGTTACCCCACAGGTTGTTGCAGGAGAAACGATGGAACCCAATGTCTCTGTACCAATAGCAAAAGGAAACAGCCCCGCTGAAACGGCAGAAGCAGAGCCAGCCGAAGAACCGCTGGACCCTGTCTTGATATCCCAGGGATTTTTGGTGACCCCTCCAAACCAAACATCCCCCCAGGCCAGGGCACCAAGCGTTGTTTTTGCTACGAGTACCGCACCTGCTTCTTCCAGTTTTTGAATAACAGTAGCGTCGTAGTCCAGCACCTGATCTTTATAGGGCATGGCCCCCCAGGTCGTTTTATATCCTTTTTTAGCCAGTAAGTCCTTCGCCCCATAGGGAATCCCATGGAGGATCCCACGGTATTTTCCCGCTTTAATTTCCGCATCCGCGCGACGAGCCTGCACAAGGGCAAGGTCTTCGGTAACCGTAACCACGCATTGAAGCTGCGGATCATATCTTTTGACGCGATCCAGGAAAAAGCGGGTGAGCTCTTCTGAGCTGATCTGCCGGGTGCGTAGCAGTTCGGCAAGCTGACGGACAGAATACCATGCCAGGTCTTCGCGGTTTGCCGGAAGGGAGACTTTTTCCAGTTTGGAAAAAACCACCGGATTTTGAACCGATGGAGGCACATACCCTATTGGAAGCGGGTTGAACATCAATGCAGGGGAAACGGCGTTGTCGAATGGCTTCTCCCGCAAGTTGGCATAAGCCCTGCGGTTATCTTCCAGGTCTGGGAGCAGCGAATCCACTTCCGACTGCGTGAATTCCAAACCCATAATCCGCGCTGCTCCTTCTGTATCCACCGCAGTGAGGCGGTCAGCAATCCATGGGCCCGAAAAGGCACCTAATGCGAAAATGCCCAGCGCAATTGCCGTGTAAAAAAATCGCTTTTTCATTCATTTGGTTTTATGGGGCTTAAAAACATTAAATGCATATAGCCCTTTTCAAAATTACAGGTTAGGCTTCGTAAAATGAAATTCCACGGATGCATTAACAAATTTTATTTTTTTGAAGCATCCCAGCGATGGGCTGTCTCACAAGTCTTTTGGGGGCTTGTACTGCCAATGATTATTTTGAATAGACATCGTTTTGCCTCATTTTGCAAAGCAAAATGAGGTAAAACGATGTCTATTCAAAACTTTCTTTCGCCGCGGAAGGCGGCGAAATACTTTTTACACAATCCCACAACCGGTTCAAAAAAATGCCCGGAAAATAAAAAACCCCTGCGATGAACCCGTTATGCCTTTATCTTTGCGGCGTCTACTTGTAGTAAGATTTCTGTAAGAGCCTCATCAAACTATAATGCCAAGGCAAATAAAATGAAAAAAAATATTAAAGTATTCAAATTTGGTGGCGCATCCTTGAAAGATGCCGCAGGTATTAAAAATGTAACATCCATTCTGCAGGCATATCGCACCGAACCCCTCCTGATCGTCGTTTCTGCAATGGGCAACACCACCAATATGCTGGAAAAAGTAGTGGAAGCACATGCCCGGCAAACCGGTAAAGCACAGGAACTGCTGGACGATATACGAAAGGCCCATCACCATGTCATGAGCGAACTTTTTCCGGCCCACCATGAAGTGTACGAACTAGTCAACGATACCTTTGTAGAAATCGAATGGGTACTGGATGAGTTGCCCCATCCCAACTACGACTATATGTACGACCAGATCGTATCTGTGGGGGAGCTGCTTTCTTCCAGGATCGTCCAGGCCTATATCCATTCCGCCGGGCTCCCCTGCCAGTGGCTGGATGCCCGCGATGTCATTCTTACAGATGACATTTTTCGGGAAGGTTGGGTACAATGGGACGAAACCGAAGAGCGCATCGCACGCACCGTTCATCCCATGCTCGACAAAGGTGGCTTCGTACTCACCCAGG
>CAZGOT010000075.1:0-5709 GCA_964527495.1 uncultured Haliscomenobacter sp.
TTTGGCGGCGTAAGCCGCCAAACGAAAAGCCGGGGGCTTTTTACACAACCCCATATTATTTTATTTCAAAACCTGCAGTTTTTCGGTCCAAAGCCCTTCTTTGCCAGTAAGTTGCAGGATATAGACGCCACTGGGAATATCCTGCAGGGTTATGCTGCGCCGGACACCGGCAGGCCAGTCTCCATACTTTTGCTCAAAAACCCTTTTACCCGAAATGTCGGTTATCCGCAAGGTTACCTCCTCTTGAAGGGATTTTCCCGCGAGAACGGTAAATTCACCATAGCCAGGGTTGGGGAATACCTGTAATGCCGGATACCGGGAATCCGCCACCAATGGCTCAGCAGACAACAGTAGCTGCCCCGCAATTTCCAGATCGTCTTCCTGGTAACGTTCGTCGCCAATATCAAACTGCGCTGAGGTGACAGGATAAACCTGATTATCCCTGGATTTCCAAACCCTCAACTGGTAGCGCTCCCCGCTACGCATACCCTCTAGCCCGGGGACGGAAGCCTCATCGCCCCAAACAGCAATGGCCAGGTGCTCCCCGTTGAACCTTGCTGCGCCACAAAGGATATTATGATCAGAGAAAACTCCAATTTCATCGCCTGGCTCCATAACTTCACCCGCTACATCTGCAGGAATTACAAGGGTGGCATTCACCCCCGTATGCAGCCCCTGCCCCGTGAAAAATGCCGGAACTGCCGCTTTCAAAACAAGCATATCTCGTGCCGTAGCAGTACCAGGAAGTGCCATACCGGATTCCGGATACCGAAGCTCCCCGGTAGTTCTCGCCCTGAGTTGATACCCCTGCCCCGGCTGCAGCATACCAATGGTGTTGATAGAAAGTTGAGGCAGGAATATTCTTCCATCATTATCTTTTAAAAGGTCAATTCTCCCGGCAAGACTCGCCAGGGCCAGACCCGGACTTTGAGGTATCCGACTGAAAAAAGGAATTATCTGCCAGCCCGAACGGACTGGAATTGGCGTAGATTCCGGGCGGACTGGCCTACCTTCAAATCTTAATACGCCATCTTCGTTTGCCCGGATCCGATATCCTTCCTCTATTTTCCAATTGCCAATCGCATTCAAGGTCGAATTAGTCAAAAATGTCCTTCCTGAGCCATCCCGCACCGATTCGATCAAGCTACGGTATGGGACAAAAAGCGAATCCATCCGCAGTTCTTCCGGGACGACAAACATAGAAACGGTATTCCAGCCTTTCTTGATCGGAATAGGCTGTACTTCAGTCTTATACGCCTGAATACGCAGTAGCCTGCTCCTTCCACCACTACGGAATTTATCGGAAGCATTGACAGCGCTCCCGGCTACAGGTTGTTCAAAAACCGCATCGGCACGCCATTCCTCCCGCGTGCGAGCCTGCCAGATTTTTATCCGGAAGCGCTCACCTTCTACCATGCCTTCCCGGATAGCGGTCAAAGGATTATCCCCGTAAATAAGGAAATCCGTGTCAACACTGGTCCATATTCCCGAACCAGCGCAAACCTCCTTCCCCTGTGCTACAAAAAATACCCCAATCTGATCGCCAGGTTGTAAGGAGCGATTGCCAATCTCCGAAACAAGGGACATAGGAAGCAATAGGGTATGTTGAACCGGCCCCGTTTTGAATACCCAGGAATCCGGGGTTTTAATTTCCGGGGGGTTCTGGACTATAATCACTGTACGTGTCAGACTGGCCGTACGGAAGCCAATTCTTGCAACCCGCCGATTTAAGGTTCCATTTTCTGTTGCGCTCAAAACAATCTGGCTATTGGCCTGCCCACCCGTTTTGTTTAATGAAATCCAGTCAACTGTATCTACAATACTCCAGTTCGTATTGCTTTGGAGTGTCAATAACAGGGAATCCTTCAAGGGGCCCAGGACAACGGAATCAGGAACAACAGTGAGACGCTCTTCCGCGCCCGATTGTGTTACCGCGATGGTTACTCCTGCTATTCCTGTACCAATCACGCTGATAGTACCACTTCGCGGAACGGTAGAAAGGTTTGCTTCTGCCGTAACTTTGACGACACCGCTGCCACCGCTTGTATCCAGCGTAATCCAGGAAATATTCTTACTGATTGTCCAGTTGATATTAGAAGCTATAGTCAGGTTTTGTTTGCCCCCGTCCGGTCCAAAAGACAGCGAGCCAGGGACCGCTGTCAGAAAGGGGTCTGCCGCTGCCTGGTTCACAGTTATTACTATTGGTGTTGCACCAGCGCCACTCAGGGAGATTGTCCCGCTCCGTGCTGCGGTGGAGGTATTGACCTGCGCGGTCGCAGTAAGCGTACCATTTCCGGTGCCACTCGCAGCGCTAAGCGTCAGCCAGGAGAGATTTTCTGAGGCCGTCCAGGCGATATTTGCAGTGATATTCAAATTCAGATTACCGCCTGCACTGTTGAAAATGAGTGTGCCGGGAGTGACACTAAGCTGAACCGGGACTCCCGCCTGGGATACGGATAGAGTTATATTTGTTACCCCCGGGCCACTTAGGGTAATTATTCCACTCCGGGGAGTTGTAGCGGTATTTGCCGCTGCTATTACTTTGACCACACCGTTGCCACCGCTCGTATCCAGCGTTATCCAGGAAATATTCTTGCTGATTGACCAAATGATATTGGAAGCCACCGTAAGGTCTTTACTTCCGCCTTCCGGCATAAAGGACATCGAGCCAGGTGATGCCAACAGAAATGGTTCTGCCGCTGCCTGATTTACAGTTATTACTACCGATGGGACACCGGAGCCGCTCAGCGTAATTGTCCCGCTCCGGGAAGTCGTAGCGGTATTGACCTGCGCCGTAGCGGTGAGCGTACCATTGCCAGTTCCACCCGTAGCACTAAGCGTTAGCCAGGAGAGATTTTCTGAGGCCGTCCAGACAATATTTGAGCTGATTCCCAGGTTAAGATTCCCACCAGCACTGGTAAAGGTGAGTGTACCTGGGGTAGCAGTCAGTTCCGGCACTGTACCCGCCTGAAATACGGTAATCACGACATTCGCAACCCCGGGGCCACTCAGGGTAATCGTCCCGCTCCGGTTATTTTGTGCAGCATTTGCCTCTGCCGTAGCTGTCAGCGTACCATTGCCGTTACCGCTCGTTGTACTCAGGGTAAGCCAGGAAAGATTTTCCGAGGCTGTCCAGGCAATATTGGAAGAGATACTCAAGTTCAGGCTGCCACCGACCGTGGTAAAGTTTAGCGTGGTCGGTGTAGCAGTCAACTCCGGCGGTGCACCTGCCTGGGAAACTGATATAGTAATGCTGGCCGCTTCAGGGCTACTCAGGGTAATCGTCCCCGTTCGGGTAGTTGTAGTCGGATTGGCTTGCGCCGTTGCGGTCAGGATGTTGCTGCCGCTACCGCTCGTTGTATTCAACGACAGCCAGGAAAGGCTTTCTGACACCGTCCATGCAACATTTGCCGTGAGGTTCAGGTTCAGACCTCCGCCCCCACTGGTAAAATTCAGCGTCCCCGGCGTTGCACTAAACTGGACCGGGATCCCTGTCTGCGATACCGTAAACGTAACCTTTGATCCGTTCGCGCCATTTATCGTGAACGTGCCACTACGCGTTGTTGTGGTCGTATTTGTCTGCACCTTAACCCTTACTATACCACTTCCCTGGTTGTTCTCCAGGGTTATCCAGGGAAAAGAACCGCTAATAAACCAGTTGATATTTGCGCTTATCGTAAGGTCCTGCATTCCCCCTTCAGGCCCAAACGACATAGCCGTCGGCGTCGCTGTCAGGAATGGCAGTGCCGCTGCCTGATTAATGGTTATCACTACTGGGGATACTCCGTTGGTGCCCGTCAGTGTGATAGCACCTGTCCGGGCACTTGTAGCGGTATTGGCCTGTGCCGTCACCACTATATTTCCATTCCCATTGCCACTGCCAGCACTCAAAGTTATCCAGGACAGGCTCTCCGATGCCGTCCAGGCAATATTCGAGCTGATATCCACGCTTATCCCGCCACCATCGGCAGTAAAATTCAGGGTTTCCAACGATGCGCCTAAAACTGGCGTAAGCCCTGCCTGGGTAACTGATATCGTAACGGTCGTCACACCGGGCCCACTTAGGGTAAATGTACCACTGCGATCAACCACTGAGGAATTGCTTTCCGCTGTCAAGGTGAGTGTGCTGCTCCCATTCCCACTCGTCGCACTTACCGTTAGCCACGAGAGGTTCTCTGTCAACGTCCATGCAATGTTTGAACTCACGCTCAGGCTCAGGCTACCGCCGGGGCCGGTGAAATTCAGACTGGCAGGCGTAGCGCTCAGTGCAGGTTCGGCAGCCGCCTGGGAAACGGTGATAGTCACATTAGCCACACCGGGGCCACTCAGTGTAATTGTACCACTACGCGGGTTAATAGTAGTATTCGCCTGCGCTGTCGCCGTAAGGCTACCAGTCCCGGTACCACTTGTCGCGCTTAAAGACAACCAGGAGAGGCTTTCCGATGCCGTCCAGGTGATATTCGAGTTAATACTCAGGTTCAGACCACCGCCGGCGCTGGTAAAACTCAGCGCACCAGGTGTAGCGCCCAGTTCCGGCGGTGCACCCGCCTGGGAAACCGATATGGTAATGCTGGCCGCTTCAGGGCTACTCAGGGTAATCGTCCCGGTACGGGTAGTTGTAGTCGGATTAGCCTGCGCCGTTGCGGTCAGGGTGGTGCTGCCGCTGCCGCTCGTTGTGTTCAACGACAGCCAGGAAAGGCTTTCCGATGCCGTCCAGGTAACGTTTGCCGTGAGGTTCAGGTTCAGGCTTCCTCCCCCAAAGGTAAAATTCAGCGTCCCCGGCGTTACACTAAACTGGACCGGGATACCTGTCTGAGATACCGTAAACGTTACCTTCGATCCGTTGGCGCCATTTATCGTAAACGTACCACTACGCGCTGTTGTAGTTGTATTTGTCTGCACCTTAACCCTTACTATACCATTTCCCTGGTTGTTCTCCAGGGTTATCCAGGGAAAAGAACCGCTAATAAACCAGTTGATATTTGCGCTTATCGTAAGGTCCTGCATTCCCCCTTCAGGCCCAAACGACATAGCCGTCGGCGTCGCTGTCAGGAATGGCAGTGCCGCTGCCTGATTAATGGTTATCACTACTGGGGATACTCCGTTGGTGCCCGTCAGTGTGATAGCACCTGTCCGGGCACTTGTAGCGGTATTGGCCTGTGCCGTCACCACTATATTTCCATTCCCATTGCCACTGCCAGCACTCAAAGTTATCCAGGACAGGCTCTCCGATGCCGTCCAGGCAATATTCGAGCTGATATCCACGCTTATCCCGCCACCATCGGCAGTAAAATTCAGGGTTTCCAACGATGCGCCTAAAACTGGCGTAAGCCCTGCCTGGGTAACTGATATCGTAACGGTCGTCACACCGGGCCCACTTAGGGTAAATGTACCACTGCGATCAACCACTGAGGAATTGCTTTCCGCTGTCAAGGTGAGTGTGCTGCTCCCATTCCCACTCGTCGCACTTACCGTTAGCCACGAGAGGTTCTCTGTCAACGTCCATGCAATGTTTGAACTCACGCTCAGGCTCAGGCTACCGCCGGGGCCGGTGAAATTCAGACTGGCAGGCGTAGCGCTCAGTGCAGGTTCGGCAGCCGCCTGGGAAACGGTGATAGTCACATTAGCCACACCGGGGCCACTCAGTGTAATTGTACCACTACGCGGGTTAATAGTAGTATTCGCCTGCGCTGTCGCCGTAAGGCTACC
>CAZGOT010000075.1:5809-9569 GCA_964527495.1 uncultured Haliscomenobacter sp.
TACCACTACGCGGGTTAATAGTAGTATTCGCCTGCGCTGTCGCCGTAAGGCTACCGGTCCCAGTGCCACTTGTCGCGCTCAACGACAGCCAAGAGAGGCTTTCTGAGGCCGTCCAGGTGATATTCGAGCTAATGCTGAAGCTCAGGTCCCCACCGCTATTAGTAAAGTTTAGGGAACCCGGAGTTGCACTCAATTGTACGGGGACACCTGCCTGGGAAACGGACACTGACTGGGAGGAAACCCCTGAGCCAGAAATGGTGACCGTTCCAGTTCGGGCAACGGTACTCGTATTGGGATCTGCCTGTATGTTGATTGAGCCGTTATTCGAGCCACTTGCCGGGGAAACCGACAACCAGCTCAGGGATTCAGCAACCGTCCAGGCTACATTAGACGAAACTGATGTCTGCTTTGTTTCCCCTGCCGCCACGAAGCTCAAACTTGCTGGTGACACTGAAAGGGAGACCGAGGGGACAGAAATAGAAACGCCATAATCCTCCACCTCCCTATAGTTGGAAGAAGTTGCACAAGGACTATCTCCAGAACTGAGTGACATAGCCACGCGCATGCGGGTTGTTCCAATTGTTGCGTTTGATGGAATAGTGATGTTTCCCGTTACCCCTGAAGAAGCCGAAGTTGCCTTGGAAGCAGATTGGGAAAAAACATTCTCTCCGGCATCCGAAAAATCATTATCCTGGTTAAAATCGATCCACACCTGCCAATTATAGGTACTCCCCTGGGAATTGGCATTACTTCCTGAAAAGAGGGTAATCGGATACGACTGCCCCTGTGTAACAGAAGCAGAAGTGCCGGTGAAATTGGCATATCCGTAGTTGGATTCTGAAGTCCCGGAGATATCGGAGAAATTCACCCTTTTAATCCAGTCTCCAAATGCGATACCATTTGAGTTGCAGTAGGGATCACCACATCCTTCCGTAGCAAACTGTAATTCAGGGGACCAGTTACTAAAGGCAGAGCCGCAGACCGCTCGAACCTGAAAAACGTAATCCGTGCACGGCACCTTTGACGCACTTGCTATATTGAGACCAGACCAGGAATCATTGGTGACCCAGGAAGCATCAGCAGCGCGCTTGTAGCGCCAACTGTATGCGGTTGCCCCGGATACGGCGTTCCAGCTTGCAGTAAACCAGGAATAATCTTTATCCAGCAGGGTAAGATTTGCGGGGACTGCGCAGGGAGGCGGTGCTGCTGATTGGGTGACCGTAATCGTTTCATTGCTCACATTCGTTCCAGAGATAGTTATGGTCCCACTCCGCGTGCTACCACTTGTGTTTTCCGTGAAGGTAACAGTGACCGTCCCATTACTGCTGCCACTACCTGGGCTCACACTTAACCAACTCAAGGACTCCGATACTGTCCAGCCCACATTAGAGGTTATCTCAAAAGTCTTGCTTTGGGCGGTATTGGTTGCGTCCAGCGTGGTAGGGGAAACGGCGAGGAAAGCCCCACCTGCACAATTCCGAACAGGGTACATCGCATTCAAAGAAGCGACATCCCCGGCGCTTAATCCGGAACGCTGGCCGATTTGTGTACCTCCCGGTGCTGGTGGGCTTTTGACCTGGATAGTCGGCAGTCCGTTTTTGGAGAAGAAATAGGCCCCATAATGCATAATAGAACCGTAGTCATAATTCCCAACACTCAATATATCTGCTCCACCAATTTCGAAATTCCCTTCTTTTCCCGCTTCAATATTCTCAAACAGCACAGTAACATACGTATCGCGATCATTGCGCGATTGTTCGTGCCACATACCAGCGGCATGGCAGATTTCATGGATGGTAGCCCCAATTCCACAACGAAAGTCCACATTAATCTGTTGTTTTCCTCCGATCATACCAACGTATGACCAACAAGCCTCCTGATCATCAATAAATTCCACGTAGTTGAGTTCCGTTGTACGCGGAACCATACATACATTGCTATATTCATTAATTTGACTGATTGCGCTATTGACCATGCCTGCTCCGGAATGCCCTGGTTCGATGGTATAGGGAATTACCCCACTGGGCCACCTACCGCTGGTATAGGTGAGCATATTTCCTTTTTCGAGTTTTTTCTGTTCATAGTCTTCTTCTCTGTAAAGAGCGATATCTCCATTCCAAAAGACTACTCCATCTCTGATTTCCAGGGTAACGGGACGAGGTTTGGCATCGCCGGGAAAGCGCAGCATAATTTTTTCGATACGAGGGTCTGACGATTTCGTCTTCTCAGGCTTGACATTGTCTGGCAAAGGGCTTTCAGTAGGGATAGAATCCCGGCCGGACAGCACGAAAGGATCTAAATATCTATTTTGGAATACCGAAGCACGTATTTTGGCAGGATTGGATGCATGGAGGTTCCAAAGCACAATACAGGACAAGAGGGTACTATATAAGATACGTAGCATGGGAAAAAATTTGAAAAACCAGAATGAGGAGCTATTTCTTCGGCACGAAATCGAGAGAAACCGAATTCAGACAATAGCGCAATCCGGTAGGTTTGGGACCATCATCGAAGACGTGGCCCAAGTGGCCGCCGCAGCGCGCGCACAATACCTCGACACGCGACATACCCAGGGAATTATCTTCGAGTTCTTTGATATGACTTTTTTTGTAGGGCGTATAAAAGCTAGGCCAGCCGGAGCCAGAATCATATTTGGCGGAGGAACTGAACAGCGGGAGTCCACAGCCCCGGCAGGTATAATACCCTTCAGCCTTATGCTTATTATATTGTCCGGTGAAAGCCCTTTCGGTACCTGCTTTGCGCAGCACATAAAATTCCTGCTCGCTCAGTATTTTTTTCCATTCTGCATCTGTTTTTACGACTTTTTCCAGTTTTTCGCCGTTTAGTCCTTCGAAAACAGCCGCCGGACGGGCGGGAGCAGATTTTGCAGGTCTGGTGGCCTGCTGGGCATTGAGGCCACTCCAAATAAATAAAGAAAGGCATACGTACGTAATATACCGCATAACAAGAGGTGTTTGGTTATATCAAAAAAATGCGATCTTACTTCTTGCCCCGCTTTTGGCGGAGGCGGGGGTGGTTCCATTCTTCGCGCTGGGCAAATTCAACAATAGAGCGCATAAAAGCCATCATGCCCAGAAAAATCAAATAGCCGATTGTTACGACCACATAAATCCAGCGATAAGAGCCAGCCTGGGAAATAGACAGGCCGGAGATCGCCCAGGCCAGCAGGCCATTAGCAGTAGCGAGCCCCATAAAGGCATAGACAGATCTGCCCCAATATTTGACCATACTAGCTGACACCAGGGAGGAAACGCTATTAAAAACAGCGAAGCAAAGCATCAGGGAAGCCGCAGTCATCCAGGGAAAACGGATTCCGGGCTTCATGATATCGGTAGCAGCAATAAGGCCGGCAGATGCATTGATCAGCAAGGCGGCGCCGAATGCCCCGATAGCTTGAAAAAGTGGATCATACGCCCGATCTAAAAACGATTTTTTATCCTGATGCATATTGGTTCATTACAAAGTTACGATGAAGCCAGAGAGCTGGTAGAGCTCCCGGAGCTGAATCAGGTGCCGCTCTGCCTCGATCCGTGTCTGGAAGTTGCCCGCTACGATCCGGTAAACCAACGCGTTCCCGGAAGTCTTGGCTTCCACTATGAATACTTCCGGAACCCCCACAGCAGCCAATGCCGCTGCCTGACGGTTTGCATTTTCAAAGCTGCCGAAGGAACTGGTTTGCACACCATAGCCACCAAACCCTTGAACGATGCGGGAAACCCGGCCCATTGCCGGGCCTGTA
>CAZGOT010000075.1:9669-12355 GCA_964527495.1 uncultured Haliscomenobacter sp.
AGTGGCGAACGCTCGGAAAAGCCCATGTCGTAAGAAGCTGGAGCATACGGAGTACTGGTAATCCGGCCCCCTGCCTGTTCGACAATTTCGACCTGAACCCTTGTCTTACCAGCCTGTTCAATACCTATGGCCGAAGCAGCGATCCGAGACAAACTGATAACAAACCCTTCTGCGAAAGAGCCTTTATCGTTGACGCGAACGGTTACTGTTGCCCCATTATCGAGGCGCGTGACCCGTAAAAGGGTGCCGGGAGGATGGGAACGATGGGCGCAGGTAAATTGGGATGGATTGTACATTTCTCCGTAGGCGGTAGTCTTGCCCTGCAAATAATCCGCGTAAAAGTTGGCAAGGCCTATTTCCCTGTACTGCGCGCCAGCCTGGGGGGCAAGGGCGGACAGAGCAAGGTACATAAGGGCACATTTTACCGCCCTTTGGCAAATAGACTGCATAATCCGTGATTTTACCCAAAAAAACGAAAAAAAACCGGTATTGTTACTATCCGTTTCATCAAAAAAAATAATATGTAGCGACTGGGGCTGGAAGATACCCGCAGCCCAAAACCTCAGGGTTAATCAAATAATGCCTGGACAAAGCGCTGTTTATCGAATATTTGTAGCTGCTCAATACCCTCGCCCACTCCGATATACTTCACTGGCACTTTGAATTGATCGGTAATACCTATGGCTACGCCGCCTTTTGCCGTACCATCGAGTTTTGTGAGCACGAGTGCGGAAACTTCGGTAGCTTCGGTGAAGCGTTTGGCTTGTTCGATGGCATTTTGTCCGGTTGTAGCATCCAGGACGAGGAGGACATCGTGAGGAGCCCCTTCGAGTTTTTTTCCGATAGAGCGTTTGATTTTGGTAAGTTCCTGCATCAGGGGCGTTTTGGTATGCAGGCGTCCGGCGGTATCAATGATGGCCACATCGCAGTTGTTGGCAATGGCATACTGAACCGTTTCAAAAGCGACAGCGGCGGGATCGGCCCCCATACCTTTGCTAAAGAATTCGCAACCAACCCGTTGTGCCCAGATTTCCAACTGGCCGACGGCAGCGGCGCGAAAAGTATCACCAGCACCGATGACAACTTTTTTACCTGCCTGTTTGAACTGGTAGGCGAGTTTTCCAATTGTTGTCGTTTTTCCAACTCCATTGACCCCTACTACCATTAATACGTAGGGCTTAGGTCCGTTAGGCAAATCGAAGGAGACGGTATCGGAGGTATGGTTTTCGGAAAGTAACTGAACGATTTCGTCGCGGAGAATGTGGTTCAGTTCTGCAGTGTGCATATACTTATCGCGGGCCACCCTTTTTTCAATGCGGTCTATTATGCGGAAAGTCGTTTCCGCACCAACATCTGCACTAATGAGCAACTGTTCGAGGTTGTCCAGCACCTCCTCATCTACAGTAGTTTTTCCAGCGATTGCCCTGGACAGTTGGCTAAAAAACCCTGTTTTAGTTTTTTCCAGCCCTTTATCGAGGTCTTCTTTTTCTTTTTTGGAGAAGAGTTTGCCAAAAATACTCATAGCAATTTATTTCAATCGTTAATGAAATATCAGGGTATAGGCGATAGGGAGGCTGGGACAAACCCAACCTTGGGCAAAGGTCGTCTTTTATGGTTAAAAGCGCCATATTTGACAAAATAAAAAGAGGCTTTCCCTTCAACAGGAAAAGCCTCTTTTGTCGGAACAGACGTTTAGAAAAAACGCTTATTTCAAGTTGGCGAGAAAATCGTCTTTCTTGTCTTTGTGTACCATTTGTACCTTGTAGCTGTAGTTACCCGTTTTGGGATCCTTTACACTAACAACGATTTTGACGAAATCCTTACCGGATCCGACATTGGCGGCGCGCTGAGCTACCCTTGCGTTTTTAGAAACCTTTGCCATAGCACAATCTTTTTAGTGCAATTTTGCAGACCATTGGATATGGGCGGCAATACTGCGGAATATTCAAGATTTTCCAGCATGACCTGACTGACCAGGGCGCTGGCTTTTCTGATGTAATATCTACAATACAAAGGGAAACTCGTTAAAGTTCCCGATAGAGAAAAAAAACCGGAAACCTTACTTAATTTCCCTATGTACAGTCCTTTTCTTCATAATAGGATTGTACTTAGTCAGTTCGAGACGATCGGGAGTATTTTTCCGATTTTTCTCGGTGACATAGCGGGAAGTACCTGGCATTCCCGATTTTTTATGTTCAGTGCATTCCAGAATAATCAGGATGCGGTTACCTTTACTTTTCTTTGCCATGATGCAGGAGATTGGTTGGTCTGAAGATAAAGAACAGCGGTAGGATTATCCGAGCTTAACGCCGTGGTTGACCCCGTCTGCTTCCAATTTTTTGAGATAATCATAGATGCCGTACTTGTCAATGGAGCGCAATGCATGCATAGACACTTTCAGGGACACCCATTCGCCTGTTTCAGGGATAAAAAAGCGCTTTGTTTTGAGGTTGGGAAGAAAGCGGCGGCGCGTTTTGCGGTTAGAGTGGGAAACGTTATTTCCACTTATGGGCCGTTTTCCGGTTAATTGACAGACCTTAGCCATCGTTGTTGATTTGATTGCCGTACCGCGACCCCCTTCTGTACCATTCGCTTCAGGAACCTGTCGCAGGGCAATGTTGCCAAAAATATTTAACTTAAGTGACTCCGAAAGGATTCGAACCTTTAACCTTCTGATCCGTAGTCA
>CAZGOT010000076.1:0-7344 GCA_964527495.1 uncultured Haliscomenobacter sp.
GACCTTCTTTATCCGTACCGGGACCAAAACCGTTCTCTATCGTCCAGAAATTGCCCGTCGCGGGACTGAGCGTATCCTGGACTGCCTCCGAACGCTGCGGTAAGTCTCCGAAATCAAGGCCCACATAACCAAAATCTATGCGTTGTTCAACCCGGTTGTCCGGAAATGGATCTCCGTGCTCGTTCGGATCGGGAAGAAAGGGATTGCGCTGATCGAGAATTCCCCTTTCGCCAGTACCCGTTGTACTCGTTTTCAATAGCCATTCCTGGCTCCTGGACTGACGGCGCATGCCCGTCAGGTATTTGTCTGCAAGTCCAACAGCAGTGGTGTCCATCTCCCAGGCATTTTTCAAGGGCTTGCCATCGCTGTCGCGGTCTTCTTCTGTCAAATTACGGATCCAGTCATATCGCGTTGGGGTAAGGCCAAAGGTATCAACGGCAATGACCTGGTAGAACCCTTCGATCATCCCTTTGAAAACATATAACCCACTATCTGCCGTCAAGGTATCAATCACATAGTCTTCCAGCGTATTCGAGCTCCTATCGCCGGATGCGGATGCATTCGGGTCGTAATGGGTACTGTCGCGCACAGCATCAAACGTCTCTTTCCCAAATTCCCCGGCACTGGGATTCACGCCACCATGGTGAAGGACCACCCGTACATTTTTTATCCCCAGACCTATCTCCTCGGCATCCTGGAACCCGTTGTGGTTGCGGTCTTCCCAGACCATATTGCCGATTTTGTGAACCGGAACCATATAGTCCTCTACTTCCCCATCTACTGCAAGGCCCTGCACCGAAGGAGTAACTCCATAAGCATAGGCAGTAGTAAAACGGAAGCGGAAATGCACCCGACCCGCATCTTGTTTAGCCGTTAGAGGGACGTCAAAAGTGATAACCCTACGGTTGTTTGACGTAATTGTCTGTCCGGCGAGCAGGGTCATATCTCCGCTCAGGACGTTTATAGGCTCCAGGGTACCATCGTTATCCCAATCCACCCAAACGCTCAGCGTGGCAGGATTCATGCTGCTGTTTACCCCATACCAGGAGAATTTTGCAGGCGTACCGGGAGACACTGGGGTAAGGAATACGATACCATCCTCATCATCTGACTGTGCAACATTATTATCATCGCCAAAGCCATCCAATGAAGGCGCCCCTTCTGCCTCAAAATCTATTTTCGAGCCCAGGTAAACAACAGGTGCTGTCGGAACAGCATGACGCGCCCCATCGCTAGCAAATATGGTGTAAAAATCGTCTTTTGCAACACCAGTCGTGGCATCCGGCAAATCACCGAAATCCACGCCCTGCGTTTCTATGAAAAAGTCCTCGACCTCCCCATCCGCAGCTTCGCCGTATGCATCCAGTACCCCTTCGGTAGAAAGACGCACACGAACACCGATTCTACCTGGTCGAAGCGTTCTGGGAACTATGATATTTTCGAAAGTAGGCCCGAAGCTCCCATTCACTGAACTTTGGGTACCAGAGAAAAAGTCCCCCGGATTAAATGGTACTTTAAAGCCCGTTTGGATATAACGCTCTGTGTTGCTGTCAAAAAATCCATCTGCATTCCAATCAATAAAAAGGGAGACAGTGGCATCGCGCGGTAAAAAGTTAGTCACCAAAGTAGTGAAATGTACCGTATCGCCAGCAACGAGGACCCCCGGAATCGCACTTTCAGTGAAACCCATCGGATCAAGGTCCTCATCATCGAATGCGCCCCTTCCTCCCATGGAAATACCTAACAGAAACGGGTCATAGTCTCCACTAAAATCATTATCGTCCCCAACAGAAGTACTGTTCAGCAGTCCATTCACTTCGGCATCCGGAGGAGTTAAGCCTAAGTATAGGGCCCAGGACATGAACGGAGGAAAAAACAGTGCAGACCCACCGCTGATGTTCACCGGGTCAATCCGGTGGCTTGCCCCCTTGCGATTACCTGCAAGATCGGTGTCGTATCCATTCGGCTGATTATTTTCGGGAAGGTCGCCAAAATCCAGCAGGTGGTAAGTCACGCACAATTGATGATCTTCTGCTTTCGCAAAGATCATCCCATGGAATTGCAGCACCGGCGCATCAAAGTCTTTTCCGGATAAATGTAAACCTAATTGGAATTTCTTATCAGGAAAACGGATCCGGTTCTGTACATCAAATACTGCAGTAGTACCCAAATCTGTGTACGATCCGATAGCACCCCGACTAATAGTAAAGTCAGCGTATTTGGTTTCATATAAATCCTCAAAGCCAAGATCGTTATATCCTACCGGACGCGGGTAGAAATCGCTGCCTACCTGTGTCACATCAAACTGCACATCGCCCGTTGCGGAAATCATTTCCACATCACATGTCTTTGCCGGAGAGGTCATTGCCTGCGTATCCGTTTTGGCGCGGTAATCTATTCGATCCACTACCGCTTCCTTGGGGATTTCGGATAAATCAAATTCCAGCCATCCACGCATCTCTACGAGCTCATCTCCAGCTACGCTCCCGGTACTGCTACCTAGTTTAGGTGCGCGGATACGCCCTACAGGAAAATCCGACGTGGGGTCGTCATTATACCCATCAGAGGTACATAATGGCCTGGTAACTTTGCGGTAGTTGCCAGATCCGAAACCATTGATACATACCGTAGTCTGAAGTTTGGCCACCGCCACAATACCCCCATTAGGTGCAGGTGGCTCAATTGCAGGACAGGAAGAGAGGATGTTTGAAGTACATCCCGAGGCATTGTCCACAGCAGATACCGTATAATTTCCTGATGCGCTGACCTGAAAAGAATAGGTGCTCCCCGAAAAGGAAGCCGAGCCACCCACTACAGAACCTGGTCCGGAGACGTTCACGGTATAATTGGGCACTTTTGTAGCATCAAACCCCGATACCATAATGCGCTTCGTCCCGTCCGTGGTGCCAGCACAAGACAATACAGGAGCCTGGGCCACGGTATAATCTACCTTGAGCGTATCACTGAAACAACGTGTGGTACTATTGCGCACAATAAACCAGTAGGATCCACTGCTTCCGGGAGTCGAACCCGGCATGTAGATATCCTTGGCTGCAGCTGTATCTGCAGGCGCAGCCGACGAAAGAGCTACATTCGAAAAAGCGAGCAATATATCCGAAGCCGACCAAATCCCCCCCGACGGATTGAGATCCACAAGGATATTGGCACCATTGGAACAAATGGCCAGCGTTGATCCACCAGTGTTCAGAACGGGATCTGCAGGTGGTGTAGGAGCAGGTAAATTGATTGATACCGAGGTCCAACAAGTATCCGTTTGCCCGGAAATTACCTCCAGGGAGGTAATTTGTACATTGTACGTACCTGCAGAATCTATGAGCAAAATCATAAAGCTGCCAGTAGAATCAGCAGTAATAGTAGAATTGCTGGCTGGAATACCATCTCCAGGCACCCCGCCAATCGCATACCGCAGAAAATATTGTTGGTTTGGCACCATGCCCTTGAGACCAATCCTCCCGAAGGAACTCCCATCACAGGTACTCGGCGCACTTGTAGAATCAGAGCTCATAACGGTCGGTGCAATATCCGGAATCCTGACGAGATGGGTCAAGCAGGTAAAAAGCCCTGAACTGAAATCTGCAAAATACCGCTTTTGTGCATTGGCATAATTCACCGCAGGGGAAAAGGTAGAGGTCCCTGTAGCTTCGAGAGTCGGCGTTGTGTTAAAATCCGTTAGCGCAATACCCCCACCTGAAACCCCTAGCATCAAGTTGCGCGACGAACCTGAACGTATCAGAATACTCGACAAATTGGAAGAGGTGAGACCATTTCTAAACCCGACAAATTGCGTATTCACCGATAACTTTCCAATACCGATAAGCCCAAACGATGGGCCAACGTCGGTGGCTACCGCGATAATGTTATTAAACACCACAACATCTTTGACCGAATTGCCGGAAAGCCCATTAGAAGTATTGCGGTTTACCCAGGTGCTACCTTTGTCGTAAGAAATACTCAGACCATCTGCAGTACCAGCGAATAAAGTTTTATCGGTATGGATATATACGGATAGGACAGAATTGCTCGAGTTGCCAAGATTGGCGCTCGTTGCAAGGGTCCATGAGGAATCCTGATTCAGGGAATAGTAAAGCCCTGAACCCGTACCGGCCAGGACAATCGAATCTTTTCTGTAAACATCGAAAATATTAATTGCCGGAATACCCGCTATTTGCGTAAAAGTACCGCCACTTATACTTTTGTATAGGCCAGCACTGGTAGCTGCATAGATGGCAGTACCCGATACAAATACTTTGTTCACAGTATTTGTTGGGAGGCCATTTGCCGTCGTCCAGTTCGTTACCGGCCCGCTGCCATCTGCCCCTCTTTTAAAAATACCATCACTCGTGGCCACATAGAGATTAGTACCATCATGAAAAACCCCGTTAGCGGCCCTTGCCGTATCCAAAACCGTAAAGGTAGTATCATTAGGGGAAGTGGACCGGTATAGGCCATGGGTCGTAGCAACAAAAACATAGCTGGTACCACCAGAAGAATAGGCTTCCAGTTGATTCACATTATTAGACAGAACGGCGTTTTTATTGACCTGCTTCATCCTGAATGGATTGGCAGATAAAGAATACCAGTTGGCAGAAGTACCAGCTGAAAAACTCGCAGTACTGCAACTCGTGGCATTCGAAGGTGCGGTTGCGGAACCCGGGGGACACTGCCCTGACACCTGGCCAGTAATACCGAAAAAGCCCAAAAAGGCCAGGATCCATACCCCCATTACAGAAACTTCAGGAAAAAGTCCCCTGAATTTTTGTAAGGCCTTTAACTTTTGGAAAGTCTTCTGATTCCCGGGTACATAATGTGTCATTATCATGAGAATTGTGATTTGTATAGTATTTGCACTTATCGTCTTTTTATTTTTTCGTTTTTATCATCACCTATCCCAATATTCCTTTCATAGTCTGATTCGACGTTTCGACCCTGCACACATGAATAAATCTGGCTCCCTAACCCAGGAATTAATACTTGACCCGCTGCAATGCCTAAAAAAACCTATAGGCAAAGAAGTATCCCCCCGCATAGTGTTTCCACACTAGCAGGCGATTTGAATACACCTTGGTCCACACTGAAAAGCGAACTGGGCTTTAGGGGCTATATGATTTTCTGCTGCTTATCCTGGCATTGAAACTATTCTTATTGTTTTTGGGACTGGAGCACACGGTCGAAATTTGCCCACAATCGATCAAGTTTAGGATCCCGACGCATGGCCTTTGCTACTTTGACGGGATCCTGGATCATTTCGGCCAGCAAAGGGTCGTTTACCGTACCGCCAGCCGCTTTGATTTGTTCCTCCATCTCAGCAAATCTCGACTTCAAGAGCGCTTCATTTTGCTCTATAAAGGCATCGAATGCTTCATCGGACATCAGCTTTTTGAGCTCTGGAGCCTGGCTTAGTCGCCTCGCTGAGGTTTCTACCGTACGCTGCAGAGGCGCTTTACCCTCCAGATAAGCGAGGATGTTATCGACTTTTCCTGAAATTTCGGCCACTTTTGGTACAAGATCATTGCGGTTTAACCCAACACCTACCCGAACGATATTGACCGGATTATCTGCTGCTGATTCCCACGCAATTCCAGCCACCTGTGGATAATCATCGTAGTCCATATCTTCGGGATGGACTGCAACTCCCAGGCCGTCGTTATTCCCAGAAGGAAGGATGTAATCCCCGGAGCGCACCGGACCTGCTACGCGGACGTTGACCTGACCGACAAAAGCGATTTTTTCAAACCGATACTCCTCCTCCGCATTAGGTTTGTTGCCGAGGAAAGCGGGTGCGGTGGACACAATCATCACCCGCTCTGCCCCCTGTGTTTTGAGATGTACACGTCCAGCATGCACCCCTACGACTTCACCGATTTGCAGGTCGCGTTCTCCTTCGCCACGCTCCAGCCATTCTGCATAATCTGCCGAACCAGAAGAGTAGGAAACTCCGAGTTGCGTTTTATTATTTTTAACCCATTGAATCAATTCGGTAGGGGCAATTGCCGCGCCTGACGCGGTGGCAGCGAAGGTCAAACCATCTCCCACCATTTGTGCAAGGTAGCCTGGTCCCTGCCAGGCGAAAATAATGGTTCCAGTTACACAAACGTATGCAGTTGTATTGGAGGCCCCACTAGCCACCGCTGCAACGAGTAGTTCACCATAAAGTGCTGCCGAAGCTGAGAAGTCTGCCACACGGAGTTTATACTCCCAGGTATCTTTCAGTTCCTGTTCCGTTTGGCCTTCGACTGCACCCCAACTTGAACTACCATCGCTAAAACTCAGAAATTTGTTTTCTCCACTTCTGGATCCATTGATTTTGATATAAATTCCGTTGTTCGACCCCTCGACGGTGAGCGGATAGGAAGTTTTCAAGCTATCGCTGGTCGTGATGGTCGCGTCGGTAATCGCCTTGGGATCCACCTCGATAAGGAACTGCCCACTATTGGTAATTTTTCCACGGGAGAGATCTTTGGTCTTGTACACCAAATCCTGGCTGTCCCGGCTTCCGAGGTAGTGTTCACCAGGTTTGGTGAGACTATTTCCGGAAGTAAGCCAAAAAATAGACTGACTTTTCTCGGTATCGGCAACTTTGGGCTGCTCCAACAAGCGATTGGCCGTCCTGGAATGCAAAGCAAAAGGGACTGCTTTTAGCTGCGTGCTCTGTAAAAGCTGAAAGTTGCCTTTAGCAGAAGAACGGATTTCCACCTCCAGCCAGACCTGGCCTGAAGACCAGTTTACTTCGCTGAATGTGCCCTGAAGGGGATTTCCATTACCGACAGAAAGCGAAAATAGGCCAAGATCATCGGTTACTACCCGATGTGTTTCTGAATAAAGGGTGTTTTTTGATGCGCCATCTTGCTCTACCAGAGACACCCGCATTTCCAAAGCTTCCTGCGGCATCAACTTTCCCACGGCATTTCTGGCTAAAGCCTGGAAGTTGAAGCCTCCCAGATACTCCCCTTTTATTTGCCCCGTTAAGCTCGGTGCAATAGCTAGTAAAAGCGCAATAATCAGTAAACCTCTTTTCATTGATGTTATTTTTTTCCTTTTCGGATTATCGCTTGCAATGCTTGATTTGACTATCTTTTCTTCAGCTCTTTAAGTGTTTCCTCTTCTAACCTGGAAAGATACCCGCTGGGATCGCGGTATATTTCCTTGAGGGTAAGCACCGGAGCCTTCATCATGGCTATCACCTGCGGATGATTCTTAACTTCATCTGGCAATGTTGCATTTGCTTTCTGGAATGCCTGCTCTATAAGGTGTGCGTTTTCATCGAGTAACCTTGCGTGTTCTTCGATACTTAACTTCATTTTAGGCACAGCTTGATTGTCAGGT